>NZ_KV831677.1:223520-318756 GCF_001837185.1 Neisseria sp. HMSC064D07 | reverse complement strand
AGATTGTACGGATAAATTTTTATTCAAAAAATACCGGTTTATGAATAACATCTTTTCCTCATAAGAAACCATGACTGATAAGGTCTAGAGATGTTGAGAGAACATATAGAAGAAGGGGTGATTCAAAAGACCGTCTGAACATTTTTACTTCATACGCTAAAATTTCTTTATTTCTGTATTGACAGAAATAAAAGATAAAAATAGAATACCATCACTATGAAACTAAATCCGACCACTGAAAAATTTATCCTCCATTGGGGTGAAATGGGTACCAAATGGGGCGTCAACCGTACCGTTGCGCAAATCCATGCCCTGCTCTACATCTTAGGCAGACCAATGAACGCCGAAGAAATCACCGAAACACTCGGCGTAGCACGCTCCAATGTCAGCAACAGTATTAAAGAGTTGCAAAACCTGAGATTGGTACATACCGTGCATATCTTGGGCGATAGGCGCGATCATTTTGAAACTTCGGATGATGTCTGGACTTTGTTCCGTACCATTGCAGAAGTGCGTATGCAGCGCGAAATAGAACCGACACGGCAATTTTTGCAAAGCCTGATCGACAGCCCTGAATTTAGTCAGGAAAATGAAACTGCCAAGCAGCGAATCCAACAAACCCATGATTTCATTAGTACGCTGACCGTGTGGGCAAATGAAATGCTGAAGCTTTCCACTTCAACCATGGTGAAAATTTTAAAAATAGGCGCCGGAATACAAAAATTTTTCCGTTGATGGCAATGGACTTGTTCTCAATAAACATAGCCAATGCTATTTAGGATATGGAAACATGCTCATGGCAGCCTTGCATGGGCATATTTATCTGAAGCTTGATATTCTTTGGTAGATTTTGAATCACTGGATATGGATTTCCCTCCTAAAGAAACAATCCCGGAGCCTATTTAAAATTTTTTGCCCTATAATTTCTCTTTTAACAGAAATTATAGAAATTACAGACTAATTATATATTTAAACCAAAACAAAATAGGAAACCAGCATGTCCGACAACACTACGCACACCCTACCCGCCTACCTGTCTTACTCGATGGGGCTGCTATGGCTGTGGAGTGGTACCCAACCTCTGTTTTTCATGCCTGAAATGTCATTGGATTTGCTGCATTCAGTCGGTATTCCCAATCCGTTGCAATGGCCTACATTAATCGCCGCTTCTCTGCTGGACATTGGTTTTGCTTTTTTATGCTTCAGCCGCCTTCGCTCCCATTCCTCAGTATGGCTGCTGCAATTGATAACCGTCGCGGCATACAGCCTGATTATCGCCTTCAGGCTGCCTGAAATGTGGGCGCATCCATTTGCGCCTTTGGTAAAAAACCTGCCGATTATGGCTACTTTATTTTTCCTGTATCAATCCGTAGGAGATAAAAAATGAACACTTATTTAATTGTTAAAACCCTGCACATCATCTCGGCTACCTTAATGGTCGGCACCGGTTTTGGTACAGCGTTTTACCTCTTTTGGGCAAACCGCAGCGGCTCGGTTGCCGCGCAGTCGGTCGTCTCGCATTGGGTCATCAAAGCAGATTGGTGGTTTACAACCCCCGCCGTCATTTTCCAACCCTTATCCGGCTTATGGATGCTGTACGAACGCGGCTACACTGTTGCCACCATGCTGGAACAAAATTGGATATGGATGACGCTGGCTTTATATATCTTTTCAGGCATTTGCTGGCTACCTGTTGTCTGGCTGCAAATCCGCATGGCAAAAATTGCCGAAAAAGCGCACAAAGAAAACGCAGACACCATTCCGGAGCCCTACTGGCGTTATGCTAGACGCTGGGAATTACTCGGCTATCCTGCCTTTTGCGCCACTATCGTGATTTACTTCCTGATGGTGATGAAACCGGTTTAAAGGTTTTCAGACGGCCTTATTAACAATATAAAGAAAAGCATATGAACATCATCATTTTCGGAGGCAGCGGCTTTATTGGCAGCCGTACCGTTCAAATCCTCAAAGAACAAGGTCACCAAGTTTGCACGCCCGACCGCCGCGCCTTCGATTTTCTTCATCCCGACGAAACCGCCGCACGCCGTTTATTGGAAGGGCAAGACGTCCTCATCAACTGCATTGGAATTATGAGCCGTCATGCCGAAATACTCGAAACCGTACACCACCACACGCCCAAACAGCTCGCCTCATGGGCAAAAGCAGCAGGCATTAAACGCTGGGTGCAACTATCCGCACTGGGTGCCAATCCATCTCAGTCCATCAACTTTGTTGGCAGCAAAGGGCGTGGCGATGATGCCATTGTTCAAAGCGGCATACCGATTGCCATAGCCAGACCATCCGTTGTTTACGGTCGAGGAGGAACCAGCTGCGAACTGTTCATCAAACTAGCCCGCCTCCCTTTACTTCCTCTACCGGAAGCCGGTCGCTTTCATTTGCAGCCCGTACATCTTGCCGATGTTGCAGAAGGTTTGGCGAAACTTGCCGTCCAAACCGACACCGACCATAGCGCCATCAATATGACCGGCAGACAAGCCCTGACTTTGGCGGAATACCTGATCATCCTCCGCCAAACCCTGCTCCATAAATCGCCGCAACGTATCCTACCCGTTCCCCTGCGTCTGATTAACCCTGCGCTACCGTTGGTAAATATCTTCAGCAACGGCATCATCAGCCGCGACAGCTTTGCCCTGCTCCAGCAAGGCTCATGCGCCGACTATTCTGATTTTGCAGCTTTGCTAGGTAGGGAACCATTGGCTGCAGAAAACTTTGCCGGTTGCCTATAATTCATTTAACTTTAAAATGACAAAACAAAGGCCGTCTGTTGTTCAGACGGCCTAAAGCTTTTATAAAATACTTTATTGCAAAACAATTCAGTTCATCAGAAGCTTATTGCTTCTACCTACCCAACTACAAAGGCTGGGCCAAATCATTTTCCGTGTTGTAGCTGATAAAATCCTGCTCATGAGGGAAATGGACAACCCGCGCGCGCTGTTGTTGCAGCCAGCCGCGGATGCTGCGCATTCCTGAATAAAGGTATGGCACAGTACTTTGCAGGATTTGCGGCCGGATAAACATCACGCTGTAATGCGGTCTGGCAGGGGTCTCTACATAAAACGCATTGCACAATGGCGTGCGCCGCGCGATGGTTTCAAACTGGGAAACCAAGTTTTCCGGCAAACGCGGCATATCGCAGGATACGATAAGCAGCCAGTCGGCAGTGGCTATTTGTAAATCGTTGGCGGCAGTACACAAGGCGGCTAAAGGGCCGTAATGCTGCCATTGGCGCGCATCAGAGAAAATGTGCGCGCTGCGTTGGGCGTAAGATTCAAGGTTGCGGTTGGCACTGATGGCGATGTGGCTGACTTGGGGGCGGATTTTTTCGATAACATGATCTATCAAGGCTTTGTTGTGCCATTGCACCAACCCCTTATCGACACCTCCCATCCGGCTTCCCTGCCCGCCGGCCAATATCAGTGCGAAAATTTTCATTTTGGTAGTCCTTTGCGAAGCAGAGTATGGAGTGTGGTTCAAGATGTTGTGTTTATTGGGTAAGTTTCAAGGTTTCAGGCCGTCTGAAACCTGATTTTATGATTAAATTCACTTGAGATGAATTTTATCATAACATGATTTTACATTAAACCCCTGTTTTTTCTTATCATAACCACACAATTATTTTAGACAGGTTGTTTATAAGCCGAAAGAATGATATTTTTATAAGATTATCGGATTAGTTTTCCTGCGTGCTTTATGCGTTTATTCTCCGGATCTTCAGACGGCTTGAGCCTGTCTTCGCGTTTAAAACTGCTGACTTTTTTATGGGTCAGTTCGGCATTTTTGTCGATTGTCTTTACCCTGCTGCTTTCTTGGCGTTTGGAAAGCGCGGCCAAAACGATTGAAGATGCGGGCAGTTTGAAAATGCAGGTGTATCGTTTGGCTTATATGGCAAGCGTCCGTACACCCAATGCGCAAATTGATAACCAAATCAAAGAATTTGAGCGTACGCTGGCCAGTGTAACTCAAAGCGATGCCATTCATCCGCTGATTCCGTCACAAATGCCGCTGGCTTACGATTTGATCCAATCGATGCTGTTGATTGATTGGGAATCCAACATCAAGCCTTCTTTGCAACATTACGAGCGTCCGACCCAAATCGGCCTGTACCGTTTTGCCGGCAACATCGAGCTGTTTTTACAGGCGATGGAAAATGCCAACGAGCAAAATACTTTATGGCTGCGCCGTTTTCAAATGGCGATGATGTTGATGATTTTAGTGGCTGCAGGCTTGATGATTGTTTGGCATTATTCGTGGATCATCCGGCCGCTGGAAAAATTGCGCGACGGAGTAGAAACCATCAGCGAAGGTCGTTTCGGGGTACAAATCGATACAGACCAAATTCGTGAATTCGCCCAAGTCAGCAAGGGTTTTAACCAAATGAGCCGCCGTCTGCATACGCTTTATACAGACTTGGAAGGACAAGTTGCCAAACAAACCCAAGACTTGGCGCGGCAAAACCGTGATTTAACCCTGCTCTACCAAACCACGCGCAATCTGCACCAAACTTTTACGCCCCAACAGGCGGCAGAAGAATTTTTAACTCAGATTCTGCCGGCGTTTTCAGCCTTAGGAGGTACGGTATATCTTTCCGATGAGGAGCGGAAACGTTCTGATTTGGCGGCAAGCGTCGGTGAAACCGAAGAAGGAAATCGTGTAGAATTTCCGATCGTTTATCAAGATGAACAGCTTGGCGTACTAACCCTATATTTTTCAGACGGCCATATGCCTGATGAGCAAGATGAAAAACTGCTGCATACTTTAAGCGGACAGCTGGGCATTTCCATCGCCAACAACCGCATGGAACAAGAGCGCCGCCTGCTTGCAGTCTTGCAGGAGCGTAACTTGATTGCACAAGGTTTGCATGACAGCATTGCACAAGCCCTGACCTTTTTGAATTTGCAGGTGCAAATGTTGGAAAGCGCGTTTGCTTCAAACCAACGCGAGCAGGCTGAAGAAAACATCAGCTTCATTAAAGACGGCGTGCAGGAATGCTATGAAGACGTCCGCGAGCTTCTGATGAATTTCCGCACCAAAATCAGTAATAAAGATTTTCCTGAAGCGGTAGAATCGCTGCTGGCGCGTTTTGAACGACAAACCGGTATTCCAGTTGATTTAAAATGGCAGGACGACGGGCAGGCTTTGAATTATGATGAGCATTTGCAGATCATCTTCATCTTGCAGGAAAGTCTGTCCAATATCCGAAAACACGCGCGTGCGCAACATGTCAGCGTCGAAATTGCCAACCACGGCGATTTTGTCATGACGATTCGTGACGACGGCGCAGGCTTTAATAAAGAACACCTATCAAACCGGCCTTCAGGCGAACATGTCGGCTTGGGCATTATGCAGGAACGGGCCCAACGGATTAACGCAGAATTGGCCATTACATCACAGATTGGGCAAGGTACGGCGGTTATGCTGACTTTGCCACAACAAATGAGAACAGCATCATGACGATTAAAATTACCCTTATTGACGACCACACCCTATTTCGCAGCGGTATCAAGGCCTTGCTTTCGCGCCAACCTGATTTTGAAGTCGTCGGCGAAGCTTCAGACGGCCTGGCCGGCGTAAAAATGGTTGAGCAGCTCAAGCCTGATGTGGTCTTGCTGGACTTGGATATGCCGGTCATGAACGGCCGCGAAGCATTGGCCCAAATTTTAAGTATCAATCCGCAGCTGACCGTCATCATGCTGACTGTTTCTGAAGACAGCGACGATTTGACCGAGTGTATGCGTATGGGTGCAAAAGGCTTTTTGCTGAAAAACATCAATGCCGACTTCCTGTTGGAAAGCATCCGCAAAGCTGTCGATGGCGACAACGTCTTTTCTCCAGAAATGACCAGCCGCTTGGTGCAATCGCTGATTTCTCCATCTCCTTCCCGCTCAGACCATCTGCTGGAGCAACTGACCCCGCGCGAGATGGAAATCTTGGGCTATCTTGCCGCAGGACACAGCAACAAAATCATTGCCCGCCATTTGAATCTGGCAGAGTCAACCGTCAAAGTGCATGTACAAAACCTGTTGCGCAAGTTAAACCTAAGCAGCCGCGTTCAAGCTGCGGTTTATGCGGTGCAACACAAAGTACCTCAACCGGTATTGTCTTAATCAGGCCGTCTGAAACCTTCTTTTTAAAAGGTTTCAGGAAGAGCGTTTATTCGCTATAATCACGCCGATTTATATGCAGGGTTGTCTGATTCTTTCAGACGGCCTTTTTATTTGATTTCTCACTGATTTAAAACAACATGTCCGAAAACATTCCAGAAAATACACCCGAAAATACCGTTCCGGAAGAACACAAACGCAGCATCCGCAGTTTCGTCTTGCGCCAAGGCCATATGACCGCGGCCCAACAGCGCGCCATCGATACGATGTGGCCGCAATTTGGTGTGGACTTCCAAGAAGCTCCTTTGGATTTGAACCGCGCTTTTGGACGGGACAATCCTAAAGTTTTGGAAATCGGTTTCGGTATGGGCGTCGCGACAGTGGAAATCGCCAAACGTCTGCCCGATACCGACTTTTTAGCGATTGATGTTCACGGCCCGGGCGTCGGTAATATCTTGAAGCTGATTGAGGAAGAACACATTTCCAATATCCACGTGATGCGTCATGATGCGGTGGAAGTAGTGGAAAAGATGCTGGAAGACGGTTCTTTAGACGGCATTCATATTTTCTTCCCTGACCCTTGGCACAAAAAGCGCCATAACAAACGCCGCTTGGTACAAGTGCCGTTTGTTGAAAAGCTGCTGCCCAAACTCAAAAGCGGCGGCTATGTCCATATGGCAACCGACTGGGAAGAATACGCCGTGCAAATGCTGGAAGTTTTGAGCAGTTTTGACGCTTTGCAAAACACGGCTGCCGATTACGCCCCTACGCCTGATTATCGTCCTGAAACCAAATTTGAAGCCCGAGGCAAACGATTGGGTCATGGCGTTTGGGACTTGGTGTTCCGTAAGAAATAGCCGAACATAAAACACAAGGCCGTCTGAAAAATTTCAGACGGCCTTTTATCTTACTGATTAAGCTAAGAAAAGTTTATAAGCCGGATTATCGGTTTCTTCTTTATAAACATAACCCAAGCTCTCCAAGAAGTCGGTAAAGGCTTCATTGTCGCTTTCAGGTACATCGATACCGACCAAAATACGACCGTAATCCGCACCATGATTGCGATAATGGAACAAAGTAATATTCCATTCGGCGCGCATATGGTTCAAGAAACGGGACAACGCACCCGGGCGCTCCGGGAATTCAAAGCTGACCAAGCGTTCGCTGGATACTTTTTCCGTACGTCCGCCGACCATATAACGGATATGGATTTTGGCGATTTCGTCATTGGTCAGGTCAACATTGGGCAAGCCTGCGTCAGCCAGTTGTTTGCTGATGACGGCCAAGTCTTGCGCACCGGCGGTTTGCAAGCCGACAAAAATATGCGCATTTTTATCGCTGCCGTAGCGATAGTTGAACTCGGTAATGTTCCGACTACCCAAGACATTGATAAACTTAAGAAAGCTGCCTTTTTCTTCAGGAATGGTAACGGCAAAAATACCTTCGTTGCCCTCGCCCAGTTCACTGCGTTCAGAAACATGGCGCAGGCGGTGGAAGTTCATGTTGGCGCCACTGGTTACGGCAACCAAGTTTTGGCCTTGGATATTGTTTTTCACAACGTAAGCCTTCAGGCCGGCAAGGGCCAATGCGCCCGCAGGCTCGGTAATGCTGCGCGTATCGTCAAAAATATCTTTAATCGCGCCGCACAACATATCCGTATTTACCGTAATAATTTCGTCCAACAGCTCCTTACACAGGCGGAAGGTTTCATCACCGACAACCTTGACCGCCGTGCCGTCTGAAAACAGGCCGACATCTTTCAAATGTACGATTTCCCCAGCCTCGACCGATTGCTTCATACAGCAAGAATCATCGGTTTGCACGCCAATCACTTTAATTTCAGGGCAAACTTGTTTGATAAACGCCGCTACGCCTGCTGCCAAACCGCCGCCACCAATCGGGACAAAAATCGCATTGATATTGCGGTGTTGTCGGAGGATTTCCATGCCGACAGTTCCCTGACCGGCAATCACATCAGGATCATCAAACGGCGCGATATAAGTCAGTTTTTCCTTTTCTGCCAACTCCATCGCATAATCATAGGCGTCGTTATAAGACACGCCTTTCAATACCACTTCGCCGCCTCGGCTCTTTACCGCATCGATTTTGATTTTAGGCGTTGTTTCCGGCATCACGATAACGGCGCGGCAACCCAAATACTGCGCCGATAAAGCCACACCCTGCGCATGGTTGCCCGCGCTTGCGGCAATCACGCCACAATCCAAGGCTTCTTTAGGCAGCTTCGCCATTTTGTTGTACGCACCACGAATTTTGAACGAAAACACCGGCTGCAAATCTTCACGTTTGAGCAAAACCTGATTGTTCAGACGGCCTGACAAACTGCGCGCCAAATCCAAAGGTGTTTCTACGGCTACATCATAAACGGAAGCGGTCAAAATACGGGTTAGATAATCGGAAAGAGGAAGGGAATGGTTCATGGTATTTTTAGTGTTCGGAAATAAATTGCAATTCGGTCAAACCGACCGGAGGAAAAAGTTAAAACCATACCCCTGAGGCCGTCTGAAGGCAAGAAAAATCTTAGCAAAGCCTAAATGAGACGGTATAATGTCCGCTTAATATCTATTTAATATGCCAAGCTGTTTGCTTCATAACAGTATCCACTCATATTCAAATCCACAAATAATGATGAAAAAAACGCTACTTAGTTTAATTTTTGCTAACTTCCTGAATACTCCTGCCCTCGCTGCCGACCCGGTTGCATCTGCACCTGCCGTACAAAGCGAGGCTCAAACGCAGCCGCTGCTGCACAGCATCAACAGCCCGACAACGCCGCCGGAAATTGCGGCGACCGCCTATATTGTTACCGACCTGCACAGCAAGCAAACCTTGGCATCCAACAATGCCGATACACCTATCGAGCCTGCCGCGTTGACGCAAATGATGACTGCCTACCTTGCCTTTAAAGCATTAGAAAACGGTACGCTTGAGGCTGGCCAAATGCTGACTGTTTCCAATGCTGCATGGAAAGTCGAAGGTTCGCGTATGTTCCTCGACCCCAAAGTACCTGTCAGCGTCAGCTCCTTGATTAAGGGTACAACCATCCAATCGGCCAACGATGCCGCCATTACCCTCGCCGAAGCCATTGGCAACGGCTCTATTGACGAATTCGTTAAACAAATGAATGAAGAAGCCAAACGCTTGGGCATGAAGCACACCCACTTCAACAACCCGACCGGTATTTCTTCTAACGGCCATGTTTCAACCGTTAGCGACCTTGCCATCTTGGCTGCCGCACTCATCAATGACTATCCGAAATATTATCCTTTATTTGCAAACAAATCTTTCAAATACAATAATATCGAGCAGCCCAACCGCAATCTCCTGCTCTATCGCGACAGCAGTATCGACGGTTTGAAAACCGGCTATTCTGAAGGCGCGGGCTACCATCTTGCCGCTTCCAGCAAACGCAACAACCGCCGTATTGTTTCCATTCTTGCCGGTGCCGAATCTACCGAAGCGCGCGCCAGCGAAAGCAGCAAACTGCTCAACTGGTCATTGCAGGCATTTGATACGCCCAAACTTTATAACGGCGGAGAAGTAATTTCCCAAGTTAAAGTTTACAAAGGCAGCACCAAAGCCGTAGACATCGGTTTCTTGGACGATGTTTACATTACCATCCCCCACGATACCGGCAAAAACGTCAAACCTATTTTAGAAACGCTTCAGCCCGTCCTCGCCCCGATTGAAAAAGGCCAAGTATTGGGTAAACTGAAAGTCATGAAAGACGGCAAAGTCATTGCC
Source organism: Neisseria sp. HMSC064D07 (assembly GCF_001837185.1). Taxonomy (NCBI): domain Bacteria; kingdom Pseudomonadati; phylum Pseudomonadota; class Betaproteobacteria; order Neisseriales; family Neisseriaceae; genus Neisseria; species Neisseria sp. HMSC064D07. The sequence continues at coordinate 308,872 of NZ_KV831677.1, read as the reverse complement.
GAAAAAGACGTCATCGCACTAAACGGTGTGGAAGAAGGCAGCTGGCTGCGCCGTATGTGGGACGCGATTGTGTTGTGGTTTAAAGGTTTATTCAGTTAATCCTCTTGCTATGAAAACATACATAAAGGCCGTCTGAAATATTTCAAACGGCCTTTTGTATATCTGTTTTATGGCTTTAATAAAAATTCCTAACAAGATATTTATCCATTTTAATCTTAGCAGTTTCAGTGATTGCCAATATGAAACGCTTCAAAAAAATGCCGTCTGAAAACACAACGATTTTCAGACGGCATTTCAATATCTTAATAGCTTATCAGTATGAGCTTAAACTAAGCCTTTTTTCTCCAGATAGCTTTCGTAATCACCCAAGTAGTGTTCATATCCGCCTTTGCCATCCAATTCAATGATTTGGGTAGCCAGCGAAGATACAAACTGACGGTCGTGCGATACGAAAATCAGCGTGCCGTTGTATTTTTCCAGCGCCATGTTCAAGGATTCGATGCTTTCCATGTCCATGTGGTTGGTCGGTTCGTCCATAACCAAGACATTGGGTTTCAACAGCAACAGTTTGCCGTAAAGCATACGGCCTTTTTCGCCACCAGATAGAACCTTCACTTTTTTCACGACATCGTTGCTGCCGAAGAGCAAGCGGCCCAAAGTGCCGCGGATGACTTGTTCGTCATCGCCTTCCTGACCCCATTGGCGCATCCATTCACTCAGGTCCATATCGACGTCGAAGTCGTTTTCATGGTCTTGCGGATAGTAGCCGACGCTGGCTTTTTCCGCCCATTTGATGGTGCCTTCGTCCGGCAGCAGGCCGTCTGAATATTCGGGGTTGTATGCGCCTGCCAAGAGTTTCAGCAAGGTAGATTTACCTGCGCCGTTCGGGCCGATGATGGCGAGGCGCTGGCCTGCTTCAAGGATGAAGTTCAGGTTTTTAAACAACTGGGTTTCAAAACGTTTGGCCAGTTTTTCAACTTCCACAGCCTGACGGTGCAATTTGGCTTTTTCGTCGGCTTCAAAACGGATATACGGGTTTTGACGGGTAGAAGGTTTGACTTCGACCATCTCCGATTTGATTTTGTCTGCCTGTTTCAGACGGCTGGTTGCCTGACGGGCTTTGGATTTGTTGGCGGAGAAACGGGCAACGAACTCTTGCAACTCTTGCAGTTTCTCTTTGGCTTTGGCATTGTCTTTCAGGGCGCGCTCACGCGATTGGGCGGAAGCGAGCATATAGTCGTCGTAATTGCCCGGATAGATGGTGATGGTGTTGTAGTCCAAATCCGCCATGTGGGTGCAGACTTCGTTCAAAAAGTGACGGTCGTGCGAGATGATAATCATGGTGGAGTCGTACTGGTTCAACACGCCTTCCAGCCAGCGGATGGTATTAATGTCCAAGTTATTGGTCGGTTCGTCCAAGAGCAATACATCTGGTTTGGAGAACAGGGCTTGCGCCAGCAATACGCGCAGTTTGAAGCCAGGGGCGACTTCCGCCATGGTCGCATTGTGCAAATCTTCGGAAATGCCCACACCGCTCAACAATTCGGCGGCGCGCGCTTCGGCGGTGTAGCCGTCGTATTCGGCGAACTTGGCTTCCAGTTCGGCGGCTTTCATGTAGTCGTCTTCGGTGGCTTCCAGGTTGGCGTAAATCGCATCACGCTCGGTCATCGCCGCCCACATTTCGGTGTGACCCATCATCACCACGTCCAGCACGCGCATGTCTTCGTAGGCAAACTGGTCTTGGCGTAATTTACCCAAACGCACGCCGTTTTCAATCGCTACTTCGCCGGCAGTCTGTTCCAAATCGCCGCCGAGGATTTTCATGAAGGTGGATTTGCCTGAGCCGTTGGCGCCGATCAAGCCGTAACGGTTGCCTTCGCCGAATTTGACGGATACGTTTTCAAACAGCGGCTTTGCGCCGAACTGCATGGTGATGCCGTTGGTAGAAATCATTATTCGTAAAACCTTTATAAATAGAATGTTATAATCGGACGCGATTGTAGCATATTTTTGCAAAGACCTCAGGATTGAGGCCATGGCAAATGCGCCCAATTTCGATGCAAGATGAAAACAGGCAACGCTTCACGCAAAAATGCGTTGTAGGCAGCATTTCAGGCCGTCTGAAACGGAGAAATAATATGGAAACGCACAAAATCTATTACGCCGTGATTATTTTAGTATGTGCCGCTTCCATGCTGCTCAGCCCGTTTTTCTATATCCGCCGCACGCGCTCGGGCGCCGAATTGCGGCGCGCACCCAGACAGTGGAAACCCATCCTATTCGCCAACATCATCATGATTGTGGCTTTGTTTGTTTGGTGGAAATGGTTTTAAGGAAAAATAAAAATGAACAAAATCTGGATCAGCACATTACTGCTCGCGTTGACAACTGCGGTTTCCGCCGCGCCTATTTTTGAATGTACCGATTCTGCCGGCCGCAAAGTCTATACCCAAGCCGGCGGCAAAAACTGCAAAGCCAGCAATATCGGCAAACCGTCCGTATATACTTCTGCGCCTGTTTCAACACCGGCAACGCCGACTTCCCCAAGCAAAGCCGAGCAGGCGGAAGAAGCTGTCGCCCCGATCAATCCGGCTGACGTTGGCGCGGCCAAGCGTGCTTTAGATACCGCCAAGAAAAATTTGGAAGAAGGCAAAAAAGTGCGTTATGGCAATGAACGCAACTATGCCCGCTATCTCGAACGGATCAACGGTTTGGAAAAAGCCGTCCGCTCGGCTCAGGAAAACTATGACGCGGCGCAACGCCAGCCTGCATCTCAAGATCCTGTTGCCTATTGATATTTACCACACCAGCAAGGCCGTCTGAAATTTGGTTTTCAGACGGCCTTTTCAGCTTTTCAATATAACAAAATCGTCTTTATACCAAACAAAGCATTCTTTCCAGTTTTCAGACGGCCTTGTTAAAGTAAGCGTGTATTAAATTCTGACGATTGCCATTATGTTGTTACTCAAAACGCCTTCTGTATTGCCGGGTTTCAAGCTCAGCCTGGGTTTGACGGTTTTGTGCCTGTCGCTTTTGGTGGTTTTGCCGTTTGCAATGATGGCGGCCAAAGCGGCGGAAATCGGCTGGAGCGGATTTTGGAACACGATTACCGAACCCAATGTCTTGGCGGCCGTCTGGCTGAGCTTGCGGATGTCGTTTTATGCGATGTTGACCAATATCGTGTTCGGCACGTTGGTCGCCTGGGTATTGGTACGCTATGAATTTCCGGGCAAAGGATTGGTAAACGCTTTGGTCGATTTGCCGTTTGCGCTGCCGACGGCGGTAACAGGCATTGCTTTGGCAACCCTATATGCGCCCAATGGCTGGATAGGCCGTTTTTTCGAGCCTTTGGGCATCAAAATCGCCTTTACGCCTACTGGCATCTGGATTGCGCTGATTGTCGTCAGCCTGCCCTTTATCGTCCGCGCCGTTCAGCCGGTATTGGAAGAATTGTCGGGCGAGTATGAAGAAGCGGCAGCAACTTTGGGCGCAAGCCGCTGGACTACGTTCCGCCGTGTCCTTTTGCCTGAAATCACGCCAGCCCTGTTGACCGGTGCAGGCATGATGTTTGCCCGCTCTACCGGCGAATACGGCTCGGTCATTTTTATTGCGGGCAATATTCCGATGGTGTCTGAAATCCTACCCTTGATTATTACCGGCAAACTGGAGCAATACGATGCTCAAGGCGCGTCAGCCGTTGCTCTGTTTATGCTGATGATTTCGTTTGTCATCCTGCTGATTTTAAACATTATGCAATGGACTTTAAGCCGCCGCGCCGGAGCGAGGGTTTAACAAACAACAGGCCGTCTGAAACTTCAAGCAAACATTTTTCAGACGGCCTAAACGGATACAAGAATAAATAGAGACTTCACTAACATGAAAACCCATTCCACTAATCCAAACCTGAGCGAACCGAGTTGGCTGCGCGTGTTGCTGACCGCTACCGCCTTGGGCTTTCTGCTGCTGATGCTGGTCGTACCTTTGGTTGCCGTATTCTACGAGGCTTTAAAAGGCGGTTGGGATTTGTACCTGCAATCTCTGACCGATCCCGAAGCATGGTCTGCCATCAAATTGACGCTGATTACCGCGCTGATTGTCGTTCCCGTCAATGCCGTATTGGGCGTAGCGATGGCGTGGCTGCTGACCCGTTTTGACTTCCGCGGCAAGCAGTTGCTGACTACCCTGCTCGATTTGCCGTTTTCCGTATCACCCGTGGTGGCCGGTTTGATGTTCGTCTTATTGTTCGGCGCGCACACGGCATTAGGCGGCTGGCTGGAAGCGCAAGGCATACAGATTATCTTCGCCATCCCGGGCATTATTTTGGCGACGCTGTTCGTTACCTTCCCTTTTGTCGCACGCGAAATCATCCCACTGATGCAGGCGCAGGGCGACAGTGAAGAACAAGCCGCGCTGATACTCGGCGCAAACGGCTGGCAGATGTTTTGGCGCGTTACCCTGCCCAACATCAAATGGGCGCTGCTCTACGGCATCATTCTTACCAACGCCCGCGCGATGGGCGAATTCGGCGCGGTCAGCGTGGTATCGGGGCACATTCGCGGCGAAACCAACACCATCCCGCTTTTGGTCGAAATCTTCTACAACGAATACAACTTCACCGGCGCATTCGCCCTCTCCGGCGTATTGGCACTTTTAGCCTTGGCCACCTTGCTGGTGCAAAACATCATTACCAAATTACAAGATAAAAAACTCGCCGCCGCCGAAAGGAACGCAGCATGAGCATTACTATTCAAAATCTAAACAAACACTTCGGAGCGTTCCACGCGCTGAAAAACATCAACCTCAACGTCCCCACCGGCAAACTCGTTTCCCTGCTCGGCCCTTCCGGTTGCGGCAAAACCACGCTCTTGCGCATCATCGCCGGGCTGGAAAACGCCGACGGCGGCCAAATTCTCTTTGACGGCCAAGACGTAACCGCCAAACACGTCCGCGAGCGCAAAGTCGGCTTCGTGTTCCAGCACTATGCCCTTTTCCGCCACATGAACGTGTTTGACAACGTTGCTTTCGGTTTGACCGTATTGCCCAAGTCCGAACGCCCGTCCAAAGAACAAATCCGCGCCAAAGTCGAAGAATTGCTCAAACTCGTGCAGCTCTCCCACCTCGCCAAATCCTATCCGCACCAGATCTCCGGCGGTCAACGCCAACGCATCGCCCTCGCCCGTGCCCTCGCTGTCGAACCGAAACTCCTGCTTTTGGACGAACCCTTCGGCGCGCTGGATGCCAAAGTACGCAAAGAATTACGCACTTGGCTGCGCGACATTCATCACAACTTGGGCGTAACCAGCATTTTAGTAACACATGATCAAGAAGAAGCCCTTGAAGTTTCCGACGAAATCGTCGTCATGAACCACGGCAAAATCGAACAAACTGGCAGCGCTGAAGCCATTTACCGCAAACCTGAAAACGCCTTCGTTACCGAGTTCCTCGGCGAAACCGACGCTTTTGAAGGTAGAATCGAAAAAGGCATCTGGCATTACAACGGCTTCGCGTGGAAATTGGACGCGCACTACAAATGGCAGGAGCAAACCGCTATCGGCTATATCCGCCCACACGAATGGCAGCTTGCCACCGAACACGAAACACCAATGATCCGTGCCAAAATCGAAAAAATCCACGCCGTCGGGGCATTGACGCATATTTTGGTAAAACACGACAAACAAGACGTGCATATCACGCTGGCAGGCAGCGATGCCGCGCGTTACCAAATCGCCGAAGGCAAAGAATTGAGGCTGATTCCGAAACAGGTTTATGTCTTCTCTCAAAACGAGCTGATTGAATATTCGATTTGAGACTAAATCATAAGGCCGTCTGAAAATCTGCTTTCAGACGGCCTTTTATCTTATTAAACCTGCCAATCAATCGGCTCTAAACCATGCACCTGCAAATAAGCGTTTGCCTGCGAAAAATGTTTGCAGCCGAAAAAGCCTCGATACGCCGACAAGGGCGAAGGATGCGGCGCGGTCAGCACCAAATGGCGGTTGCGGTCGATAAACGCGCCTTTCTTCTGCGCATGGCTGCCCCACAGCATAAAGACTAAATGCTCGCGTTCCTTATCCAATTGTCGGATGACTTCATCGGTAAACGCCTCCCAACCGAAGGTCGCATGGGAATGCGCCACACCGGCGCGGACAGTCAACACCGTGTTCAACAGCAACACGCCCTGTTCCGCCCAATGCTGCAAATAGCCGTGTTTCGGAATCTGAAAGCCCTCAATATCCGTCGCCAGCTCTTTATAAATATTGACCAGTGACGGCGGCACTGCAATTTCGGGTTGCACGGAAAACGCCAAACCATGCGCCTGACCCGCGCCGTGATACGGGTCTTGCCCCAAAATCACAACCTTTACACTTCCAAACTCTGTCGTCCGAAAGGCATTGAATATATCACGCTCAGGCGGATAAACGGTTATCCCCGCCTGCCTTTCATGGCGCACCTTCTCCAAAATCGTTTGAAAATACGCCTTTTCTTTTTCCGCACCAATCGCCTCGTGCCAAGTTTGCATTATTTGCCGCTCCGTATTTGAATGGGCTTATTATAAAGGATATGCCGCATAACGATATGGTTTGTTGCCGCCGGACTGAAGATTATCGACAGCAACAAGCCTAAAGCGTCATAATAGCATTCTGAATCAGGCCGTCTGAAAAACCAATACGGCTTTTCAGACGGCCTTTTTATATCGTTCGATTTTTATATGAATACACAAACCATCCAAACCTATCTTGTCGGCGGCGCCGTCCGCGACCATCTGTTAGGCCTGCCCGTCAAAGACCGCGACTGGGTAGTCGTCGGTGCAGATGCGCAAACCATGTTGGCTCAGGGCTATCAACCTGTCGGCAAGGATTTTCCTGTCTTTCTCCATCCGGACAGCCACGAAGAATACGCCCTCGCCCGTACCGAGCGCAAAACCGCCAAAGGCTATGCCGGATTCAGCTTTCATGCCGATAAAGACGTTACGCTGGAACAAGACCTGATGCGTCGCGACCTGACCATCAATGCCATGGCGCAGGATTCAGACGGCACGATCATCGACCCCTTTGGCGGACAACAAGACTTGGCGGCCGGTATCCTGCGCCACGTTTCGCCTGCCTTTGCCGAAGACCCCGTGCGGATTTTGCGTATTGCCCGTTTTTCTGCGCGTTATGGTTTTCAAATTGCCGATGAAACCATGTCGCTGATGCGGAAAATGGTAGAAAATGGCGAAGCGGATGCCTTGGTTGCCGAACGCGTCTGGCAGGAATTGGCCAAAGGTTTAATGGAGAAAAACCCGCGCAAAATGATTGAAGTTTTGCGCGAATGCGGCGCACTCAAAGTCTTGCTACCCAAGCTTGACGCCCTTTTCGGCGTACCGCAACGCGCCGACTATCATCCCGAAATCGACAGCGGTATTCATACGCTGATGGTTGTACAACGAGCCGCAGAAATGAATCTGTCCCTCGCCGAACGCTATGCCGCCTTATTGCACGACTTGGGCAAGGCAAAAACACCGGCTGATATCCTGCCGAAACACTACGGACACGACATCAACGGCGTCGAACCCATCCGCGAAGTCAATCAACGCCTTCGCGCGCCCAAACACTGCGCCGAGCTTGCCGAACTTGTCTGCCGTTGGCACATCATGCTCCATCAAGTCGGGCAGTTCAAAAGCAAAACCATTTTGAATGTTTTGAAAAAAACCGACGCATTCCGCCGCCCCGAACGTTTTCAGACGGCCTTAAACGTCTGCGTGGCCGACAAACAAGGCCGTCTGAACCTTGAAGACACCCCCTATCCGCAACGCGAACATTGGCTGGCCTTACTTGAGGCCGCCAATCAAGTAGATGCAGGCAAAATCGCCGCCGAATGCCGCGCACAAGGAAAAGCCCATTTAATTGCCGAACAAATCGATCATGCACGCTTGGCGCAAATTAGGCCGCTGCAAAAAGCGTATCAGGCTGAAAAAATAGGAGGCTATTGATGGCATCTTCGCGTTATAAAATTGAGCGCATGCCCGACGGCATTGCCGTATCTGCGCGTGTTGTACATGACTCGCAGGAAATCGGTTTTACCGCGGTATTTCTTATGTTTTCCTTTGCTCTTACATGCATTGCGCCGTTTTACCTTGAAGAGCATTATTTCACTGATCCAATAATAATTCTTATCCATATACTTTTTACTTTCTACTTAGTGGGTTCGCTTGTTTACAGCCTTCTCTGGCAACTTTTCGGACGTGAAAACATCAAGATCCGTAACCATACGCTGTCTCATGGTTATACCTTGTTCTCCATTGGGCGTTGGCGTAGTTTCCCGTTGTCAGAAATCTCCGAATGGCATTCTCGTGACCATATTCCCAAAGCTCCTATTGCACAAGGAAGGGAACAGAGGTTGCCAAACGAAAACCTATACCAAAATGGTATGAAACGAAAAATTCACAATATCCCCAATATTTTACGTATCCAAAAATGTGTACAAGGTGCATGGTCTTTCGATTATCAGGGAAAAACCATACGTATCGGCGATTTTTTTGATAGCCGCGATTTTCAGGCAGTCAATATTGAATTGAACAGATTTATCCCCACATTCGCCAAAGCCCGTCAACTTAAAGACGCCCTTTGAAACAGCCGACACGATATCCGCTATAATCCGCACCTTGACCATCTTATTTCAACAATAAAATCATGACTATCCAGACCAATTTACTTCACGAAAAAATCAGCAATGAAGATTATCAACGCCTCATTGTCAAACACAGCGAATCTTTCAGCGACAGCGAAATCTGCCTATTGAATGAGATTTTGGAAAAATTTGAATTTGATGTCGTACAGGAACAAGCATTGGCGCAAGCTGTGATGCAGCAGGTGCGCTTCGATCCAAACGACTACCATATCGACAGCGATGATGAAGACACAACCGGTATCTGTCCGCACTGCATCAATCCGCCCATGCCACCCCTGCGCGATTATTTGGTTTGGCGCGAAACACGCGGCTGAAAATTTTCCTAATCGATTTTGATAAGTTACTAACCATTCGCTATCGAATAAGGCCGTCTGAACAGGTGTCATCGTTACATTTGTTCAGACGGCCTTTTGTAAATAAATGTTCATGACTAGGATAAATCAGTATAATCTGCGCCGTTTGAATTTTCTTCGGAGCTTTTATGAACCAGCTTAAAACGGCGGTAGCAGGTGCGCAGATTTTGTTTGTCGCATTCGGTGCCATGGTGCTTGTGCCGCTTCTGACGGGACTGAACCCGGCTTTGGCATTATTAGGCGCAGGCTTGGGCACCTTGTTGTTCCAATTGGTTACCAAACGTAAAGTGCCGATTTTCCTCGGTTCTTCTTTTGCCTTTATTGCACCGATCATCTATTCAATCAAAGAATGGGGGCTGCCTTCTACCATGTTTGGCCTGTTTGCGGCAGGTTTCATGTACTTCATCTTTGCCGCACTGATTAGATGGCGCGGTCTGGATGCGGTACACAAGTTGTTGCCGCCCGTGGTTATCGGCCCGGTGATTATGGTAATCGGTTTGTCTGTTGCCTCAGAAGCCAGCAAGATGGCCATGGGTCAATCAGGCGGCAAGCAGGTCATCGACTATATCGACTCGCTGATTCTCTCCGGCTTTACCTTTGCTGTAACCGTCATTGTTTCTGTCTTCGGCAGCAAAATGATGAAGCTGATTCCGATTCTGATCGGCGTGGCTTCCGGCTATGTGTTGGCTTTAATCATGGGCTTGGTCGATACCAGCGCCATCATCAACGCTCCTTGGTTTGCCGTCCCTCATTTTGAAACGCCTCAAGTCAACTGGCAGGCTGCCTTGTTTATGTTGCCCGTCGCCATTGCCCCGGCCATCGAACACATCGGCGGCATTATGGCTATCGGTAATGTAACCGGCAAAAACTACACCAAAGACCCGGGCTTGGACAAAACCCTCGCCGGCGACGGCTTGGGCGTATGCGTGGCCGGTTTGATCGGCGGCCCTCCTGTAACCACTTACGGCGAAGTAACCGGCGCGGTGATGATTACCAAAAACAGCAACCCCGTCATCATGACTTGGGCGGCTATTTTTGCGATTTTCATGGCGTTTTTCGGTAAGTTCAACGCGTTTTTGGGTTCGATTCCTATGCCGGTTATGGGCGGCATTATGTTGCTGCTGTTCGGTACAATCGCCTCTTTGGGCATCAAAACATTGATTGATGCGAAAGTCGATTTGATGCAGCCGAAAAATCTGGTTATCGTCAGCTCCGTATTGACGACCGGTATCGGCGGCATGATTATCAAAGTAGGTACTTTGAGCTTCGCCGGTGTAGGTTTGTGCGCCGTATTGGCCATTATCCTAAACTGCGTTTTGCCCAATACAAAATCAGAAGAAGCATAAATAGCTGGTTCATAAACTCAAAGGCAGTCTGCAAATGAGGTTTCAGACTGCCTTTTTATTACGCTTTATACAATGAAAAATGCCGGAGACTTAACCATCTCCGGCATTTTTGAATAAGGTGGCGAGCCGAACCCCCGGCACTGGCTCATCAGAGTGGGCTGCTGGCTTCCGCCCCTGACCCGGTGTTCCGAATTACCATGCGGGGAGACCCGCCATAGAAGAAACGCATTATAGCGGTTTTACAGAAAAACTCAAGCGATAAAATCTGTCAGGCCGTCTGAAAACCATTTACACGACAAGATTGTAAACAATATTACCTAGTTGCAAATCATTCCCATTGAAATGTTTATTGTCTTTTCCGTTGAAAAATATCGGAAATTACACTACATTAACACTTTACGCCATCAAGAAGAAATTGCATTTTTCAGACGGCCTTTAATATAAAAACATTACATCCATCAACGGAACACGACCATGACCACGACTACTGCCCCTCAGCGTATTCGAGAAATTCCCTATAACTATACTTCTTATACCGACCGCGAAATCGTCATCCGACTGTTGGGTAACGAAGCGTGGCAAATCCTGCAAGACCTGCGCGGTCAACGCAAAACAGGACGTTCGGCACGAATGCTGTTTGAAGTATTGGGCGATATTTGGGTGGTCGCGCGCAATCCGTATCTGGTTGATGACTTACTGGAGCACCCAAAACGCCGCGCCGCGTTGGTACGCGAAATGCGCCATCGCTTAAATGAAATCCGCAAACGCCGCGACGATAATCGGCAAGTGGATGTCTTGGTTGCCGCAGCAGAAAAAGCAGTCGAGCGTTTTGATAGCAGTTTTGATGAAACCAGCCAAAAACGCCATCAGATTTTGGAACGCTTAAGCAAAATCACCAAGCCGCACAACATCATGTTTGACGGCTTGGCTCGCGTAACGCACGTTACCGATGCGACCGACTGGCGCGTGGAGTATCCATTTGTCGTCGTCAATCCTGATACCGAGGCAGAGATCGCGCCTTTAGTGCGCGCCTTAATCGAGTTGGACTTAGTTATTATCCCGCGCGGCGGCGGTACGGGTTATACCGGCGGCGCAGTACCTTTGGACGCAAACAGCGCAGTCATCAATACCGAAAAACTCGACAAGCATCGCGGCGTCGAATACGTTGAGCTGGCAGGCTTGGACGGCAGACATCCGATTATCCATTGCGGCGCAGGCGTAGTAACCCGCCGGGTAGAAGAAACCGCGCATCAGGCAGGTTTAGTGTTCGCCGTTGATCCGACTTCCGCCGATGCGTCTTGCGTGGGCGGTAATGTGGCGATGAACGCAGGCGGTAAAAAAGCCGTGCTGTGGGGTACTGCCTTGGACAACCTCGCCTACTGGAACATGGTCAATCCTCAAGGCGAATGGTTGCGTATCGAGCGCGTGCGCCACAATTTCGGCAAAATCCACGATGAAGAAACCGCCGTGTTTGACGTACATACGCTGGATTCAGACGGCCGCAATATCGTCAATACCAAACGTTTGGAAATCCCCGGCCACAAATTCCGCAAAGTCGGTTTGGGCAAAGACGTTACCGACAAATTCTTGAGCGGCCTGCCCGGCGTGCAAAAAGAAGGCACGGACGGCATCATCACCAGCGTTGCCTTTGTATTGCATAAAATGCCGAAATACACGCGCACCGTGTGTATGGAGTTTTTCGGTACGGTAGCCACCGCTACCCCGTCCATTGTTGAAATCCGCGATTTCCTACTTGCCCATGAAAGCGTACGACTGGCCGGTTTGGAGCATTTGGACTGGCGTTACGTCCGCGCTGTCGGTTATGCCACCAAAGCGGCAGGCAAAGGCCGACCGAAAATGGTCTTGTTGGCAGACGTGGTTTCAGACGACGAAGCCGCCGTAGAGGCAGCCGCCGAACACATCTGCGAACTCGCCAGCGCCCGTGACGGCGAAGGCTTTATCGCCGTATCGCCCGAAGCGCGCAAAACCTTCTGGCTCGACCGCAGCCGCACCGCCGCCATAGCCAAACACACCAACGCCTTTAAAATCAATGAAGACGTGGTAATCCCACTCGAAAGACTCGGTGAGTATTCAGACGGCATCGAACGCATCAACATTGAGCTTTCCATCCAAAACAAGCTCAAACTCTGTGCCGCCTTGGAGCAATATCTGTCCGGCAAACTCCCCATCGACAAAATGGGAACAGACCTGCCAACCGCCGAACTATTGGGCGAACGCGGCAAACACGCCCTAGCCCACGTTTCTGCCGTCAAAGCGCGTTGGGAATGGCTGCTTGATAACTTAGACGCGCCGCTTGCCGACTATAAGGCTCACTATGGCGCAGCCGTCCACGCCGCGCCCGAAGCCAAAGACAATGAAAGCTGCTTTATTGCCTTCCGCGATTTCCGCCTGCGCGTGTCTGTCAAAGCAGATGTAATGAAGCCGCTTTCTGAAATCTTCAGCGGCAAAACCGACACCAAAATTATCGAAGGCTTGGGCAAAATCCACGCCAAAACCGTACGCAGCCGCGTCTTCGTCGCCCTGCATATGCACGCCGGCGACGGTAACGTCCACACCAACATTCCGGTTAACTCAGACGATGCCGAGATGCTTCAAACGGCCTACCGTTCTGTGGAACGCATCATGAAAATCGCCCGCTCGCTCGGCGGCGTGATTTCGGGCGAACACGGTATCGGCATCACCAAGCTCGAATTCCTGACCGATGAAGATTTGCAACCGTTTTGGAACTACAAAAACCAAGTCGATCCGAAACACACCTTCAACCGTCACAAACTGATGAAAGGCTCGGACTTACGCAACGCCTATACGCCGTCTTTCGAGCTCTTGGGGGCGGAATCGCTGATTATGGAAAAATCAGACCTCGGCACCATTGCCGATTCCGTCAAAGACTGCCTGCGCTGCGGCAAATGCAAACCTGTTTGCTCTACTCACGTTCCGCGTGCCAACCTGCTGTACAGCCCCCGCAACAAAATCCTCGGCGTAGGCTTGTTGACCGAAGCCTTCTTATACGAAGAACAAACCCGTCGCGGCGTTTCCGTCAAACATTTTGAAGAACTGATGGACATCGGCGACCACTGCACCGTGTGCCACCGCTGCGTTAAACCTTGCCCTGTCAACATCGACTTCGGCGACGTTACCGTAGCCGTCCGCAACTACCTTGCCGATTCCGGCCACAAACGCTTTGCGCCTGCGGCTTCAATGGGCATGGCATTTTTGAACGCCACAGGCCCAAAAACCATCAAAGCCCTTCGCGCCGCCATGATACAGACCGGCTTCCCCGCCCAGAACTTCGCCTACAAAATCGGCAAGCTTCTTCCGATTGGCACTAAAAAGCAAAAAGCCGAACCGAAAGCCACTGTCGGTACCGCCTCAATCAAAGAACAGGTTATCCATTTCATCAACCGTCCTTTACCCAAAAGCGTGCCTGCCAAAACTCCGCGCTCCATGCTGGGTATAGAAGACGACAAAAGTATTCCTATCATCCGCAATCCGGCTTCTCCGGAAGATGCCGAGGCCGTGTTCTACTTCCCAGGTTGCGGCTCTGAGCGCCTGTTCAGCCAAATCGGACTCGCCGTCCAAGCCATGCTCTGGCATGTCGGTGTACAAACCGTCCTGCCGCCAGGCTATATGTGTTGCGGCTATCCTCAAGACGCAGGCGGCAATAAGGCTAAAGCCGAAGAAATGAGCACCAACAACCGCGTGGCTTTCCACCGCATGGCAAACACCCTCAACTACCTCGACATTAAAACTGTCGTCGTCAGTTGCGGTACCTGCTATGACCAACTGGAAAAATACCGTTTTGAGGAAATCTTCCCAGGCTGCCGTATCATCGACATCCACGAATATCTGCTTGAAAAAGGAGTGCAACTAAACGGCGTACAAGGTCAGCAATACCTATACCACGACCCTTGCCACACACCGATTAAAACCATGAACGCCACCCAAATGGCCAGCAGCCTTATGGGACAGAAAGTCGTCTTAAGCGACCGCTGCTGCGGCGAGTCCGGTATGTTTGCCGTCAAACGACCAGACATTGCCACTCAGGTCAAGTTCCGCAAACAAGAGGAAATTGAGAAAAACCTCAAAGAGCTGCCGCAGGGCGAACCCGTCAAAATGCTCACCTCCTGCCCAGCCTGCCTGCAAGGCTTAAGCCGCTACGCCGACGACAACAATATGCCTGCAGACTACATCGTCATCGAAATGGCGAAACACATCCTCGGCGAAAACTGGCTGGATGAGTTTGTGAAAAAAGCCAATAACGGCGGTGTAGAAAAAGTATTGCTCTAAGGACTTAGACAAAAACTTTTGGCTGTAATAAAGGCCGTCTGAAAATCTTTCAGACGGCCTTTTTATTCAAAAGAATTAAGATAAAATAATCAAATCAAACGCCTTTACAAATAGCAATACCACATCAGCACCATTCAATAAAAAATAAAACCTGAGGCTTTTATCCCCCAGGTTTTATTTTCAAGTCTTATGCTTTTTCTTGCTGACGTTTTCTTTCTGCCATCATCTCATGCAATGTTTGCTTGGCAGGTTTCATCGGAACATGGTTATTGGTCCAGCTTAACTGCTTGCTTGGCGTCAATGCACGGAATTTGGTAGCAGCCCAGCCGAATGCTCGATAAGCTTTACTGCCGCTGAAAATACCGTTAAACGTACGCCATGCCATTTGTTCGCCGAAAGTATGCGATGCACCTTGACCACGGATAGGATGTGGAACGGTTTCTGTTGGCGAACGTTGTGCTTCAACACGCAGACGTTGCATTTGTTCAGTAATCGGAATGCGTACCGGACAAACTTCAACGCAGGCGCCACACATGGTACACGCAGTCGGCAGATCGCGTGTCACATCCAAACCTAACAAATGCGGAGAGATAATCTCGCCAATCGGGCCGGGATAAGTCGTACCGTAGGCCGCGCCACCGATACGGGTATAAACCGGACAGTGGTTCATACACGCACCGCAACGGATACATTGCAAAGTACGGCGCATTTGATCTTCTGCATATGCTTGGCTACGGCCGTTATCGAGCAGTACCAAGTGCATTTCTTGAGGGCCGTCCAGCTCTTCGCTACGGCGAGGGCCGGTAATCATATTGAAATAAGTGGTAATGTTCTGACCGATGGCGGAGCGTGGCAACAGGCTGTACAAAGGCGGAACATCCGACAGCTTCGCAACCACTTTTTCAATACCGGTAATGGCGATGTGCACAGGCGGTACAGTGGTACTCAAGCGGCCGTTGCCTTCGTTTTCGACCAGACACAAAGTGCCTGTTTCCGCGACAGCAAAGTTCACGCCGCTCAAACCGACATCGGCAGTACTGTAAATATCGCGCAATGCTTTACGCGCAAATCCGGTCAGTTGGTCTACGTCGTCTGTTAACGGCGTGCCAAGGTTTTGATGAAAAAGCTCGCTAACCTGCTCTTTGGTCTTGTGAATGGCAGGCATCACGATATGGGTTGGTTTCTCACCGGCCATTTGAACGATAAACTCGCCCAAGTCGCTCTCAATCGCTTTGATGCCTTGATCCTGCAGATAATGGTTCAGCTCAATCTCTTCGCTGACCATAGATTTGCCTTTCACCATCAGCTTGCCGTTTTTATCGGTAATGATGTTGTGAATGATTTGGCAGGCTTCGGCAGGTGTTTCCGCCCAGTGGACTTTAACGCCCAGCTTGGTCAGGTTTTCTTCCAATTGTTCCAACAATGCAGGCAATTTGGACAACGAACGTTGACGGACATGCTCACACAAGTCACGCAGGCTTTGCAGCTCTTCTTCATCTGTCAAAACAGCTTTGCGCTTGGTCATCAGCATATCCATCGCCGTGCGTAAGCTTTTACGCAGGGGTTTGTCTTGCAAAGAAATCGCAGCGTTTTGCTTGAACGTTTCCGGCTTCATATGGAATTTAATGGTTTGGGAACTCATGCTTTTTCCTCCAAATCGGCAGGGGAAATATGATCAGGCAGAACGGCCAAAACCACCAAATCGCGCGGGCCGTGTGCACCATAGGCCAAAGTCAATTGAATATCGGCAGTCTTAGACGGGCCGGAAATCAAAATAACGTTGGTAGGCATGCCTTTTTCTACCAGTTTTTCGCCTTCAACAGCATTATGGAATTCGTTGTACATTTTGCTGGTGTCAAACAGGCAGAAATGTACAGGCGGAACCAAACTCAGGCTGCGTGGCTCGACAGAGCTGGACTTCAGCATAATCGTACCGGTACGGGCAATACCGCATTTAGAGCCGCTAAAACCAGCCTCAATATCGGCAAAAAATTCGTTTTTCCAGTCGTCGATTTTTCGCTCAAAACCACGAGGTTCAATATTGGTATCGGCCAAAGCTGCACGAGCCAGCTGACCATGTTCTGTTTCCAATGGGAGCAGAATGTTTTTCAAGCCTTTGCCTGCGGCTGCTTGACGGAATACTTGAGGCCAGTTGGATTTGGTAACCCAATAAATTTCAGTTTTAACGGCACGCATGGCAGCCGCCCAATGTTTCAAACGCTCGACATCGTTTGCCCAAGAAACACCCATTTCACGGTAATAATCGAAAACCGGTGGCTCTTCCATCGGCAAGGCATCGGCTTTTTTCAATTTCGCTAAAATATTTTCGCGCGCGCTCATGCTTTACCTCCGGTACGTTCCAACAGGAAAGATGCAATATGTTTCGGACGTGGCATATTGGGTTCATCTTTGGCAATTTTGCCGCCGATATTCATCATACAGCCGCAGTCCGCACTGATAATTTCAGTTGCGCCTGTTTCTTTCAGTGCTGCAACTTTGTCGGTTACCATCGCGCCGGAAATATCAGCCTGTTTCACAGAGAATGTACCGCCAAAACCGCAGCATTCGCTTTCATGGTCGTGGACGATACGTTCAACATTTTCCATGCCGTCAATCAGCTGCCAGCCTGACAAATGGACATTCATCTCACGACGTGCCGCGCAGGAAGTATGGACAGCCACTTTAACCGGCTCGCCTTTATCTTCAGGTTTGTAACCAATCGCCAGCAGGAAGTGGGTAAATTCAATGATACGGTTGGCGCAATCAATGGCTTTTTGTTCGTACTCGGTACCTTTAAACAAAGTCGGCCAGTGGTGTTTCATCATCCCGCCGCAAGAACCGGAAGGCACGACAATCGGCCAATTTTCAGGGAATAAATCCAGTTGCGCTTTGGCAACATCAAAGGCTTCTTTAGGATGGCCTGACGAATAAGCCGGTTGACCGCAGCAGCTTTGCTCCATTGGATAATGGACACGGATACCCTGTTGTTCGATTAAAGTGATGGCATCCATACCGGCTTCAGGCATGAAAAGGTCGAGAACGCAAGTACCGAAGAAATAAGCATCGGTTGGCTTGCTGTCGAATACGGTGATTTGTGGTGGTTTGATTGCGCTCATTTTTTCGGAACGGGACAACCCGTTTTCTTGTGTAAAAATAAGATGGGTACTTTAAGTAATTGCTTGTAATGGGTCAAGTCTAATTTTAAAAAATAATATTAAAAAAGCATGACAAACCAGACAAACACCTTTTCCTTATTAACTTGATAATCTACATAATAACCACTATCAATAAGAAAACTGATGGATTCATTTTTTAATAAATGAAACTTGTACATTCCCACTCTATTTAAAATACAATAACTGCCTCTTTATAGAATCTTGATGTACATCAGAAGTCATGAACTTAATCTCTGTGACACGTTTTTAGACGAAACAAGCAATCCACTATGCTGTACATAATGTTTCAGACGGCCATATTGGAATAAAAAGATATCTAAGATAATAAAAATAAAAGTTTTTCTCACAAACTCAGGCCATCTGAAAGATAAGTTCGTCAAAAGGCTACTTTCCATCTGCTTAATCCTACTTTTAATCAAAATCAAACACTTGAAAAATCGTCCTTCTTAACCGCGAAAACCCTATGCACACTCAAGCACTTCCAGTATCATTGAGACAATTTCTTGACGCAAAATTACAGTCTTAGCCACCCACAATCGGCATGGATTTGCAAAAGAAGTGAAACCAAGCTTCAAAACAATTTCACCTTAATTTCGGAGTAGGCATTATGTTGACCCAGACTCAACAGGTTGATTTGACCTTGCATCACCTTAAAGAACGCACCCTATCGATTTATACCCCCGAACAGCGTGCAAGCATCGAGACATCTGAAGACTGGAAACAGTTTGACAGACGACTTGAGGAACACTTCCCAAAACTGATGCACGAGCTGGACAACGTATACAACAACAACGAAGCCGTCCTCCCTATGCTGGAGCAACTGATTGCCCAAGCATGGCAAAGCTATTCCCAACGCAACGCATCTTTAAAAGATATTGATATCGCGCGAGAAAACGATCCTGACTGGATTTTGTCCAACAAACAGGTTGGCGGCGTGTGCTACGTCGATTTGTTCGCAGGCGATCTGCAAGGGTTGAAAGCCAAAATCCCTTATTTCCAAGAATTGGGCCTGACCTATCTACACCTGATGCCCCTGTTTAAATGCCCTGAAGGCAAAAGCGACGGCGGCTATGCGGTCAGCAGCCACCGCGATGTCAATCCAGCACTGGGTACAATAGACGACTTGCGCGATGTCATTGCCGCCTTGCACGAAGCAGGCATTTCCGCCGTTGTCGATTTCATCTTCAACCACACTTCCAACGAACACGAATGGGCAAAACGCTGCGCTGCCGGCGATCCACTCTACGACAACTTCTACTATATTTTCCCTGACCGCTGGATGCCCGACCAATACGACCGCACCCTGCGTGAAATCTTCCCTGACCAACATCCGGGCGGCTTCTCCCAACTGGAAGACGGACGCTGGGTATGGACGACGTTCAACTCCTTCCAATGGGACTTAAATTACAGCAACCCGTGGGTATTCCGTGCCATGGCAGGCGAAATGATGTTCCTTGCCAACTTGGGCGTTGATATTCTGCGCATGGACGCCGTTGCCTTTATTTGGAAGCAAATGGGCACAAGCTGCGAAAACCTGCCTCAGGCACACGCTCTGATTCGTGCGTTTAACTCCGTCATGCGTATTGCCGCCCCGGCCGTGTTCTTCAAATCCGAAGCCATTGTCCACCCCGACCAAGTTGTCCAATACATCAGCCAAGATGAATGCCAAATCGGCTACAACCCTCTGCAAATGGCATTGTTGTGGAACACTCTCGCCACCCGCGAAGTCAACCTGCTCCACCAAGCCCTCTCCTACCGCCACAACCTGCCCGACCATACCGCATGGGTCAACTACGTCCGCAGCCATGACGACATCGGCTGGACGTTTGCCGACGAAGACGCATCGCAATTCGGCATCCACGGCTACGACCACCGCCAATTCCTCAACCGCTTCTTCGTCAACCATTTTGACGGCAGCTTCGCGCGTGGCGTACCATTCCAATACAACCCAAGCACAGGTGACTGCCGTGTCAGTGGTACAGCAGCAGCATTGGTCGGCTTGGCTCAAAACGATCCGCATGCCGTTGACCGCATCAAACTTTTGTACAGCATTGCTTTGAGTACCGGCGGCCTGCCGCTGATTTACCTAGGCGACGAAGTGGGTACGCTCAATGACGATGACTGGTCTCAAGACAGCAACAAGAGCGATGACAGCCGCTGGGCACACCGTCCTCGTTACAATGAGGAGTTGTACAACCAACGCCATGACAGCTCGACCACTGCCGGTCAAATCTTCCAAGGTTTACGCCATATGATTTCCATCCGCCAAAGCAATCCGCGCTTTAATGGCGGCAGGTTGGTTACCTTCAACACCAACAACAAACACATCATCGGCTATATGCGCAACAACGCGCTTTTGGTATTCGGCAACTTCAGCGAACATGCGCAAACCATCAGTGCACACACCCTGCAGGCCATGCCGTTTAAAGCGCACGATTTGATCAGCAGTCAAACCGTTTCTCTGAATCAGGACTTGGTACTGCAACCCTATCAAGTCATGTGGCTTGAAATTGCATAAGCTGAATTTTTTATACATCATTGAAGGCCGTCTGAACAAATCAGCATTCAGACGGCCTTTTAAGGCATAAGATGTATTTTGTATTTTGGGCAGTTTCGCTTAGAATGCATGCTTTAATACTAAATGACACACTTAAAGTCAGGAGTAAAAATCCATGTTGAAAAAATTCGTACTCGGCAGCATCGCTGCAGTAGTTTTGGCTGCTTGCGGCGGAGAAGGCAGCAACTCAGCTTCTTCTACTCCGGCACAATCTGGTTCGGCCTCCGGCTCACTGATTGAGCGAATCAACAACAAAGGTACCATCACTGTCGGTACGGAAGGTACTTACGCACCCTTCACCTACCACGACAAAGACGGCAAATTGACCGGCTACGATGTTGAAGTAACCCGCGCAGTCGCCGACAAACTGGGCGTAAAAGTCGAATTTAAAGAAACACAATGGGACTCCATGATGGCAGGTTTGAAAGCCGGCCGTTTCGACGTGGTTGCCAACCAAGTCGGCCTGACCAGCCCTGAGCGTCAAGCGACTTTTGACAAATCTGAACCCTACAGCTGGAGTGGTGCTGTTTTAGTCGCGCGTAAAGACAGCAATATCAAATCCATCGACGACATCAAAGGCGTAAAAACCGCACAATCCCTGACCAGCAACTATGGCGAAAAAGCCAAAGCAGCAGGAGCTGAACTCGTACCGGTGGATGGCTTGGCGCAATCTCTGACCCTGATTGAACAAAAACGTGCCGACGCAACCCTGAACGACGAATTGGCGGTATTGGACTACCTGAAGAAAAACCCAAATGCCGGCGTACAAATCGTTTGGTCTGCCCCTGCTGACGAAAAAGTCGGCTCAGGCCTGATTGTCAATAAAGGCAATGATGAAGCATTGGCTAAATTCAGTACTGCCATGACTGAGCTGAAAGCCGACGGCACGCTGAAAAAACTGGGCGAACAATTCTTCGGAAAAGACATCAGTGTTAAATAATTTCCTTGCTTCTCTGCCGTTTATGACGGAAACACGCGCTGATATGCTCATCAGCGCGTTTTGGCCCATGGTTAAAGCCGGCTTCGCAGTGTCTTTGCCTTTGGCGATCGCTTCTTTCGTTATCGGCATGATTATTGCCGTAGCCGTTGCTTTGGTAAGAATCATGCCCTCCGGTGGCATTTTCCAAAAATGCTTGCTGAAGCTGGTGGAATTTTATATTTCCGTCATTCGCGGTACGCCGCTTTTGGTACAGTTGGTCATCGTATTCTACGGTTTACCTTCCGTCGGCATCTATATCGACCCGATTCCTGCCGCCATCATCGGCTTCTCGCTCAATGTTGGCGCATACGCTTCCGAAACCATACGCGCGGCAATTTTGTCCGTACCTAAAGGCCAATGGGAAGCAGGTTTCTCCATCGGCATGACCTATATGCAGACTTTCCGCCGCATTGTCGCGCCACAGGCATTCCGCGTTGCCGTACCGCCTTTAAGCAACGAGTTTATCGGCTTGTTCAAAAACACCTCGCTTGCCGCAGTGGTAACGGTAACCGAGCTTTTCCGTGTTGCCCAAGAGACAGCAAACCGTACTTATGACTTTTTACCCGTTTATATCGAAGCCGCATTGGTTTATTGGTGTTTCTGCAAAGTGCTGTTTCTGATTCAGGCGCGTTTGGAAAAACGTTTCGACCGCTATGTTGCCAAATAAGGAGTTGTCATGATTAAAATCCGCAATATCCATAAGACCTTTGGCGAAAATACCATTTTGCGCGGCATCGATTTGGATGTCGGCAAAGGACAAGTGGTTGTCATCTTAGGCCCTTCCGGCTCAGGCAAAACCACGTTTTTACGCTGTTTAAATGCTTTGGAAATGCCAGAACAAGGTCAGATCGAGTTTGACAATGCGCAGCCGTTAAGCATCGATTTTTCCAAAAAACCAAGCAAACACGATATTTTGGCACTGCGCCGCAAGTCCGGCATGGTGTTCCAACAATACAACCTCTTTCCGCACAAAACTGCGTTGGAAAACGTTATGGAAGGGCCGGTTGCCGTACAAGGCAAGCCTGTCGCCAAAGCGCGTGAAGAGGCTGTCAAATTGCTTAAAAAAGTCGGTTTGGGCGATAAGATTGACCTCTACCCCTACCAGCTTTCCGGTGGTCAACAGCAGCGCGTCGGCATTGCCCGAGCATTGGCGATTCAGCCTGAATTGATGCTGTTTGACGAACCGACTTCCGCGCTTGACCCTGAATTGGTGCAAGATGTTTTGGATACCATGAAGGAATTGGCACAAGAAGGCTGGACCATGGTTGTCGTTACGCATGAAATCAAATTTGCCTTGGAAGTGGCAACCACCGTCGTCGTGATGGACGGCGGCGTTATTGTCGAACAAGGCAGCCCGCAAGATTTGTTCAATCATCCCAAACATGAGCGGACACAAAAATTCCTGCGCCAAATCCGTGCGGACAATGGCGATCTTCAAATTTAATTGAAACGACAGACAATTTGAAAGCATTTCCTACTGTCATTTCATAAAGGCCGTCTGAATAAGTGAAATAGAAATCGTTGATTTCGTTTTCATACTTGTTCAGACGGCCTTTTATATGTCTTTTCAGGTAAAATAACGCCTTTCGTTTTACTTACCCCCTTGCCTGCCATCATGATAGAAATCAAAAAACTCACCCTGCAACGCGGTTTGAAAGTCCTGCTCGATAAAGCCGATGCCGTAATCAACCCCGGCCAACGCGTTGGTTTAATCGGTAAAAACGGTACGGGAAAATCCAGCCTGTTTGCGCTGATAAAAGGTGAAATCACTCAAGATGGCGGCGAAATCCTGATTCCAAAAACATGGCGCCTGGCTTCCGTCTCTCAAGAAACGCCTGATTTAGATATTTCCGCTTTAGACTACGTTTTGCAAGGCGATGCCGAATTGCAGGCTTTTCAGACGGCCCTAGCACAAGCAGAAGCGCAAAACGACGGCATGAAACAAGCCGAATATCACGCCAAACTTGAAGAAATCGATGCCTATACCGCTCCGGCACGCGCTGCCAAACTGCTTAACGGCTTGGGTTTTGCACAAGAAGAGCATACCCGCCCCGTCAAATCTTTTTCCGGCGGCTGGCGTATGCGCCTCAACCTTGCCCAAGCACTGATTTGCCGTGCCGATTTGCTGCTTTTGGACGAACCGACCAACCACTTGGATTTAGAAACCGTACTGTGGCTGGAAAACCATCTCGCCTCCCTGCCCTGTACGCAAATCATCATCTCCCATGACCGCGACTTTTTGAATGCCACCACCACGCACACCATCGAACTGTCGCAACAAAAACTGACCCAATACGGCGGCAATTACGATTTCTACCAAGCCGAACGCGCCCAACGTCTGGCGCAACAACAAGCCGCCTACGTCAAACAGCAGGCGCAAATCAAACATCTGCAATCCTTTATCGACCGTTTCAAAGCCAAAGCTACAAAAGCCGTACAAGCTCAAAGCCGCATGAAGGCATTAGCCAAACTCGAGCGCATCGCCCCTGCGCATTTGGATAGCGAATTTTCCTTTGAGTTTGCCAATCCGACACACCTGCCCAATCCATTATTGAAACTCGACCATGCCGACTTAGGTTATGGCGACAATACCGTTTTGCACGATATCACCTTGTCTCTGGAAAGCGGCGCACGTTACGGCCTGTTGGGTGTGAACGGCAGCGGTAAATCCACATTTATCAAAGCATTGGCAGGAAAAATCGATTTACTTTCCGGCAATATCGTCCGATCCGAAAAGCTCAATATCGGCTATTTTGCCCAACATCAACTGGATACTTTACGCGCCGACCAAAGTCCGGTTTGGCATATCCAGCAGCTTTCGCCCGAAGTCCGCGAACAGGAAATCCGCAACTTTTTAGGCGGTTTCAACTTTGTCGGCGATATGGCGATTCAAAAGACCGAGCCGTTCTCCGGCGGGGAAAAAGCGCGGCTTGCCCTTGCCATGATTATCTGGCAAAAACCTAATCTGCTGCTGCTTGACGAACCGACCAACCACCTAGACTTGGATATGCGCCACGCCCTGACACTTGCCCTGCAAAGTTTTCAAGGCGCATTGATTGTCGTATCGCACGACCGCAGCCTGCTTGAAGCGACTACCGACAGCTTCCTCCTTATCGACAAAGGCCGTCTGAACAACTTCGACGGCGATTTGAACGACTACCGTCAATGGCGATTGGCACAAGAAAACGCCGCAGCAGCCCCCGCCGCTTCTGCACAAAGCCAAAGCCGTAAGGACACCAAGCGCATAGAAGCACAAATCCGTCAGGAAAAAGCCAAACGCAGCAAACCGATTCAGCAGAAAATCGACAAAGCTGAAAAAGAAATCGCACGATTGACTGATATTCAGACGGCCTGTGAAGCATTTTTGGCACAAGAATCTGCTTATTCAGAAGAAAATAAACCCAAATTGCAAGAGACACTCGCACAATTAACAGAAACTAAAGTAAAATTAACGCAACTGGAAGAAAACTGGCTGCAATGGCAGGAAGAGCTTGAGCAAATCCAAGTGGATGTCGAAGCCGAGTTTTCCCAATAAAAATAGAGCCATCAGGCCGTCTGAAATAAAACACAATACGGAAAAACATGACTTCAACCATCAAACAAGCCGGATACTTCCTCGTATCCTCTTTCGTCTTGGGCATTTCTCTTCACGCAGCCGCCGCAGTTTATTCCTGCGGCAACGGCAGCTATACTTCCGAACCCAAATCCTCCTGCGCACAGGCCGAATTGCCTAAAATCAGTGGCCATCAAGGCAGCGGTTACCACCTCAACATCCGCAGCCTCAATGCCTCTGATGAACGCGCAAGTGCAAAGCCTAAGAAAAAGGCACGCGCGGAAAAATCCGATAAACAAGAGAAAAAAGCCGACAAACCGAGCAAAAACAAGAACGGTAAAAAAGCTAAAAAACAGCAGCCCATGCCGTCTGAACAAGAATAAAATGCTCAACTGCAACGAATCAGCCCTACCTGAATCATGAAAAAATATCTGCTTACCCTATCCCTGCTGCCGCTTGCTGTTTTCAACAGCCAAGCCCACGCCGCAAAAATCTACACCTGCGAAGTCAACGGCTCGATTGTCTATACCTCGCGCCCAAGCGGAAACTGCCAAGCCGTCAACGACTTGCCGATTGTCGGCAAATACAGCAGCAGCCGATACGATGCCCCGGTTAGCGATGCGCCTACACTCAATGCGCCGACATCACAAACTGCTCCGGCAAAAAGCAAAAATACAGCGGCAAAATCCAACAATAAGGCAACACCCAAACCTGCCCCTGTCCGCACCGCTTCTGAAACAGCTCCTCCTCCGGTTCCAAAATCCTCCGGCGTCAACAGTCGCCGTTCTATTTTGGAAACCGAGTTATCCAATGAACGCGCGGCTTTGGCCGATGCCAAAAAGCAACTGAGCCAAGCACGGACAGCCAAAGGCGGCAGCGTCAATCAACAGGCCATCAGCACATTGCAAGGTGCGGTTTTGGATAGGGAGAAAAATATTCAAGCCCTCCAGCGCGAACTGGGCAGAATGTAAGTCCAAATCAATCAAAACATCAGGCCGTCTGAACAGGTGGAAACGAAATCCAAAATTTTCGTCACGCCGAACAGACGGCCTGAATCCTAAAATGATTACGCCCGTTTCAATTTCTTGTGCCTAGTAAATACGGTATAATTTGCCCTTTACGCACATTACCTCCGGTCTTTTCAGACGGCCTTTATCTCATGACTGCAAAATCTTCTAAAACCCAAACAAAAAAACGCGTCTCTACCAAACCGGTAGCCAAACCGACCACACGCAAATCCACTAAAGCACAAACTCAAGCCGACAATAAAGTCTCCCAACGCCTGAAAGCCGCCAAAGAGCTGCAAAAAAACGAAGAAAAAAAAGCGCGTCCCGAGCATGTCGTCAACTTGATTAATGATGCTTTATGGCTGTTTGGCTTGGTTATCACCATTTATCTGGCCATTTCCCTGGCCAGCTTCAGCATGGACGACCCTGCATGGTCGCGCAGCGTTCCCAAAAGCAATGATGTTGCCAACCTCGGCGGCCTCTTTGGCTCCTATCTTTCCGATGTCGGATATTATTTGTTCGGCCTATCGTTTTGGTGGTGGATCGCCGCCTCTTGCGTTTTCCTCTACAAAAATTTCCGCCCCATGAAAAAGCAGGAAAACCACAAGCCCTACAATCACGGCGTAGCCGCTTTGGCATTGTTTCTCCTGCTGGTGTGCAGCCCGATTATCGAACATTTTCTGTTTGACAACGCATTGAGCGAATCCCTTCCCGTTGGCGCCGGCGGCTTGGTCGGCTTATTGGCCGGCTCAGGCCTGGCTTGGCTGTTGGGTAAGTCGGGCAGCCTGTTGATTATGCTCGTGATGTTGCTGTTGTCCATTTCCCTGTTGGCTCAGGTGTCATGGTTGGAAGTCATGGCCAAATCCGGCAGCCATATGGGCGGTCTGTTTGGCAATTTGATGAAAAAACTGTCTCAATTCCAAAATAAAAAAGAAGATGTCCGCACCGAAGCTTTGGAAACTCAAAATACGCGCCGCATGGTTAAAGAGGCCAAAACCATTACCGCCACTCCGGTTGCTCCGTTGGCAGGCAGCAGCAGCAACCGTAAAACTGTTGCCGTATCCGTTGCGCCGCCCCCTAAAATCCAAACTTCCCTGTTTGACGATACAGAACCTAAAAACAACGGCGAATACCACAAGCCCAACATAAACCTGTTGCGTATGCCGTCTGAAGAACCGGTTGCCGTCAATCCGGATGAATTGCAACAAACCGCAGAATTGATCGAAGCCAAGCTGGCTGAATTCGGCATCGGCGTACAGGTTGTTTCCGCTACTTCCGGCCCTGTGATTACCCGCTACGAAATCGAACCGGCACAAGGTGTCAAAGGCAGCCAAATTGTCGCGTTGTCCAAAGATTTGGCGCGCTCGATGTCCCTGCAAGCCGTACGCATTGTTGAGACCATTGCCGGTAAAAACACCATGGGCATTGAATTACCCAATGAGAAACGCCAAGACGTGATGTTGAGCGAAATCCTCTCTTCTCCCGTGTTTACCGACGCCAAGTCCAAACTGACCGTTGCTTTGGGTAAAGATATTGCAGGTACGCCTGTGGTTGGCGACTTAGCAAAAATGCCGCATCTTTTGGTTGCAGGTATGACCGGATCGGGTAAATCCGTCGGTGTGAACGGCATGATTATGTCCATGCTCTTCAAAGCCACGCCCGACGAAGTCCGCTTCATCATGATTGACCCGAAAATGCTGGAATTGAGCATTTATGACGGCATTCCGCACCTGCTATGCCCGGTTGTGACCGATATGCGCGAGGCAGGACAAGCGTTGAACTGGTGTGTTGCTGAAATGGAAAAACGTTATCGCCTGCTTTCCCATGCCGGTGTGCGTAATTTGGACGGTTTCAACCAAAAAGTCGAACAAGCCAAAGCAGCAGGCAAACCATTACTCAATCCGTTCAGCTTAAATCCTGATGATCCCGAGCCTCTGGAAAAACTGCCGTTGATTGTGGTCGTTATCGATGAGTTGGCTGACTTGATGATGACCGAACGCAAATCCGTTGAGCAGCAAATCGCACGCCTTGCCCAAAAAGCACGTGCTGCAGGCATTCACATGATTGTCGCCACCCAACGCCCAAGCGTTGATGTGGTTACCGGCCTGATTAAAGCCAACATTCCGACACGCATGGCCTTTACCGTACAAAGCAAAATCGACAGCCGCACCATTCTTGACCAAATGGGTGCGGACGAATTGCTCAAATACGGCGACTCATTATTCCTGCAACCGGGCAGCGCAGAACCAACACGCCTGCAAGGTGCGTTTGTTTCCGATGATGAAGTGCATCAGGTCGTCAATTTCGTCAAAGAACAGGCTCCAACCAATTATGTGGAAGGTCTGCTCAGTGGCGAAGCAGCCATCGAAACCACCAATATTGTCAATCCGAACGCAAACAGCGATGAGTTATTTGATCAAGCCGTCGCCTTCGTATTGGAAAGCCGGAAAACTTCCATTTCCGCACTCCAACGCCAATTACGCATCGGCTACAACCGAGCCGCTAATTTGGTAGATGCGCTTGAAAATGCCGGTGTTCTTTCTCCGGCAGACATCAACGGCAGCCGACGGATTCTGGCTCAAAAAGACCAGCTGTAAAAAACAACAATATCGAAACACAAAGGCCGTCTGAAAAGAATTTCCTACTTTTCAGACGGCCTTTTTATGTTATTCGTGAAACATTGTGTTATACTAAGCAACTAAATTTTGACCTTATGCACGCTTCCGAAATTCTTCGGAATACTGAGCAGAAGGATAACCGTTTAAACACAACAAATTTAAGGGCTTACGATGAGCGTAACTGTTGAAACTTTAGAAAATCTGGAACGCAAAGTAGTATTGTCTCTGCCTTGGTCCAAAATCAACGCAGAAACTGAGAAAAAACTGAAACAAACCCAACGCCGCGCAAAAATTGACGGCTTCCGTCCGGGTAAAGCACCGTTCAAAATGATTGCCCAAATGTACGGCGCAAGCGCACAAAACGACGTTATCAACGAATTGGTACAACGCGAATTCTACGAAGTTGCCGTTGCTCAAGAATTGAAAGTTGCCGGTTACCCGCGCTTTGAAGGCGTTGAAGAACAAGACGATCAAGAGTCTTTCAAAGTTGCCGCTATTTTTGAAGTTTTCCCTGAAGTAACTATTGGCGACCTGTCTGCCCAAGAAGTAGAAAAAGTTACTGCGACTGTTGGCGATGCCGAAGTTGACCAAACTGTAGAAATCCTGCGTAAACAACGCACCCGCTTCAACCATGTTGACCGCGAAGCCCAAAACGGCGATCGCGTCATCATTGACTTTGAAGGCAAAATCGACGGCGAGCCTTTCGCTGGTGGCGCATCTAAAAACTACGCTTTCGTATTGGGCGCAGGTCAAATGCTGCCTGAATTCGAGGCCGGTGTTGTCGGCATGAAAGCCGGTGAAAGCAAAGATGTTACCGTAAACTTCCCTGAAGACTACCACGGTAAAGATGTTGCCGGTAAATCTGCCGTATTCACCATCACTCTGAACAACGTTTCTGAAGCTACTTTGCCTGAAGTTGATGCAGACTTCGCTAAAGCTTTGGGTATTGAAGACGGCGACGTTGCCAAAATGCGCGAAGAAGTGAAGAAAAACGTTAGCCGCGAAGTTGAGCGCCGCATCGGTGAACAAACCAAAGAATCTGTAATGAACGCCCTGCTCAAAGCAGCCGATTTGCAAGTTCCTGTTGCTTTGGTCAACGAAGAAGCCGCCCGCTTGGCAAACGAAATGAAACAAAACTTCGTTAACCAAGGTATGGCTGACGCTGCAAACTTGGATCTGCCTTTGGATATGTTCAAAGAACAAGCAGAACGCCGCGTTTCTTTGGGTCTGATTCTGGCTAAATTGGTTGAAGAAAACAAACTTGAGCCAACTGAAGACCAAATCAAAGCTGTTGTTGCCAACTTCGCTGAAAGCTACGAAGATCCTCAAGAAGTTATCGACTGGTACTACGCAGAGCCTTCCCGCCTGCAAGGTCCGACTTCTTTGGCAGTAGAAAGCAACGTTGTTGATTTCGTTCTGAGCAAAGCTAAAGTAACTGAAAAAGCGCTGTCTTTTGACGAAGTAATGGGCGCACAAGCTTAATTGCTCCAAGACCGTCTGAAACAGACAATCAAAAGCACCGAAGCGCTTTAAATGCTTTGGTGCTTTTCCATCATTAACAGGAGACAAAAATGTCCTTCGATTTCAATAATTACCTTGTCCCTACCGTTATCGAACAAAGCGGTCGCGGCGAGCGCGCATTCGACATCTACTCACGCCTTTTGAAAGAGCGCATCGTTTTCTTAATCGGCCCGGTGACAGACGAATCTGCCAATCTGGTTGTTGCGCAATTACTGTTCTTGGAAAGCGAAAACCCAGATAAAGATATCTTCTTCTATATCAACTCTCCGGGCGGTTCGGTTACTGCCGGTATGTCGATTTACGACACTATGAACTTCATCAAGCCTCATGTTTCTACCTTATGCTTGGGTCAAGCGGCAAGTATGGGCGCATTCCTGTTGTCCGCAGGCGAAAAAGGCAAACGCTTTGCCCTGCCAAACAGCCGCATCATGATTCACCAACCGCTCATCAGCGGCGGCTTGGCTGGTCAGGCTTCCGATATTGAAATTCACGCTAAAGAGCTGCTGAAAATCAAAGAGAAACTGAACCGCTTACTCGCCAAACATTGTGATCGCGATTTGGCCGACTTGGAACGCGATACCGACCGCGACAATTATATGTCTGCCGATGAAGCTAAAGAATATGGTTTGATTGACCAAGTTTTGGAAAACCGCGCCTCTCTGCAAGCCTAATCTTTATAGTTTTTAAATCAAAAGGCCGTCTGAAAAATATATATTCAGACGGCCTTTCTTCAATCTTACTTCGTGTTGTCTTTGTTATTCACTTGAACCGGATACAGCAAAATCAAAGGATTGGCTTTCACTTGACTCCAGAAACTCTTCAGCAGATTACGCATACTGCCCAAACGCGTGCCTCGAGAGCGGAGCGCAACGGCCAAAGCTAAAGAAAAGCTGACCACCAGATTCACCATGCCGATTGCCAATACACTTGCCAAGCCAAGCATAAAAGTGAATATATCTGCATGACCGCTAATCGCGGCATAACCCAAATTTGCCGAAGAAAACGCCACATGGCGAATATCCAGCGGCAAGCCGAAAAGATGGCCAAAATAGCCGGTCATACCTAAAAGCATACCGAAAATAAAATTGCCCATAAGCGAGCCGTAATGCTTATGAATATAAGCGGCCAGAAGGCGGCGTGGCTGCGGGCGCATGATTTTTCGTAACAACGGATTAAACGGCAGACGCTGACGCAGGTTCAGATAATCGGAACGATTGTCAAAGAAGCCGGCAATAATCCCCGAACAAAACAACCATACTCCGGCAATAGCAGCGTACCATAAGGTCGGCTGGGTAAAAATCTCAATAGATTTAAGCTGGTAGGCTGTAACCGCCTCGTTTAATAAAGGCTGACCATGCGTGTAGGCATAACCCCAAGCGATCCCCGCCGCCAACAATACGGCAATCGATACATTGCCAAACACGGCAACACTTTGCGAACGGCACACATCAATCAGCAATTTTGCCAATTTGTTGTCCACCGCTTTACTGCCTTCATTTGAGTCCACCTGCTCGGCAAAGCTCGCCGCCGTCATGGCAGGCTGCTTAGTCGCAACGGTGCAGTGCAGCATATGAATCAGCATAAAGCCTAAGCCGTAGTTAAGTCCGGCAAGAAATGAAGTAGTAAACTCGCCGAATCCCAAAGACGCAATATGGATTTTATTCAATGCCATCAAAGCAATAATTACGCCGCCTCCTGCTGCGGAATAAAACATTTTGAAATATTCGCTACGGTTGCGCGTAATATAATGTTCGCCATGGTGGCTTTTGTTTTCCGTAATACTGCGTGCCAGCATTCGGATACTGCTTTTACGCAAGTGGCTGGTGCTGTATTGCTCTACTGCCGCGTAAATCATCGCATTCATCAGATTGATGGTTAAGCGGGTGCGGCTGCCGGTTTCAATTTGAATATTGGTCAACAGTTTCAGACGGCTGATAGTTTGCTGCAAACGCTCCAGCAAGTGCGCTACTTTAACTGATGAGCCAGATCCCGCTCCTGTACCACGACGACGCAGATACTCAATTTGCTTATCACACTGGTCAAACATGACCTCCAAGTGCGCCGTATCGTAAGTTTCTTCACTGTGGCGATAGTGTTCTACCAATTTTGCAATTTCACGTTGCAAAGCAACAAA
The DNA here is from genome assembly GCF_001837185.1 of Neisseria sp. HMSC064D07. Classification (NCBI taxonomy): domain Bacteria; kingdom Pseudomonadati; phylum Pseudomonadota; class Betaproteobacteria; order Neisseriales; family Neisseriaceae; genus Neisseria; species Neisseria sp. HMSC064D07. The sequence goes on along the minus strand of NZ_KV831677.1, from coordinate 276,650 downwards.
TGCCGAATCCGCCTCCAACAAACGGGGAGCAATCCGTATTAAATCCGGCTCAATCGCTTCGGAAGCAATCCAAATCGACAGCATTTCCACCGCTCGCAAACGGGCATCTGCCAACTGTCGGCTGGCCGTCTGAAGCAAAGCAGGATCCGCTTTGCCCTGCAACAATTCATACATGCTCAACCATTGGCGCAAACTCAGGGTTTGCAACCATTTATCATCGTTTTTCGAATGGAAAAGATACAAAAACACTTCGCGCAGATTGGAAAAATCTTTATAAGACGGGCTGAAACGTTCGTAAATCCGTATGCCCATCTCCCGAGTAAAACTATGGCGCGAGAAAATACCAAGCTTAATCAGCGCAGGATAGATGTGAACTTTGGACAGCCAGGCATAGAAGCGCAGGCTGAATTGACGGCATAAAGCATCATCTTGTTTTAAAGTAGATAAAATCAAATCGAAACGTTCGGAAGCCTGTTTTTTGCCTCCTCGGCGCAAAAATTTGATTAATGCATTGAGAATAAGAACAAAGTCGGTATCATTTAAGCGTTCCGACAAAATAATGTGAAGATTTTGATTAGTCAGTTTTTGCATTGTAGTATTATTACACAAAATGAGATATTTAGCAAGAACCTCGGCAAACAGGTCCGATTATATCGCATTCTTTGTCAACCTATGGTACAAGATTTTCAATTAATATTCTCTAAAATTCAATGAATAATCAAATTACATAACAAATATATGATGTGAATCAATAACTAAGAAAGGCCGTCTGAATTCTTTCAGACGGCCTTTTACAACAACATACTACATTGTTTTAACCTTATGCAAACAAGAGCTTACCACCCTCTTCTTTAACATGGATTGTGCTATCCGGTGCATATTTACCTTCAAGCAATGCTTTTGCCAGCGGGTTTTCGATTTCTGACTGAATGGCGCGTTTGAGTGGACGGGCACCATACACAGGGTCGAAACCGGCTTCGGCAATCAGATCCAAGGCAGCATCATCAACTTTCAGATGTAGATGTTGTGCTTCCAAACGTTTTTCCAAACCTTTAAGCTGGATTTTTGCAATACTGCGGATATTGGCCTGATCCAAACCATGGAACACGACTACTTCATCAATACGGTTGATCATTTCAGGACGGAAATGTTCTTTCACATCCTCCATCACAACTTCTTTCACCGCTTCGTAGTCCTGAGTACCCATTTGTTGGATATGTTGGCTACCAATATTGGAAGTCATCACGATAACGGTATTTTTGAAGTCTACGGTACGGCCTTGTCCGTCGGTCAAGCGGCCGTCATCCAATACTTGCAGCAAGATGTTGAATACGTCCGGATGGGCTTTTTCCACTTCGTCCAAAAGAATCACGCTGTACGGTTTGCGGCGGACTTGTTCAGTCAGGTAGCCGCCTTCTTCGTAGCCGACATAGCCGGGAGGCGCACCGATTAAGCGGGCAACAGCATGTTTTTCCATGTATTCGGACATATCGATACGAATCAGGTGATCTTCGCTGTCAAACAGGAAGCCTGCCAATGCCTTACACAATTCGGTCTTACCCACACCGGTCGGGCCTAAGAACAGGAAGCTGCCATAAGGTTTATTCGGATCGGCTAAACCGGAACGGCTACGGCGGATAGCGTCGGATACAGCACGCACGGCTTCATCTTGGCCGACCACACGGCGGTGCAATACTTCTTCCATCTTCAGCAGCTTGTCGCGTTCACCTTCCATCATTTTTGACACAGGGATGCCGGTCATACGAGAAACGATTTCGGCTACTTCATCTGCGCCGACTTCAGTACGGAAAAGTTTATTTTGTTTTTTGCCGTCAGGATTGCTTTCTGCCGCTTGCAACTGTGCGCTCAATTTAGGCAACTTACCGTATTCAAGCTCAGATGCACGGGCAAAATCGCCTTGGCGTTTAGCCTGCTCGATTTTGACTTTGATGTCGTCCATCTGTTTCTTGATGTCGGCTGTGCTGGATGATGCCGCTTTTTCGGCTTTCCAGATTTCATCCAAATCAGCGTATTCTTTTTGCAGTCCGTCGATTTCTTCGTCTATCAATTCCAGACGTTTTTTGCTGGCATCATCAGTTTCTTTGGCAACGTGCATTTTTTCCATTTTGAGCTGGATAATGCGACGGTCAAGTTTATCCATTTGCTCAGGTTTGCTGTCCAGCTCCATTTTGATGCGGCTGGCCGCTTCGTCGATCAAATCAATCGCTTTATCAGGCAGGAAGCGGTCGGTAATATAACGGTCGCTCAACTCCGCTGCGGCAACGATAGCAGGGTCAGTAATATCGATACCGTGGTGAATTTCATAACGCTCTTGCAAACCACGCAAAATAGCGATGGTATCTTCTACACTTGGCTCGCCAACCAATACTTTTTGGAAGCGGCGTTCGAGTGCCGCATCTTTTTCGATGTACTGACGGTATTCATCCAAAGTAGTCGCACCGATACAGTGCAATTCGCCGCGCGCCAAAGCCGGTTTCAACATATTGCCCGCATCCATTGCGCCGTCGGTTTTGCCTGCACCAACCAAAGTATGGATTTCGTCAATGAAAATCAAAGTGTTGCCGTCGTCTTTAGCTAAGTCGTTCAACACGCCTTTCAAGCGTTCTTCAAATTCGCCACGATATTTCGCGCCGGCAATCAAAGCCGCCAAGTCCAGAACCAAAAGGCGTTTGTTACGCAGGGATTCAGGTACTTCACCGTTGACGATACGTTGTGCCAAACCTTCAACAATCGCGGTTTTACCCACACCCGGCTCACCAATCAGCACAGGGTTGTTTTTGGTACGGCGTTGTAATACCTGAATCGCACGACGAATTTCATCATCACGACCGATAACGGGGTCGAGCTTACCGTCACGGGCGCGTTGAGTCAGATCAAGTGTGTATTTTTTCAAAGCATCGCGTTGGTCTTCAGCATTCGCATCGTTCACGTTTTGTCCTCCTCGTACCGCATCGATCGCGGCATTGATATTTTGTTCGGTCGCACCGGCTTCTTTCAAAATTTTGCCGGTCGCATCATTCTGCTGAACCAAAGCCAGCAGGAAAAGTTCGCTGGCGATATAGGCATCGCCACGTTTGGTTGCAGCCTTATCCATCAGGTTTAATACAGCTTGCAGCTCACGGCTAGGCATAATATCGCCACCTTGACCGGACACTTTCGGCAGGCTGTTTAAATGCTGCTGCAAACGCTGTTTCACTTGAGGCACATTCACACCTGCATGAGCCAGTAACGCAGCAGCACCGCTGTTTTGATCGTCAAGCAACGCTTTTAAGATAAAGCCGGCCTCAAGGTAGCTGCTGTCCGCAGCCAAAGCCAAACTTTGACCTTCTTGCAGAGCTTGCTGAAATTTGGCAGTCAATTTATCAAATCTCATTTTAAGTTCCTCTTCAAATATATTCTGTTAGAGCCTATATAAGCGCAAATGTGGATAACTCAAGAGCCATTTACTCATTAATCAATAATTTTTTACTATCTTATTGTTTTACAGTGTTTTATTTTTTAAATTTTATGTGTATAACTTTTATTATCCAGTTACCCTCTACTCAAAAGGCCGTCTGAAAAATCAAGAATAATCAGGTATAATCGGCACCATATTTATTTTCAGACGGCCTTTATGCCGAAGGATACTTTCATGAGCAAAAAACGAGTTTTAACAGGCGTTACCACAACAGGTATTCCACACTTGGGCAACTATGTCGGTGCCATCCGCCCGGCTATCCGCGCAGCGCAAGATTCCAATACCGAATCATTCCTCTTTTTGGCCGACTATCACGGCATCATCAAATGTCATGAGCCGGAAATGATTCATCAATCTACTCAAGCTGTTGCCGCCACATGGCTCGCCTGTGGACTCAATCCGGAACAGACCACTTTCTACCGTCAAAGCGATATTCCCGAAGTGATGGAGTTGAACTGGATTCTGACCTGTATCACTGCAAAAGGTCTGATGAACCGCGCCCACGCTTATAAAGCTGCAGTACAGGCAAATACCGAAAACGGTCAGGAAGATCCGGATCACGGCGTGGAAATGGGCCTGTACAGCTACCCTATCCTCATGACTGCCGACATTCTTATGTTCAATGCCCATGAAGTACCAGTCGGTCGCGACCAAATACAACACGTTGAAATGGCTCGCGATATTGCCGGTCGCTTTAACCACCGCTTCCAAGAGCTCTTCACCCTGCCTGAAGTAAAAATCGACGAAAATGTCGAACTCTTGGTCGGCTTGGACGGACGCAAAATGTCCAAATCCTACGGCAATACCATTCCGCTTTGGGAAAACGACAAGAAAACCCAAAAATCGGTTAACAAAATCATCACCAATATGAAAGAACCCGGCGAGCCGAAACAGACTGATGAAAGTCCTCTGTTTGAAATCTACAAAGCCTTCTCCACGCCGTCTGAAACTGCCGAGTTCACGCAAATGCTGGCCGAAGGCCTTGCTTGGGGTGAAGCCAAGAAACTCTTGGGCGCAAAAATCAATGCCGAGCTCGCAGAACCGCGCGAGCGCTACAATGAATTGACAGCCAAACCCTCTCAAATTGAAGACATTTTGCAGGCCGGCGCACAAAAAGCGCGTAAAGAAGCACGCGAATTGTTGGATAAAGTACGCGATGCAGTAGGTATTCGTCCGTTGAAATAATAGTAAGGCCGTCTGAATATTTCAGACGGCCACAATATCGTTTATCATTTGAAATATAATCGTTTTTCTAGGGTTTCTCATATGAAAAAAACCTTCCCCCTTATCTTGCTCAGCCTTTCATTGGCTGCCTGCGGCGGTAAATCTGAAGATACTGTAGCCAATGATGCTGCTTCAGGCAAAGCGCCCAAGCCTACCTTCAAAGTTAAATATATCGATGAACAAGCTATAGCCGGTTTGGATTTAGGTACAGCTCAAGACGGCGAAACGAAAGAAGGTAAGAAACAACGCACCTATCCGATTAACGGCATAGAGGGCGGTGTTATCAATCTGATTGGTAAGCACCCTACCGACTTAGAAGTCATCAGCGGCCAATGCATGGAAAAAAATGAAAAAGGCGTTTCAGCCGGCTGGTCAGCCAACGGAGTTTGCCACACTGCCTTTGCAAAAATGGTGGACAATATTGCCCAAGACGGCGGCAAACTGACCGACTATCTGATTTCACACGCTGCTTTGCAGCCTTATACCGAAGGCAAAAGCGGCTATGCCGCTGTACAAAACGGTCGCTATATTTTAGAAATTGACAGCGAAGGCATGTTCTATTTCCGTCGCCGTCATTACTAAAACCCTGCCCATCCTATTTTCCCCTGACACAAGGACTGAATCATGGCTCAAGTTACTTTCCAAGGCTCTCCTATTTCTACAAACGGCAATTTGCCTGCCATCGGTCAAGTTGCACCTGATTTCACATTGGTAGCAGCAGACCTATCTGAGAAATCATTGGCTGACTTTGCAGGCAAACGCAAAGTGCTGAATATTTTCCCCAGTATTGACACCGGCGTATGCGCCCAGTCCGTCCGCACTTTTAACAAACGTGCGTCATCTTTGGACAATACCGTCGTCTTGTGCATTTCTGCCGATTTACCGTTTGCACAAGCCCGTTTCTGCGGCGCAGAAGGTTTGGAAAATGTAGTGACACTTTCTACATTCCGCAGCAGCTTTTCTAACGATTACGGTGTTACACTGACAGAAAGCCCATTACGCGGCCTGACTGCCCGCGCAGTGGTGGTTTTGAATGAGCAAAACCAAGTTCTCCACGCTGAATTGGTTTCTGAAATTGCGAACGAGCCTGACTACGAAGCAGCCTTGGCTGTTTTGTAATTAACCAAATAAAATCAGGCCGTCTGAAAATTTTCAGACGGCCTTTAGATTATCTTCAAAATAAAAACGGTAGCCCAAAAGCTACCGTTTTCTGTTTCAAGCCTTATACAGATTTATCTGTTTTGCTTGCTTCTACTGACTCAGTATTCTGAACCTCATTTTGCTCAACAGGTTCAGCAGCTTCAGCAACAGGCGCTTCAGACTCTTCTACTTTGTCATCACGGACATTATGGCTGTAATCTTTAGGCGGACTAGGTTGTTTACCGGCCATAATTTCCAAAACTTGGTCCCGATCGATGGTTTCCCAATCCATCAGTGCTTTGCACATGGTTTCCATCTTATCGCGATTTTCATCCAAGATTTTGTAAGCCACTTGGTACTGCTCATCCAAAATACGGCGGATTTCCGCATCAATATCTTGTTGGGTTTTCTCAGAAATATTTTGAGAACGGGTTACGCTGCGACCCAAGAATACTTCACCTTCGTTCTCAGCATAAACCATCACCCCCATTTTGTCGCTCATACCATAACGCGTTACCATCTCGCGTGCCATTTGAGTTGCACGTTCGAAGTCGTTAGATGCACCGGTAGAAATACGGCCAACAAAAATATCTTCAGCAATACGACCACCAAATAAGATTGAGAGCTGGCTCTGCATTTGGTCTTTGTACATACTGATGCGGTCACGCTCAGGCAACTGCCAAGTCAAACCCAATGCACGACCACGAGGCATAATTGTTACTTTGTGAACCGGATCAGTAAACGGCAGGCTTTCCGCTACGATTGCATGACCGGCCTCATGATAGGCTGTCGCACGTTTTTCATCTTCGTGCATTACCATACTGCGACGCTCCGGACCCATGTAGATTTTGTCTTTAGCATCTTCAAAGTCGCTTTGATCGACTTTAACTTTATTACGACGGCCGGCAAACAAAGCAGCTTCATTGACTAAGTTTGCCAAATCTGCACCTGAAAAACCAGGTGTACCACGAGCCAAAGAAGTCAAATCTACAGATGCATCCAAAGGCACTTTTTTAGCGTGAACTTTCAAGATTTGCTCACGGCCACGAATATCAGGCAATGGAACAACGACTTGACGGTCAAAACGGCCCGGACGCTGTAACGCTGGGTCAAGTACATCAGGACGGTTGGTTGCTGCGATCACAATAACGGTTTGGTTGCTTTCAAAACCATCCATTTCAACCAACAATTGGTTCAACGTTTGCTCACGCTCATCATTGCCACCGCCCAAACCGGCACCACGCTGACGGCCGACAGCATCAATTTCATCGATAAAGATGATACATGGCGCGTTTTTCTTGGCCTGCTCGAACATATCGCGGACACGGCTCGCGCCGACACCGACAAACATTTCTACGAAGTCAGAACCTGAAATACTGAAGAATGGTACACCTGCCTCACCGGCAATCGCTTTGGCCAGCAATGTTTTACCCGTACCGGGGCTGCCTGCTAACAAAATACCGCGCGGCACACGACCGCCTAAGCTTTGATAACGATTGGGTGCTTTCAAATAATCTACGATTTCTTGCACTTCTTCTTTTGCCTCATCACAACCGGCAACATCGGCAAAAGTCACTTTATTGGAATCTTTATCCAACAAACGCGCACGGCTTTTACCAAAAGAGAAGGCACCGCCTTTACCGCCACCACCACTTTGCATGCGCATGAAGTAGAACCATGCACCAATCAACAACAAAACCGGCAGCAGGCTGTAAAACAGACTGGCCAGCATGCTTGGTTTTTCTTCCGGAGTTACTTTGACGCGTACTTTGTTGTCCAACAGTGTTTTAACCAAGTTGTCATCCAAAGGCGCATTGGTATAAAAGGCAGTTTTATCGGTGCGCTCACCTTTAATCAGATAGCCGCTGACAACAGATCCTTCGATATTGACATTGGATACTTCGCCACTATTAACTTGCTGAATAAATTGAGAATATTCGATTTGCTGTTTATCTTCCTGCTTATCGCTGAGTGCATTGAATGCTGCTAAAAGCATAGCACCACCCACTACCCAGACTAATATGTTTTTAATGGTATTCCCCACTGAACAGGCTCCATGGTTACAAAATAAATAAAATCAAGGGAAAGAATTTTAAAGCACCCACCCTACATTGTCAGCGTTTATTTTTGCCTAATAGGTAAATCTCACTGGAACGATTGCGGGAAGCATCCGGCTTTCGAGTTTGTACACTGGCAAAAATTTCGCGCATTGCCGCCGTATATTCCTGATAGCCCGCGCCTTGAAACACCTTCACCAAAAAACTGCCTCCGGGTTTCAAATGCTGCGAGGCAAAATCCAAAGCCAGTTCACACAGGTAAAAACTGCGTGCCTGGTCTGTTACGGCATTGCCTGACATATTGGGTGCCATATCACAGATTACAAGGTCTAGCGGACGATTATCCAATAAGGCTTCAAACTGCTCCAAAACAGCATCTTCCCTAAAGTCTCCCTGAATAAACGACACACCATCAATCGCATCCATCGGCAAAATATCCAAAGCAAAGACAGCCCCAGTTTTACCGACCAGCTTGGCTGCCATCTGCGACCAACTACCCGGTGCACTACCCAAATCCGCCAAGACAGTACCCGGCTTGATCAATTTATCTTTCTGATTGATTTCTAATAATTTATAAGCCGCTCTGGCACGATATCCGTCCTTTTGTGCCATATGGACATAATGATCGTTGACGTGCTCATGCAGCCATGCTTTCGAAGATTTTGAGCGTACAGCCATCTTGGTTTGAAATGCTTAAGTTAAAAACCAGTATTGTACGTTATTTCCCCCGTAAATGTTCTAAATCGCGTACAATATAGCCATTATTCTTTTTAATTGGATACTTATCAAAATGAGCGATAACAAACTAAGCACTAAAGAAATTTTGGCCTTGAAAGCCCAAGCACACCACCTCCATCCTGTTGTTATGGTTGGCCAACAAGGTTTGACTGACTCCGTCATTAAAGAAACCGACGCCGCATTGACAGCGCACGAATTGATTAAAGTCCGTGTTTTTGGCGATGACCGTGCAGAACGTATTGAAATTTGCAATGCCCTGTGTGAAACACTAGGTGCCCAACTGGTTCAACACATTGGTAAATTACTTGTTTTATGGCGTAAAAAACCGGACGAAGAGTAATTCGAACTGAACAAACAGCAGAAGTATTTTCTCAACCCACTTTATTCTATCTTCTGTTGTATTTATGCAGCATAAAACAATTTATTCCATTACTCTAAGTATAAAAATACAAATACGGTTGCCTGTTTTTGTAAATAATCCCAAAATTACAAAATCATAACGGCCGCACCCTGTCGGCCGATTATTTTACCCTTGAATCCTTCATAAACATAAAAAACGATGAATGCTCAACAATATGAAGAATCTTTTCTTCTAGCAAAAAAATTAATTACTCAAGACCCGCCTGACTTTGCGCAAGCTATTCCATTGCTCTGCGAGGCAGCAGAGGCGGGACATATCGAGGCTGCATTTCAGCTGGCAGGATGCCTGTTTGAAAACCACGAAAACGAACAAGATTTGGCAATTGCAGTTGAATATTTAAAACAAGCGGCAAGAGCCGGTCATCCCTATGCCCGTTACAATCTTCTCCAATTACAAGAAAATAACGGCGCAGAAGTAGAAACGCTTATTTCAGTCTATCAAGAACTTGCCGAAGAAGGCTTGGTCCCGGCCCAGCTACGCCTGATGCGTTTATATGCGGATAGCGGCAACGAACAGCAAGCAGTCAAATGGGCATTGAAAGCTGCCGAGCAACAAAACCCTCAGGCGCAATATTTCTTAGCACAACACTACCAATACTCAAGCACCCCCGATTTAGAATATTCCCATACGCTCTACCAGCAATCTGCTGCACAGGGATTTATTGCGGCACACTGGCAACTCGGTCTTCAATACAAATTGGGGCAAGGTGTTGCACAAAACCCTGAAAAAGCAATCGAACATTTGCGTATTGCCGCCGATTACGACATTGTTCCAGCGCAAACTTCTCTTGCAGAACTCTTAGTCGCATCAAATCCTGCTGAAGCATTGGAATGGTTTGAAAAAGCTGCCGAACAAGGGGATAGCAATGCACATGTAGCACTTGCCGAAATCTATCTGCTAGGCAAAAACACCGAACGAGACCCTCAGAAGGCCTATCAGCACGCTAAATTTGCTGCTGATCAAAATGATCCGGAAGGTTTGCGCCTTTTAGGTGATATCTATCGCTACGGATTGGGACGAGCAGTTGATGCTGACACCGCACGCCAATATTATCAACGCTCGGCTGATTTAGGTAATCTTGCCGCTTACCAAAAACTTCTGTCTGACAGCGCATTGAATAACCAGCAAAACTATGAGCTAACCAAAGAAATCGCCCTCCAACGTCAGGAAGCCGAGCGTCTGTACAAGCTGGCATTTGCAGCGCACTATGGCTTAAAACGCAAACAGAATTACGCTGAAGCACTGGAGTTATACCATCAGTCCGCAGAACGTGGACACAGTAAATCCCAAACCAATCTAGGTATGATGTATTACTGCGGACAAGGCGTACCTGTCGACTACGCCCAAGCTGCAAAATGGTTTGAAGCAGCGGCCAAACAAAGAGACACGATGGCTCAATATAATCTTGCCTGCCTGTATTATCACGGCATGGGTGTAAAAAAAGACATCAACAATGCTTGCTTCTGGTTGCAAGAAGCCATCCAACATGGACATGAACAGCAAGACGTTCTCAAAGAGCTTCTGACTCAATGGAAGCAATTCTCTCAAAAAGGCTCTACTGATAATTAGAGGCCGTCTGAAATTCTAACTTCCTACATAAATGACATGTCAGCGCTAAAGTAGCCTGTACATGTCATTTTTTTCATTTACCCTTCCTCAACAATCGCCATCTTCAAATCCCATTTCTCCTTAATCTCTTTAGAGTCTTCAGACGGCCTATTCTCTTTGTAAAAAACCAGATAATCTAAATTTAATTTTCTATTTACAACAAAATTTGAAAAATATTTTTCGTATTCGAATAAACTTTCTCAAATATCTGATGCTTTTTTACTGTATCCACTCAATATCTCGATTTAAAAACAAGCTACATAACTCTTTTAAAAAATCTTAATTTCAACCTCTAAATCCTATCAATATCTACAGCACAATTTGCCAGTTTGCCCAATTACTGATAGCATTTGCAGGTTAGCTGGTTTGTAAAAAGTTCAATTCTTTCTGATTTTTTATCAACGGTTATAACGTATTGAAAATATTTCAGTAATTAAAACTTTTTTCGAATTTGACTCTAGGAATTTTCGTTTTTAACTCACATTTGTTGATAAACGAAAATATCGGAGTAATACTCCGTCATTGAAAAACACTCAACACAAGGATAGATATTATGTCCACCCAATTACACGATGTTGACCCAATTGAAACCAAAGAATGGTTAGACGCGTTAAGCTCTGTTTTAGAATATGAAGGCAGCGAGCGCGCTCAGTATCTGCTGGAAAGTTTGGTCAAATACAGCCGTGACAAAGGCATCCGTATGCCTCACGGCACCACTACTCCATATTTGAACACCGTTTCCGTAGAAGACGAAAAAGGCATCCCCGGCGACCAAAACATCGAACACCGCATCCGTGCATTCGTTCGTTGGAACGCTGCCGCTATCGTTTTGCGCGCGGGTAAAAAAGATTTGGAATTGGGTGGACACATTGCATCTTTCCAATCAGCCGCCACTATGTACGAAGTCGGCTTCAATCACTTCTGGAAAGCTAAAGGCGAAGGCGAAGAAGGCGATTTGGTATTCTTCCAAGGCCACGTTGCCCCTGGCATCTACGCACGCGCGTTCGTTGAAGGCCGTCTGACTGAAGACCAGCTGAACAACTTCCGTCAAGAAGTTGACGGTAAAGGTCTGCCTTCTTACCCTCACCCTCACCTGTTGCCTGACTTCTGGCAATTCCCAACCGTATCTATGGGTCTTGGCCCATTGATGGCAATTTACCAAGCACGCTTCCTGAAATACTTGGAATCTCGCGGTCTGGCTAAAACCAAAGGCCGTAAAGTATGGGTATTCTGTGGCGACGGTGAAATGGACGAACCTGAAAGCCAAGGTGCTATTGCTCTGGCTTCACGCGAAGGCTTGGACAACTTGGTATTCGTCATCAACTGTAACCTGCAACGTTTGGACGGCCCAGTACGCGGTAACGGCAAAATCATTCAAGAGCTGGAAGGCAACTTTGCCGGCGCCGGCTGGAATGTTGTGAAAGTCATCTGGGGTCGTCGTTGGGACCGCCTCTTGGCAAAAGACAAAGATGGCATCCTGCGCAAACGTATGGAAGAGTGCTTGGACGGTGACTACCAAACTTACAAATCCAAAGACGGTGCATACGTTCGCGAACACTTCTTCAATACGCCTGAACTGAAAGCATTGGTTGCCGATATGACCGATGATGAAATTTGGGCATTGAACCGCGGCGGCCATGACCCTCAAAAAGTGTACAACGCTTACGACCGCGCAGTGAACCACGCCGACGGCAAACCTACTGTAATCTTGGCGAAAACCATTAAAGGTTACGGTATGGGTGCATCCGGCGAAGGTCAAAACGTTGCCCACCAAGCCAAAAAAATGGACAAAGCGTCTCTGAAACAATTCCGTGACCGCTTTGACATTCCTGTAACTGACGAGCAAATCGACAGCGGCGACCTGCCTTACCTGACTTTTGCTCCCGACAGCGAAGAATACAAATACCTGCATGCACGCCGTGAAGCTTTGGGTGGCTACCTGCCTCAACGCAAACCTACCCAAGAAGTTCTGGAAGTGCCTGAACTGTCTGCATTTGATGCTCAACTGAAATCCAGCGGTGACCGTGAATTCTCAACCACCATGGCTTTCGTCCGCATCCTGTCTACTTTGCTGAAAGACAAAAAAATTGGCAAACGCGTGGTGCCTATCGTTCCAGATGAAAGCCGTACGTTCGGTATGGAAGGCATGTTCCGTCAATACGGTATTTGGAACCCTAAAGGCCAACAATACACTCCTCAAGATAAAGACCAACTGATGTTCTATAAAGAGTCTGTTGACGGTCAAATCTTGCAAGAAGGTATTAACGAACCAGGTGCTATGGCTGACTGGATTGCTGCTGCGACCAGCTACGCAAACAACGACTTTGCCATGATTCCTTTCTACATCTACTACTCTATGTTCGGTTTCCAACGCGTTGGCGACTTAGCATGGGCAGCAGGCGATATGCATGCACGCGGTTTCCTGTTGGGTGGTACTGCCGGCCGTACAACACTGAATGGCGAAGGTCTGCAACACGAAGACGGCCACAGCCATGTTCAAGCAGATTTGATTCCAAACTGCGTTTCTTACGATCCGACATTCCAATACGAAGTAGCCGTTATCGTACACGATGGCTTGCGCCGCATGTATGTTAACCACGAAGACGTGTTCTACTACATCACCCTGATGAATGAAAACTACACCCATCCGGACATGCCTGAAGGCGTAGAACAAGACATCCTGAAAGGTATGTACTTGCTGAAAGCCGGCGGCAAAGGCGACAAAAAAGTCCAATTGATGGGTTCCGGTACCATCCTGCAAGAAGTAATTGCCGGTGCTGAATTGTTGAAAGCCGACTTCGGCGTGGAAGCAGACATCTGGTCTTGCCCATCATTCAACCAGCTGCACCGCGATGCCATCGAAGTGGAACGCTTCAATCGTCTGAACCCATTGGAAACTGCAAAAGTACCGTTTGTCACTTCTCAACTGCAAGGTCATGACGGTCCGGTTATTGCCGCTACCGACTACATCCGCAGCTATGCCGACCGTATCCGTGCCTACATCCCTAACGACTACCACGTCTTGGGTACCGATGGCTTCGGTCGTTCCGACAGCCGTGCCAACCTGCGCAGCTTCTTCGAAGTTGACCGCTACAACGTTGCCGTTGCTGCATTGAGCGCTCTGGCCGAACAAGGCAAAGTCAGCAAAGAAACCGTTCAACAAGCCATTGAAAAATATGGTATCAAAGCCGATACAGCTCCTAGCTGGAAACGCTAATTGATGTTTCAGACGGCCTGTTTGCTTCATGCCAACATTAGGCCGTCTGAAAACTAAATGCTTGAATGGTTTGAACAGACAAACTGTACCGATGCCGTGTGAAACAGTTTTCAGACGGCATCAAACTGAAAATATTAAAGGAACTCAAATGAGTATCGTAGAAATCAAAGTCCCTGATATCGGCGGTCATGAAAACGTCGACATCATCGCTGTAGAAGTTAAAGCAGGCGACACCATTGCCGTTGACGACACCCTGATTACTTTAGAAACCGACAAAGCCACTATGGACGTACCTGCCGATGCAGCCGGTGTCGTGAAAGAAGTTAAAGTTAAAGTGGGCGATAAAATCTCTGAAGGCGGCGTTATTCTGACCGTTGAAACCGATGCCGCCGCTGCCGATGCAGCCCCGGCTCCTGCAGCTGAAGCTCCTGCAGCTCCCGCTGCCTCTCCTGCCGCAGCCCCTGCAGGCGGTGCAACTGTAAAAGTCGTTGTACCGGATATTGGCGGTCATACAGATGTAGACGTTATTGCCGTTGAAATTAAAGTTGGCGACACTGTTGCCGTTGATGACACCCTGATTACTTTGGAAACCGACAAAGCCACTATGGACGTACCATGTACCGAAGCCGGTGTGGTTAAAGCCGTATTCCTGAAAGTTGGCGACAAAGTATCCGAAGGCTCCGCCATTATCGAAGTAGAAACTGCCGGCTCTGCCGCAGCAGCCCCTGCTCCTGCCGCTCAAGCTGCCGTTCCGGCTCCTGCTGCACCAGCCGCCGCGCCTGCGCCAGCTGCTCCTGCTGCTGCCAAAATCGACGAAGCTGCATTTGCAAAAGCGCATGCAGGTCCTTCCGCACGTAAACTGGCGCGTGAATTGGGCGTAGATTTGGGTCAAGTCAAAGGTACCGGTCTGAAAGGCCGTATCATGGGCGAAGACGTTAAAGCCTTCGTTAAATCCGTTATGCAAAGCGGTGCAGGCAAACCTGCCGCTGCTTCTTTGGGCGGTGGTCTGGACTTGTTGCCATGGCCTAAAGTTGACTTCTCTAAATTCGGCAGCGTCGAAGTTAAAGAACTGTCTCGCATTAAGAAAATCTCCGGTCAAAACCTGTCTCGCAACTGGGTTGTGATTCCTCACGTTACCGTACACGAGGAAGCAGATATGACCGAATTGGAAGAATTCCGCAAACAACTGAACAAAGAATGGGAACGCGAAGGCGTGAAACTGTCCCCATTGGCCTTCATCATTAAAGCCTCTGTTGCTGCGCTGAAAGCCTTCCCTGAATTCAACGCTTCTCTGGATGGCGACAACCTGGTGCTGAAAAACTACTTCAACATCGGTTTCGCAGCAGACACGCCAAACGGCTTGGTAGTTCCAGTAATCAAAGACGTGGATCAAAAAGGCTTGAAACAAATCAGCCAAGAGCTGACCGAATTGTCTAAAAAAGCCCGCGAAGGCAAGCTCAAACCACAAGAAATGCAAGGTGCATGCTTTACCATTTCCAGCTTGGGCGGTATCGGCGGCACAGGCTTCACGCCGATCGTGAATGCTCCTGAAGTTGCTATCTTGGGCGTGTGCAAATCCCAAATCAAACCGGTTTGGAACGGCAAAGAATTCGCTCCTCGCCTGATGTGCCCATTGAGCCTGTCCTTCGACCACCGCGTCATCGACGGTGCCGCCGGTATGCGCTTCACCGTATTCCTGGCTAACCTGTTGAAAGACTTCCGCCGCATTACTCTGTAATCCGAGCATTTTCAGACGGCCTTTTTACTCAGGCCGTCTGAAAAAAGAAGTCCGAACATCATTCAGAAAGATTAGACATGAGCTTAGTTGAATTGAAAGTGCCCGACATTGGCGGTCACGAAAATGTAGATATTATTGCGGTTGAAGTAAATGTGGGCGATACCATTGCTGTGGACGATACCCTGATTACTTTGGAAACCGATAAAGCCACTATGGACGTACCTGCCGAAGTTGCAGGTGTCGTTAAAGAAGTTAAAGTTAAAGTCGGCGATAAAATCTCCGAAGGCGGCTTGATTGCAGTCGTTGAAGCCGAAGGTGTGGCTGCCGCTCCTAAAGCCGAAGCGCCTGCTGCTCCTGCACAAGAAGCACCTAAAGCAGCCGCTCCTGCCCCTCAAGCTGCTCAATTCGGTGGCTCTGCCGATGCCGAATACGACGTAGTTGTATTGGGTGGTGGCCCTGGCGGTTATTCTGCTGCATTTGCCGCTGCTGACGAAGGCTTGAAAGTTGCCATCGTTGAACGTTACAAAACTTTGGGTGGCGTTTGCTTGAACGTCGGCTGTATCCCTTCAAAAGCTCTGTTGCACAATGCTGCCGTTATCGATGAAGTACGCCACTTGGCTGCCAACGGTATCAAATACCCTGAGCCTGAACTCGATATCGACATGCTACGCGGCTACAAAGACGGCGTGGTTTCCCGCTTGACTACCGGTTTGGCCGGTATGGCGAAAGGCCGCAAAGTAGACATTATCCAAGGTGACGGCCAATTCTTGGATCCACACCACTTGGAAGTTTCGCTGACGACCAGCGACGTGTACGAGCAAGCGACTCCTACTGGCGAGAAAAAAATCGTTGCCTTCAAAAACTGTATCATTGCAGCAGGTAGCCGCGTAACCAAACTGCCTTTCATTCCTGAAGATCCACGCATCATCGATTCCAGCGGCGCTTTGGCTCTGAAAGAAGTACCGGGCAAACTGTTGATCATCGGCGGCGGTATTATCGGTCTCGAAATGGGTACAGTTTACAGCACTCTGGGTTCTCGCCTGGATGTTGTTGAAATGATGGACGGCCTGATGCAAGGCGCAGACCGCGACTTGGTTAAAGTATGGCAAAAACAAAACGAATACCGTTTTGACAACATCATGATCAACACCAAAACTGTTGCTGTCGATCCTAAAGAAGACGGCATTTACGTTACCTTCGAAGGTGCAAATGCGCCTAAAGAACCACAACGTTACGATGCCGTATTGGTTGCCGCCGGTCGTGCGCCTAACGGCAAACTCATCAGCGCTGAGAAAGCCGGTGTTGCTGTGACTGACCGCGGCTTCATCGAAGTCGATAAACAAATGCGTACCAATGTGCCGCACATCTACGCCATCGGCGACATCGTCGGTCAGCCTATGCTGGCGCACAAAGCCGTTCACGAAGGCCACGTTGCCGCTGAAAACTGTGCCGGCCACAAAGCCTACTTCGACGCACGCGTTATTCCGGGCGTTGCTTACACTTCTCCTGAAGTGGCATGGGTTGGCGAAACCGAATTGTCAGCCAAAGCTTCCGGCCGCAAAATCACCAAAGCCAACTTCCCATGGGCTGCTTCCGGCCGTGCGATTGCCAACGGTTGCGACAATGGTTTCACTAAGCTGATTTTTGATGCTGAAACCGGCCGCATCATCGGTGGCGGTATCGTTGGCCCTAACGGCGGCGATATGATTGGCGAAGTCTGCTTGGCGATTGAAATGGGCTGTGATGCAGCCGATATCGGTAAAACCATCCACCCACACCCAACCCTGGGCGAATCCATCGGTATGGCTGCGGAAGTGGCATTGGGCGTATGTACCGACCTGCCTGCTCAGAAAAAGAAATAAGTTCACTCAAATAAAATTTGAACGAACTTGATGGAACAAAGGCCGTCTGAATGTTTCAGACGGCCTTTTCGCAAATAAGGAGATTCAATATGAAAAAAATCGAAGCTATTATCAAACCTTTCAAACTCGACGATGTACGCGAAATCCTGACTGAAATCGGCATTACCGGCATGACTGTCAGCGAAGTCAAAGGTTTCGGCCGCCAAAAAGGCCATACGGAAATTTATCGTGGCGCAGAATACGCAGTTGATTTCCTGCCTAAAGTGAAAATCGAATTGGTATTAGCTGACGATAAAGTCGATCAAGCTGTTGATGCCATCTTGGAAACCGCGCATTCCGGCAAAATCGGTGACGGTAAAATCTTTATTTATCCGGTTGAAGAAGCTATCCGTATCCGTACCGGTGAACGCTCGGAAGCAGCGCTTTAATAGAAATCGCACAACACAGAATACAAATGCCGTCTGAAAAAAGTCATGACTTGTTTTAATCAAGACTTATTTCTCAGACGGCATTATTTTAATAACAACAACCATCCATTTTCTAAAGTCTATCCAAATAAACCGGTTACCGAAAACCTCACGCTATCAAGTATGGAGGAATTCAAGGCAATGCTTCCCTTGGCCTTCATGAATGACTTTACCGTATCAAATAACTCTTTCCAAAAAATAAATTACCCAATCCCATACTTAAAAACCTCAACGCCCTCCTTTTAAAATCAATTCTTCGCATTTTTTCCTATTCTTATTGCCGCATTACTTTTCAGACGACCCCTTTCTTTATCCAAACTCCGTTATAATGACGGCTTTAAAATTAATTTATCCAAAGACAGTCTTATCATGAAACACATCCACATTATCGGTATCGGCGGCACATTTATGGGCGGCGTAGCGGCTATTGCCAAAGAAGCAGGTTTTAAAGTCAGCGGTTGCGACGCAAAGATGTATCCGCCGATGAGCACCCAGCTCGAAGCCTTGGGCATTGACGTACACGAAGGTTTTGATGCTGCTCAATTGGACGAATTTAAAGCTGATATTTACGTTATTGGTAATGTTGCCAAACGCGGCATGGATGTGATTGAAGCCATTTTGAATAAAGGCCTGCCTTATACTTCCGGCCCGCAATGGCTTGCTGAAAACGTATTGCACCAGCACTGGGTACTCGGTGTAGCCGGGACACACGGCAAAACGACCACAGCCTCCATGCTCGCATGGGTCTTGGAATATGCCGGACTCGCGCCGGGCTTCCTCATCGGCGGCGTACCGGAAAACTTCAGCGTTTCCGCCCGTCTGCCGCAAACGCCGCGCCAAGATCCGAACAGCAAATCGCCGTTTTTCGTTATCGAAGCCGATGAATACGATACTGCCTTTTTCGACAAACGCTCCAAATTCGTACACTACCGTCCGCGTACCGCCATTTTGAACAATCTGGAATTCGACCATGCCGACATTTTTGCCGATTTAGGCGCCATTCAAACCCAATTCCATCATTTAGTACGCACCGTGCCGTCTGAAGGCCTCATCGTCTGCAACGGCCAGCAGCAAAGCCTGCAAGATACTTTGGACAAAGGCTGCTGGACGCCAGTAGAAAAATTCGGTACCGAACAAGGCTGGCAGGTTGGTACCGTCCATGCCGACGGCTCGTTTGACGTACGCCATCACGGCGAAACGGTCGGACACGTCGCTTGGGAACTGATGGGCGAACACAACCGCATGAACGCACTCGCCGTTATCTCTGCTGCACGTCATGCCGGAGTCGATATTCAGACGGCCTGCGAAGCTTTGAGTGCATTTAAAAACGTCAAACGCCGTATGGAAATCAAAGGTACAGTAAACGGCATCACTGTTTACGACGACTTTGCCCACCACCCGACCGCCATCGAAACCACTATCGAAGGTCTGCGCCAGCGCGTCGGTAACGCACGCATCCTCGCCGTCCTCGAGCCTCGTTCCAACACCATGAAACTCGGCACCATGAAAGCCGCCCTGCCCGTAAGCCTCAAAGGTGCAGACCAAGTGTTCTGCTACGCCGGCGGCGTGGACTGGAACGTCACCGAAGCCCTCGCGCCTTTAGACAGCAAACTGCACGTCGGCAAAGACTTCGATGCCTTTGTTGTCGAAATCGTGAAAAATGCCGAAGCAGGCGACCATATTTTGGTCATGAGCAACGGTGGTTTCGGTGGAATACACGGGAAGCTGTTAGAAGCCTTGAAATAAGCCTTCTCCAATAACCAAGGCCGTCCGAAAAGTTTTCAGACGGCCTTTTATCATGTGCTAATTAAAATCTATATTTACGAAAAAACGTTTTAATAATACCCAAATAGCACTCATCCATTATTAGCCCATACATACTTGATCAAGACCATTTTTCCATTATGCATTGCCAATCCACCCAAAAATCTGATAATAATGCAAACAACATCTAAGCCGTGCATATATCATGAAACACAAAACTACCTTTAAACTCATAGTTCTCAGTATTGCGCTTTCCATCCTTCTGATTACAACAGCTGTATTTTTTGCCCGTCATCACAACTCTATCTCAAGTATTACTACCGATTTCTTTCAACAAGAGATTACCGAACCCGAAGGACCATCACCGCAAATCGTACAATCTGCGCGCAACCAAATTGGCAAAACCCTTCGTTACGATCCGGCTTACACGAAGCTCACTTATCCGATGGGCGATGTACCGATGGAAAAAGGCGTTTGCACAGACGTGATCATCCGAGCCTTACGTGACCAAAATATAGATTTGCAAGAGCTTGTTCATCAAGACATGAGCCGCAACTTTTCCGTCTATCCGAAACGCTGGAGTTTGAAACAACCTGATACCAATATTGATCACCGCCGCGTCCCTAACCTAATGACTTATTTCACGCGTCAAGGCTGGGCAGTTCAAGATACAAACTATCAAGCTGGCGATATTGTAACTTGGGAACTGAAAGGCAACCGTCCCCATATCGGCATCGTCTCCGATCGAAAAATCGGCGACAGTCCACTGATTATCCATAATATCGGTTCAGGAGCCCGTGAAGACGATATTCTCTACCGCTACACCATCACTGGACATTTCAGGCTTCCCGTTCAATAAATCCTGGTGCTAAGCTCTAAATACCTAGTTTTGCATCTGAAAAGCCATAGAGCAATAAAAAAGGCCGTCTGAAACAGTTCCAGACGGCCTTTTATTACCTAACCCTCTTTATTTAACCGCAACCACCGCATTTGCCGCAGCCGCTGCTGCAGTCGCGTTTTTTCGGTTTGAACACGAATTTTCGCAAGAGGAAGAATATGCAGGCGAGCATAATCAAGCCGACGATAATATATTGAGTCATGACGATAGTATCCTTGAAGAAATTTGGTAAACCACGAATGCGGCAAAATAAGCCATCAGGAACAAATAGCCTGTAATCATAAGCATATTTTTCGTGGATTTGGTTTCGCGTTTAATCACGGCCAAAGTCGCGGCACACATCGGAGCATACACATACCAAGCCAAGAAGGCAAAGGCAGTAGGCAGGCCCCAGTTGTTGTGTATGATAGGAATCAGTGCGTTTTGTACTGCATCTTCAGACGATGCGCTGACGGCGTAAACAGTACCCAAAGCGGCAACGACCACTTCGCGCGCGGCAATACCCGGAATCATGGCGATACACATTTCCCAAGTAAAGCCTAAAGGTGCAAAAAACGGCTGAATAGCATGACCAAGCGTACCTGCCAAGCTGTAATCGATGGCGGCACCGGTTGCGCCTTCAGGCGGTTGCGGCCAGCTTACCAAGCCCCACAGAACCACGGCCAACGCAAAAATGATGGTACCCGCGCGTTTCAGGAAGGCTTTTACCCTATCCCACAAGCTGGTCATGATGTGTTTGAAGTTAGGCGTACGGAAAGTCGGCAATTCCATCAAAAGTGGGAATTGTTGCACATTGCCTTTCATCCGCGCCAAGCGTTTCATGATATACGCTGCCAATGCGGCCGACAGAATGCCTACGATATAAAGAATAAACAATGTCAGGCCTTGCAGGTTGAAAATCCCACCCACTGTACGGTCAGGAATGACGGCGGCGATAATCAGCGCATACACTGGCAAACGTGCGGAACAAGTCAGCAACGGCGCAACCGCGATGGTAACAAGACGTTCGCGCGGGTCATTAATCGTACGCGCCGACATCACGGCGGGAACGGCACAGGCGAAACTCGACAGAAGCGGGATAAACGAGCGTCCTGACAGACCGCTTTTTGCCATGAGGTTGTCCAACAAGAACGCTGCGCGCGGCAGGTAGCCGGAGTCTTCTAAAAGCAGGATGAAGGCGAACAAAATCGTAATCTGAGGCAGGAACACCAACACGCTGCCCAAACCGGCAATGACGCCGTTGACGAGCAAGTCGCTGAGGATGCCCGGCTCCATGTTGGCGCCTATCCATTCGCCCAGCGCGGTAAAGCCGCCTTCGATGGCGTCCATAATCGGCGCCGCCCATGTGTAAACCGCTTGGAACACCATAAACAGGATGACCAGCAGCATAATCATGCCCCAGACGGGGTGCAGCACGATGTCGTCGAGTTTTTTGTGCCATGCGGGCAGCGTCATCTGGGTGCGTACCACTTGTGCCAAAATCGATTCGACTTCTTGATAAAGTTTGTCGCTATCCAGCGCATCGAGCGTGCGTTCGGCAGAGGCGGGGTTTGCGGGGAAAGAGCGTTTGCGCGGCAGCTTCGCCACGGCTTCGCGTACAGCCTGTACGCCCGACGCGCTTACTGCAACTGTTTCCAAAACAGGTGCATCCAACAACTCGCTCAGTTTGGCCGCGTCGATATTCAAGCCCCTTTTGCGGGCCACGTCGCTCAAATTCAGCGACACCACCATAGGCAGCCCCAGCGTTTTCAGTTCCAAAATCATGCGCAGGGTCATACGCAGGTTGGTCGCGTCGGCAACGGCAATAATGGCATCGGGCGGAATGCCCATCTTGCCTACCATTACATCTTTCGCCACCGCTTCGTCGGGGCTGGTCGTGCGTAGGCTGTATGTGCCCGGCAGGTCGATAATGCGGACGGCCTCGTCGTCGAGGAAGGCGCCCTCGCGCTTATCGACAGTTACGCCCGGATAATTGGCAACCTTGGCATGTGAGCCGGTCAAACCGTTGAACAAAACGGTTTTGCCGCAGTTTGGCGCGCCAATCAAGGCAAAATAGCTTAGTTCCATCATTTTTCCTTATTCTTTCAGACGGCCTTAAACGGCCTCAACGATACGACACATAATCTTCCCGGCCTCTTCCAAACGTAGGGAAAATTGAGATTGGTTACCCAAACGTACCGCAAACGGGCCTCTCCCAAAACCACCCACTGCAATCACTTGCAACGGCATTCCGCTGGAAAAACCCAAATCTGCAAGGCGACGGGTTACCAAGGTATCCAAATCACCAAAAACAGGATTGGAAACGATGGAATCAATATGTACGACTGCGCCTTTTTTCAGGCGCGACAAAGGAATGGTAGACATAAGCCTCTCTTTTCATTTGTTTTAAAAAATCAGATTATTAGAAATGTGAGAAGTATGACGAATGTGTGCACATTTGAAAGGTTGGTTATGAGTGGCTATTCGCTACTTCTTTCAATAAGTGCGGTTTGTTTTAAGTATTGTTATTTTCTTTGCTAATGATATATCTTATTAATGTAAAAATCAAATGTAACAAGATAAACTAAAAAGGCTGAAATCCTTTTATCATTAGGATTTCAGCCTTTTTATACACTCAATAAACTAAAGGCCGTCTGAAAACTTTCAGACGGCCTTCAAAATAAAAAACCGAATCAAATCGGTTTTTTATTCCCATTCAGGGAAAGACTCTAAATTACAGAGCGTCTTTCAATGCTTTACCGGCACGGAATTTAGGAGTTTTAGCGGCAGCAATAGTCAAAGGCTCGCCAGTTTTAGGGTTGCGGCCTTGACGTTCGGCGCGTTCGCCGACGTAGAAAGTACCGAAACCGACCAGAGTAACAGTGTCGCCGTTTTTCAACGCGTTGGTTACGGCATTAGTAGTAGCATCCAAAGCTTTTTGCGCAGCAGATTTGGAAATGCCGGCTTCTTGAGCAATTGCTTCGATCAATTCAGACTTGTTCACAATTAGTCCCTTCCTATCGTAAAAAATGATGAAATGCCCGAATACTCGGGGCTTAAGCACTTTTAAAGCACATACGCACTTTATAGCAATTCTGAAATTATCATGTCAAGTAAAAGATGTGGAATTGCCCTATTTTTGTGGCATTCAGGGCAAAACCACATTTTTTGCAACATCAGACGGCCTACTTAATGCTTGGTTGCTTTTGTTCTTGACTTCGCCTTAGAAGTTTGCGGGGTCTCGGCAACCGCCAATTCAGCCGCCCATTGCTCAGGCTGAGTTTCCAAGCCCAAAGCCAACACTTCATCAATCCATTTGACCGGATGAATGGTCAGACCGGTTTTGACATTTTCAGGGATTTCTTCCAAATCTTTGACGTTGTCTTTTGGAATCAATACATGCTTGATCCCGCCGCGCAAAGCAGCCAGTAGTTTTTCCTTCAAACCGCCGATAGGCAAAACTTCACCACGCAAAGTGATTTCGCCGGTCATCGCCACGTCTGCACGCACCGGAATTTTGGTGAAGGCAGAAACCATCGCCAAAGTCATGGCGATACCTGCGCTCGGACCGTCTTTTGGCGTCGCACCTTCAGGCACATGGATGTGAATGTCTTTCTTCTCGTAAAAATCAGGAGCCAGACCCACTGCTTCAGCACGGGAGCGGACAACCGACCATGCGGCAGATACCGATTCTTTCATCACATCGCCCAGTTGGCCGGTGCATTGAATCGTACCTTTGCCCGGCAAGGCAACCGCCTCAACAGTCAACAACTCGCCACCGACTTCCGTCCAAGCCAGACCGGTTACCTGACCGATGCGGTTTTCGCTTTCTGCCACACCATAGTCGAAACGGCGTACGCCCAGATAGTCATGCAGATTTTTCTCAGTAACTTTAATCGCTTTAGGCTTAGCCTTGCTTACTGTTTTGGATTTGGACGCTTTTTTCTTGTCCTCATTCAAGGTAACCTGCATCACTACTTTGCGGCAGATTTTGGCAATTTCACGATCCAACGAGCGGACACCGGCCTCGCGGGTGTAGTAACGGATAATATCGCGCACCGCACTTTCATCAACCACCAATTCACCCTCTTTTACACCATTGCGCTTCATTTGTTTCGGCACAAGGTATTGCATGGCGATATTGATTTTTTCATCTTCCGTATAACCGGACAGACGGATGATTTCCATACGGTCAAGCAGCGGAGTCGGGATATTCAAGCTGTTTGAAGTGGCAATAAACATCACATCGCTCAAATCATAATCGACTTCGGCATAGTGGTCGGCAAACTTGTTGTTTTGCTCAGGATCCAGCACCTCAAGCAAAGCACTGGCCGGATCGCCACGGAAATCGCTGCCCATCTTGTCGATTTCATCAAGAAGGAACAATGGATTTTTCACACCCGCTTTCGCCATGTTTTGCAGGATTTTGCCCGGCATAGAGCCGATATAGGTACGGCGGTGGCCGCGGATTTCGCTTTCGTCACGCACGCCGCCCAAGGCCATACGCACATACTGGCGGCCTGTCGCTTTGGCAATCGACTCACCCAAGGAAGTTTTACCCACCCCCGGAGGACCAACCAGACACAAAATCGGGCCTTTGAGCTTGTCCATACGTTTTTGAACGGCCAAATATTCCAAAATGCGCTCTTTGACTTTTTCCAAACCATAATGGTCGGCATTCAAAATCAAATCAGCCTTGGCAATATCTTTGCTGACACGGGATTTTTTCTTCCACGGCAGCTCAAGCAAAGTATCGATATAGTTGCGCACGACGGTAGATTCCGCAGACATCGGTGGCATCATTTTCAGTTTTTTCAATTCAGACAGACATTTTTCTTCAGCCTCTTTGCTCATGCCTGCTTCTTTGATTTTGTTTTCCAGCGCATCCAGCTCGCCGCGCTCGTCTTCTTCGCCCAACTCTTTCTGAATCGCTTTGACTTGCTCATTCAAGTAATACTCGCGTTGGGATTTTTCCATTTGACGTTTTACACGGCCACGAATACGCTTCTCAACCTGCATGATGTCGAGTTCGGCTTCCAACTGCGCCAGCAGAAATTCCAAACGC
This sequence comes from Neisseria sp. HMSC064D07, assembly GCF_001837185.1. Classification (NCBI taxonomy): domain Bacteria; kingdom Pseudomonadati; phylum Pseudomonadota; class Betaproteobacteria; order Neisseriales; family Neisseriaceae; genus Neisseria; species Neisseria sp. HMSC064D07. The sequence continues at coordinate 250,994 of NZ_KV831677.1, read as the reverse complement.
TCAACAATGCCGGCGGTCTCCAGCACATATTGACGCTGCTCCAATTTCAGCTGCAAATGCGCGGCAATCGTATCGGCAAGACGGCTGTTGTCATCGATACTGCTGATGGTACTGATGACTTCGGCAGGGATTTTTTTGTTCAATTTCGCATATTGCTCGAATTGAGTCAGCAAGGTACGGCGCAAGGCTTCAATTTCGGGATTGTCCTTGTCGCTGTTTTCATCAATCGCCTCAACATGGGACAAAAATAATCCGCCTGTTTCGTCAACCGTCAACGCGCGCGCACGACGGATACCTTCTACCAATACTTTAACGGTACCGTCAGGCAGCTTCAAAACCTGCAAAACTTGGGCAACCGTACCGGTCTGGTGCAAGTCTTCAGCTTTAGGGTCTTCTGTATTAGGGTCAAGCTGGGCCAACAGGAAAACCGGATCATCATTGGCCATTGCCGCCTCAAGGGCCGCAATCGATTTAGGACGACCGACGAACAGCGGCAATACCATATGCGGATACACCACGACATCGCGTAAAGGCAAAGTAGCCAGCGCACTGTATTCCTCGAAATATTTGTCTTTTGTCGGCATAGTTAATAATCTCAATCATTGTTAAATCAGAATGTAGCTCAAAATTGGGCTGAAGCGCTCCATTTCAAGACTTGAAAACAGCTTATCCGCACCTATTTTCGAAAACATCATTTTTAATAGCCCGATATGGACGTTTACGATAAAATATATCGGATTTCGGGCCGTCTGAAAACTTTTCAGACGGCCCTGGCTAACCAAACAAGGTAGTAAACCATGACAGACTCAACTGAAAAAAAATCATTAATTGAATTCCCTTGCACCTTTCCTGTAAAAGTCATGGGCGCGGTTCATCCGGAATTTGAATCCGCCATCTTGGAAACCGTGCGTAAACACGCTCCCGATACCGAGCCGCACCACATTACTACGCGCCCAAGCAGCAAAGGCAACTACACCAGCGCAACTGTCAAAGTAAATGTCGACAACCAAGAGCAGCTCGACAATATCTACCGCGACCTGACTTCACACGAATTGGTAAAAGTGGTGCTGTAATGAAAATCGTGCACAAAGGCTTGGTCGATTACCTGCCGACTTTCGAAGCCATGAAGGCATTCAATGCCTCGCGTGACGAAAACACCGAAGACGAATTATGGGTGGTCGAACATCCGCCCGTATTTACCCAGGGCTTGGCCGGAAAACCTGAACACCTCCTCATCCGCGACGATATTCCCGTTGTCCAAATTGACAGAGGCGGTCAAATTACTTATCACGGCCCAGGTCAATTGGTCGTCTATACGATGATCAATTTCAAACGCCGTAAAACCAGCGTCCGCCATATCGTTACCGCACTTGAAAACAGCATTATCGCCACCCTGGCAGAATACGGCATCGAAGCAGCCGCCGACCCCAAACGCCCCGGCGTTTATGTCGGCGAGCGTAAAATCGCTTCCCTTGGCCTGCGTATTAAAGACGGCTCCGTTTACCACGGTTTGGCGCTTAACGTGAACATGGATTTAAGTCCGTTTACCCATATCAACCCCTGCGGTTATGCCGGTATGGAAATGACCCAAATTGCCGACTATGTCTCTCCGGTACCCAGTTTGGCAGAAGTTTCAGACAAACTGACCAAGCATTTACAAAAAGAGCTGGCATAAGGCCGTCTGAAAATATTCAACCCCAACGCCATCTTTTAACTGCCCCTCTGAACCCACAAGCCCTTAGGTCATAAAGACTACGATAAGCTTTTCAGACGGCCTTCATAACGACAGAAAGAACACATCACCATGAGTGAAGAAGTAAAAAACGACCCTAAACGCGGCATCAAACTGAAAGGCGCAGAAAAAACTGCACGTATTCCGATTAAAGTTGTTCCATTGGAACAAAAATTGAAAAAGCCCGAATGGATCCGCGCTAAATTACCGGGCAAAAAATTCTTTGAAATCAAAAACATTCTTCGCGAACAAAAAATGCATACCGTGTGCGAAGAAGCATCTTGTCCAAATATCAGCGAATGCTTTACCAAGGGTACAGCCACATTCATGATTATGGGCGATATTTGTACCCGCCGCTGCCCGTTCTGCGACGTTGGCCATGGCCGCCCCAATATGCTGGATCCCGATGAGCCTAAACACTTGGCCGAATCCGTCAAGTCCATGAACCTGCGCTATGTCGTGATTACTTCCGTCGACCGTGACGACCTGCGTGATGGCGGCGCCCAACACTTCGCCGACTGCATCAAAGCCATCCGCGAAACCAGCCCGAATACCAAAATCGAAATCCTCGTTCCCGATTTCCGCGGCCGTCTGGACATCGCATTGGAAATCTTGGCAGAAACGCCGCCCGACGTGATGAATCATAACTTGGAAACCCATCCAAGCCTGTATAAAAAAGCCCGTCCGGGTGCCAACTACCAACACTCCCTCGAGCTTCTGCGCCGCTACAAAGAAATGATGCCACATATCCCGACCAAGTCCGGCATCATGGTCGGCTTGGGCGAAACAGACGAGGACGTGCGCGAAATCATGCGCGATATGCGTGCCAACAATATCGAGATGATTACCATCGGCCAATATCTGCAACCTTCAGACGGCCACTTGCCCGTCCTACGCTATGTAACGCCTGACCAATTTAAAGTTTTTGAAAAAGAAGCATACGAATTGGGCTTTACTAATGCCGCCATCGGTGCAATGGTCCGCTCCAGCTACCATGCAGACGAACAAGCAGCCGAAGCATTACGTGAAACCCACGGCGGGTGTAGCCACCACTAAGGTTTAAATCATATAAGGCCGTCTGAAAAATCAGGTAACTGTTTTTCAGACGGCCTTTATTTATGCAAAACTCTTTAGATTTTCAAAAAATAAACCTTAGTCGGGCCCTATTGAGCCAATCTTAAGTAATACAAAAAAGCGGCTAAACAAGATAAATACTGTTTGCCGCTTTTTGATTTATTTCTTTATTTTACTTCTTCAACAATTTTGCCGCTTCAATCGCATAGTAAGTCAAAATACCATCGGCACCGGCGCGTTTGAATGCCAATAAGCTTTCCAAAATGGTTTTTTCGCCATCCAGCCAACCGTTTTGAATGGCTGCCTGAAGCATGGCATATTCGCCGGAAACTTGGTAAGCATAAGTCGGTACACCGAACTCATCTTTAACTCGGCGGACGACATCCAGATACGGCAGACCTGGTTTTACCATTACCATGTCTGCGCCCTCTTGAATATCCAATGCTACTTCGTGCAAGGCTTCGTTAGTGTTTGCAGGATCCATTTGGTAGGTTTTCTTGTCTGCCTTACCCAAATTGCCGGAGCTGCCGACGGCATCGCGGAACGGGCCATAGAACGCTGAAGCATATTTTGCCGAATACGCCATAATGCGCGTATGGATATGTCCGGCATCTTCTAAGGCTTCGCGGATGGCAAGAATACGTCCGTCCATCATGTCTGATGGGGCAATGACTTGTGCGCCCGCATCGGCATGACACAAAGCCTGTTTTACCAAAACTTCAATAGTTTCATCGTTCAGGACATAGCCATTTTCATCGGTTAAACCGTCTTGGCCGTGAATGGTGTAGGGATCCAAGGCAACGTCGGTCATGATACCCAACTCTGGGAATTTCTCGCGCAGGGTTCGCACTACTGTCGGTACCAAGCCTTCCGGGTTATAAGCCTCCTCCGCAAACTCGGTTTTGTTTTGCGTTACCACGGGAAACAAAGCCAGCATAGGAATACCGAGATTCAGCGCCTCTTCAGCGGTAAACAACAATTTGTCCAAACTTTGGCGTTTGACGCCAGGCATAGACGGCACTGCCTCTTCCTGATTCTGACCTTCCAATACAAAAACCGGATAGATTAAATCATCTGCCGTCAAAGTATGCTCGCGCATCAGACGACGTGAAAAATCGTCTTTACGCATACGGCGCATACGGGTGTTTGAGACATAACGCGGAGGGAAATTCATAACAATTGCCTTTCAATAATGAAGTCTTAAAATCAGTCTTCGACTTGACGTATGGCTTTAACCGAACGTTTGATTTCGCTAAGCGTACCGGTTTTATAACTATTACGTTCCTGTTCGGTCATACCGTTTTGATCCAATTTGGCGATATTTTTCAATGCCTCGGCATACTGGCCGTCTGAAAGTTTTTCCTGTTTGATGCGCCAACGGTTGTTCACTTCGGAAGCCGTCCATAAGCCTACTTTGTTGTAGTAGAACAAAATGCTTGCCGCCAGCGTCTTCATATCGCTATCGGGTTTGGCACTGCCGATACTGCGGCCGATACGGTTGTTGCGCTGATCGACCGCTTGGTCGGCAAGGTAGCGGCTGAAGTAGTCATCTTTACCTTCACGCAATTCCATATCCGTCAGACGCGCATTACCTGCTTTTTCGGCAATAATGCTGTCGAATTTAGAAGCAATCGCCGCCTGCCATAATGCTTGGCGTACGGCATTGACCTGTGTTCCCCTGCTGTCGCCGTTTGCTTTGTCATCCAAACCTGTACGCTCGGCAAAACGTGTGGCATTACTGGTCATATTGATTAAGCCTTCGTCTTCCATCCCGATAACTTGGGCGGCCACGGGATGGTTAAGCGCAAATTGTGCCATTTTACTGCGGCGGCTTTGATCTTCCTGATACGATTGACAGCCGGACAATACCAGCATGCCGAGAACGGCGCATTGAATGTGTTTTTTAATATGTTTCATGATGTAACTATCGATATTATTGTGTGAGTTCAACTTATTGTTTAACATAGAAACGCCCGTAAGCGCAAAATAATTCCCATACGGACAAATCGGCGCATGAATGGCTATTTTATAATAAAAATAAGGCCGTCTGAAAACTTTCAGACGGCATAAGTATTTTTAACCTACCAAGCTGTGAATCTGCGGCCAGTAAAACAGGCAGGCTATCGAGCAAATAGCAATACTGATACCGGCTGCATTAATGCTGCTGATTTTTTCTTTAAACATTGCCGCACCAATCAGCGTACCCAATACAATCACGCCAATATTCATACCGGCAAATACCAATGTCGGATTATCCTTCATGATTTGGTGTGCAGAAATGTAGGTAACAATATTCAAAAAGTTCAGACAGCCCAAAATCATACCGCCCACTATGCCCTCTTTGGTCCATTTGCTTCCTTTGGCAAACAGGTAGCCAAACATCAAGATGCCGGCCAAACAAAACGCCACCAGCAAATTACCGGCAAACGCGGTACCGCTTTTCGCCACTTGTTTGAACAAAATATCAATGACGCCGTAGCCGCACCAAACGCCCAAAAGCAGCATTACTTGCGTGCTGAAGCCGCCGGATTTCTTGCCGCCATCGCTTTTCCAAAGCAAGAAAAACAGTGCCGTAAATGCCAATACCAAACCAATCAGACGGTCTTCGGTCAACTGCTCATGGAAAAGCGTGAATGAAGCGACAATCGGCAGAAACAGCGATAAGCGTTGTGCCGCGTCCGATTTGACGATACCTGCCGCATCTACGGATTTGCCCATAATGACAAACACGCTTGGCAGCAATATGCCCAAGGCCGCAAAAAGCCACCACGTCGGTAAAAATACCTGCGGATTGCTCAAATCGGGTTTTAACACCAGCATGGTCAAAGTGACGGCAACGATATAATTCACCGCCACCGCCTGCTCGATATTGATTTTTTGCTTGCGCGCCACTTTCAGCAAGACAGACACCAACACGCTGCAAACGATACTTGCCAATAAATATGCCATGCTTTAAAACCATCCTTGATTGGAAACAGGCTTATCTTCATTCAGTTTAATCAGTCCGACGACTACACGGTAAATAAACCAAATGGCAGTTACCAATAAAATCAGCCAACCAATTAAGATCAGTGTAGTAAAAGTTCCCAAAACCGTACCCACTAAAGACACCCAAAATGTCTTAATCAAATAATCGATATGACTGGCGTAAATACTGCCTTGAGCCTCATCGCGTTTAACATACGCCATAATCACACCGACAACGGGGGTAAACAAAATCAATAAGCCCACAGCATATGTAACATAAGCAATAAAAACATAGTTTTTTACGTCAGAGCTGGGCGTGTTGACCACATTTGTCGCCGTATTATTGAAGCTGTTGTCTTTGGCTTCCTGACGCTCGTACTGCATAGCCGCATCATAAGCCAAACGTTTTTCCGGATGAGACAATACTTCAAACGCCTGTCCGATGGCTTTGAAACGCTCCGCATCTTTCTGAATATCCGGATTGGCCACCAATTTGCCGTAAGCTTCGCGGATAACGTTGATATCCGCATCCTGAGATACACCCAAGATTTCGTATAAATTCACTTGTTCCATCTGTATTCCCCTCCTTTACGCGTCCACTGCAACATGAACATCTTGCGGATTAAGCGTCCGCAGGTTTTCAGGCTTCATGCCTACGATAAACCCACGTTTGCCGCCATTGATAAAAATCTCGTCCAAAGCCCAAATACTTTCTTCCACATAAACCGGCAACGCGGTTTTCATACCGAACGGCGACGTCCCGCCGACCAAATATCCTGTCCATTTCGCCGCCTGATCTGCCGTTGCCGGTTCGATGTGTTTCAAACCCAGTTCGCGCGCCAGATTGCGGGTGGAAATATGTTTGTCACCGTGCATTAAAACAACCAAACCTTTTTTATGCTCATCCTGCAAAACAATCGTTTTGATGACCTGATGCTCGGGCTTGCCCGTACATTCGGCAAAACGCGCCGTACCACCATGTTCTTCATATGCGTAAACATAAGGGACAAAATCGATTTTCTTACTGCGTAAAAAGCGTACTGCCTGCGTAACCGGATATTCTGCTTTACTCATGGGTTGTTTTCCGCCATCCTTTTCAGACAGCCCCTCTTAAATGTGGAACGTAAACAGTCGCAATGTTACCATACCTTCTTTTTGAAATCAGGAGACAACATGGACATCCGCTATCTTGGCACAAGCAAACGCTATTCGGAAGCCGTCGTGGCCAACGGCTTGGTTTTCCTCTCCGGCATGGTTCCCGAAAATCCTGAAGCCGATGCCAAAGCGCAAACTGAAAATGTTTTGGCGCAAATCGATTCATGGCTCACCCAATGCCAATCCAACAAAGCCCACATTTTAGAAGCCACCATCTATCTGCCCGATATGAACGACTACGCCGCTATGAATGAAGCCTGGGACGCATGGACAGCGCCCGAACGCGCTCCGGCCCGCGCCTGCGTGGAGGCGAAACTGGCTTCGCCCGACTGGAAGGTTGAAATCAAAATCACCGCCCTTCAAATCAAATAAAGCACAAATATCAGGCCGTCTGAAAACGCCGCTTCAACCAAGCAGGCGCAGTTTTTCAGACGACCTTTATTCTTTTGCGGTACAATACCGCCCTTAAATTTTTCTATTATTTCAAAGCACAAACAGCCATGTCCAAAAAAACCAAGCAAGAATTAGAAAACAACAAACTCAGCAAACGCCTGCGCCACGCTGTCGGCGATGCGATTAACGATTTCAACATGATCGAACCGGGCGACAAAATCATGGTCTGCCTCTCAGGCGGCAAAGACAGCTACGCCCTTTTAGACATTCTGCGCCAGCTTCAAGCCAGCGCGCCGATTGATTTCGAACTGGTCGCCGTCAATCTCGACCAAAAGCAGCCGGGCTTCCCCGAAGAAGTATTGCCAACCTATCTCGAAAGCATCGGCGTTCCCTATAAAATCGTTGAAGAAGACACTTATTCCACCGTCAAACGCGTGTTGGACGAAGGCAAAACGACTTGTTCGCTGTGCAGCCGCCTGCGCCGCGGCATCCTCTACCGCACCGCAAAAGAATTGGGCTGCACCAAAATTGCCTTAGGACACCACCGCGACGACATTCTTGCCACTATGTTCCTGAATATGTTCTACGGCGGCAAACTCAAAGCCATGCCTCCCAAACTAGTCAGCGACAACGGCGAACACATTGTCATCCGTCCTCTGGCGTATGTCAAAGAGAAGGACTTGATCAAATACGCCGAGCTGAAGCAATTCCCAATTATTCCATGCAACCTCTGCGGCTCTCAGCCCAACCTGCAACGCCAAGTCATCGGTGACATGCTGCGCGATTGGGACAAACGTTTCCCCGGCCGTATTGAGTCTATGTTCTCCGCGCTACAAAACGTCGTTCCATCACATTTGGCCGATACCGAACTTTTCGACTTTGTCGGCTTGGAACGCGGTCAAAGCCTGAAACACGGCGGCGACTTGGCATTTGACAGCGAAAAAATGCCGGAACGTTTCTCCGACGGCAGCGAAGAAGACGAAAGCGAAATCAAAATCGAGCCGCAAAAAGCTGAACGTAAAGTCATCAATATTTTGGCAAACAAACCCAAAACCTGCGGTTTATAATTCCATTTAATTTTCAGACGGCCTTTTGGTAGCTATTTACCGAAAGGCCGTCTGAATATTCATATTTGAAATTTTTTCTATTCTTTTTTATCTATTCTTTCCCTGACAAACCGTGCAGCAGCAACCCCAATATATCCTGCGGCAGCTTTTGTGGTGCAGCGGTATAAAGTGCAGTCAGTTGCGGATGGTGCATCAATATATCTGCCTGACGGATGAACAGGTCAATGAGCTCCACCGGCAAATCGGGCTGAATCAGGCGGCGTTGTTGTAGAGTATGGAAGAAGCCGCGCATAAAAGCGTATTTTTCTTCGTTCAATTCGTGGAAAAATCGCTCCAGCTCCAAATCGGTGTTCTCTTCAATGTCGCGCAGGAAAGCGGCGGAATAAAGTTCTTCAAACGATTGTTTTTGCAAGACAAACACAGCCTCGGCGGCTTCGCGCAGGCTGCATTGCCGTTCAAGCAGATTTTCAAATTCGGCACGGACGCGGTTTTTCTGCTCGGTAACAATTTCCTGCAAGAGTGCGTTTTTACCGCTGTAATATTTGTAAAAAGTGACGCGGCTGACGCTGGCCTCGGCGCAGATACTGCCTACGAATACGGCGGAAAAGCCATGTTCGCGGAATAGGCGGCGGGCGGTGTCGGCGATGGTTTGTTGTTTGCTGGCAGTCATGACGGTAAGAAGATTTTGATTTTGTTCATAAAGGTTTTTCATTAAAGTTATCCGCAAGTCGGATACTCATCATATTTCCCCACAGCGGCAATGGCAATATAACGGCTTTCAGACGGCCTCTTTCCTTATCCTTCCGCTCCGCCCTACGAATGAGGACTATCGGATGCTTGGCAGGCCAAATTCATGAAGATTACAGAATCTGCCTCCTCCAACCTTCTCCCAAAAATAGGAGAGGGATTTTTTTGGATGATTCACAAGATAAGAGGGAAGTAAAGTGAATGATAAACACTTGCATTCCTGTTTCTTATTTCTTATACTTTACATTAATAGTTTGTTTTATGTAAATGTGTAAATACAAATATTTGCATACTGACGGAGCAATTGGATTACCTGATGTTCAATCCACCCCGACGTATGCCGTCTGAAAGGATAAGGAAATGCAGAAACACACCCTCCGCCGCCTCCCCCTATTGATTGCCGCCGCTTTCGCCTCCGAATGGATTTATGCCACCGATGCGGTGCAAGATGCGGAACAGGTGCAGTTGGAAGAAGTCGTCGTCACCGGCGAACGCACCAACCGCAACGGCTTTGAAACCGCCACGTCCAACCGCGTTTTCTCCACGCCGAACATCGACCGCAGCGGCCACAATCTTTCCGCAACCGACCTGATCAAACAGACTGTGAACACGGTGGACTTGGGCAGCGGCAACGATTTGCCGACCGTGCGAGGCGTGGACGGCTCCGGCCCTGCCGTCGGCGCGGTAGCGTTCTTTGCGGGCACGCGGCCGCGCCTGAACCTGTCCATAGACGGCCGCTCCGCCACTTACAACGAATACGCCTTCGGCACGCAATCGCTGTGGGACATGCAGCAGGTGGAAGTCTTGCGCGGGCCGCAAAGCCATGTGCGCGGGCAGAACGCGGTGGCGGGCGCGGTGGTGATGCGTTCCAAAGACCCGACCGACGAATGGGAAGGCGCGCTACGCTTGGGTTTGGGCAACCAGAAAACGCGCAACATCGCCGGCGTAGTGTCCGGCCCGATTGTGAAAAACAACCTTGCCTTCCGCTTGAGCGCGGAACGGCAGCAGCGTGAAAGCTACGAGCCGTTCGTGTCCTACGAGCCGACCGGCAACCCGCGCCGCGTGGAAAACACCAACGTGCGCTTCAAACTCCTACTCACGCCCGAAAACCATCCCGATTTTTACAGCCGCCTGACGCTGAACCACATCCGTTCTCGCGCGCCGCAAAACGAAATCATGGGCAACACCGCCAGCGGCCGTTTTTTAAAAGAAAAGCCCGTGTTCGTAACCGGCTCGACATCGGGCATCTGGGACGTATCGTGGCAGCTTAACGACTATCTGAAACTGGAAAACAAACTGATTTACGGCCGCTACCACAACGAGCGGCTGCACCTGCCGATGACCGTCAGACCGCAAGGCGTGCCCGCCGAACTCAAAGGCCGCGAACTGCAATGGGAGCCGGTATTGCATTTTTCCAACAAAGGCCGTCTGAAAGGCCTTGCCGGACTGCACTACTTCCGCAGCAAACAAGACGAATGGGGGGACATCCGCAACGTCGGCGGCCGCAACACCTTTGACGACCGCAACAGCGTGCGCGCCCTGTTTGCCGAAACCACATACAGCCCCAGCGAAAAATGGGACATCACGGCCACCGCCCGCATTGAAAAAGAAACGCACAAACGAAGCGGCGGTAGCGGCGCACTGCACCTTGATTTAGACAAAGGCCAGACCGTGTTCCTGCCCAAAATCGACATCGCCTTCAAACCCACCGACCAATGGGTCAGCGGCATCAAAGCCGCGCGCGGCTACAACCCCGGCGGCGCGGGCATCACCTTCGGCCGCCCCGTCGTAACCTACACTTACGAACCCGAATATGTGAACAACTACGAGTGGTACACCCGCTGGCGCAGCGCAGACCGCCGCCTGCAACTCTCCGGCAACCTGTTCCTGAACCACTACCGCGACATGCAGCTCCCCTTCTATCTCGGCACCAACTCCGTCGTTATCCGCAACGCCAAAAAAGTCCACACCTACGGCGCGGAACTCGCCGCTGACTGGCAGGCCACCGAAAGCCTGAAACTCACCACCGGACTGGGGCTGCTCAACACCAAAATCAAAAGCTATCCCGACAGCGGCATTGAAGGCAACAAACTCGGCCGCGCTCCCAAATACACCGCCAACATCGGCGTGAAATACCTGAACGACAAAGGCTGGGAAGCCGGCGGCGACGTGCGCTTCTACGGCGGCTACTACTCCGCTGCGGACAATGCCGAATCAGGCAAAATCAGCGCATTCAACCAAGTCAACCTCTACACCGCCTACAACTTCAAACAAGGCCGCATCTCGCTCTACGCCGACAATGTGTTCAACCGCCGCCGCCCCATATTCATTTCCAGCGCCGACCGCCAAGACGCGCTCTACCAACGCCCCAGAAGCGTGGGCGTGAGCGCGGAATGGAAGTTTTAAATGAAGCTGAAATGATGAAGGCCGTCTGAAAAAACATAGGTCGGACATTTATGCCCGACCTACCGTTTATTCCTCCAAAACACCCAAAGGAATCCCATGCACTACTTCACCCCTGCCAAAATCCTGCCCGAAGGCACTATCTACCTGACCGACCTGACCCACGTCTCCGACTTCGCCGACTGGCTGACCGAATTCGAAACCCTGTTAAACCAAAACCCCCGCTTCGCCACCGTCTGCACCCCGATGCGGCGGCAGGTAAGCGATGAACAGCGCATTGCCGACCGCAAAACTTACATCGAATGGATAAAGGCACATCGGCCGCAACTGTCCGAACGCTGCGCCGCCATGCTCCTTATCGAACCCGACGCGGCGCAACTGGCGTTCTTCCGTGAACAATCATCTAAACTCGGCCCCGCGCTGGGCGTGAACTATATCGTCGAAGCAGATGAAACAACCGCCCTGCTTCGCGCAGAAGAAGCGTTGAAGGCCGTCTGAAAAGATACTAAACCTATTTAAATACAAATCAAGTCTTGCCACCCAATATGTTCAGACGGCCTTATCCCTTTATTTGGCTCATCTTCAAAAGAATCATGTGATGTCCGACAATCAGACTTCCCCAAACTCACGCGACTGGCTGCTGCTTATCGGCGGCAGCACTTACAAATTTACGCTAACCGGTTTTTATCTGGTCGCGCTGGTCGCTATTTTGAAAAATCATGGTTACAGCCTGAACCAACTGAGCTGGATTCATTTAATCGGCAGTATCGAAGCCGCGAAGGTATTGTTTGCCGCACTGATGGAGCGGCGGCTGGCGGGGCGGTTCGGGCGGTTTCGCGGCTGGCTGCTGGCGGCGACGCTGGGGCTTTCAGCAGTGTTCGGACTGATGGCCTGCACCGACATAACGCAGAACTTCGCGCTGCTTTTGACCTGCTGCGTACTGCTCTCGGCGATGTCGGCGGTGTACGGCTGCGCGATGCTGGGTTTGTCGTGTATCGTCCTGCCGCACCGCGAACGCGGTTTCGGCGGCGTGATTCAGACGATGGCGGCGCGCGGCGGCAAGATGATCGGCGGCGCACTGGTGTTGTGGCTGTATCAGGAATACGGACAGACGGCGGCAGCGGGCTTTATGCTGGCGTTCAGCCTGCTGATGCTGCTGCAACTCTTGTGCTACCGCGAGCCGGAAAGTCCGACTGCGCAAGGCAGTTGGACGGCGTTGGCAACGCGGCTGATTTCTTTTTGGCAGCAACCTGAAACAGGCTGGCGGTGGCTGGTTTTACTGTTTGCCGTTGCCGCGCCATATGCGTTTATGGCGGCGACTTTTGTGCCCAAACTGGCGGATTTGGGCTTCACTCCGAAACAAACGGGCGGAATTTTGGCGATAGGTATTCCTGTTGCCTGCCTGATTGTGACGCCGCTGTCGGGCTGGTTTTCGCGCAATTATCCGCGCCGCAAACTCGTGTTCCTACTCTACGTGCTGCAACTGCCGCTTTTGGCATCCATGACCGCCATCGATACGCTCGCACGCGTCCACCCTTGGCTGCCCCCCGCGCAAATCATCGCCCTGAGCCTGAGCTACACGCTACTGCTGCCGGTGATACTGGCGTTGGTGATGGACAAATCCGACCGCGCCACCGCTGCACTCGACAGCAGCCTGCAATTTTCCGTCGTCCTGCTCGGCAGTTACGCGACCGGTTTCGCCGCCCTACGTCTGGCAAAGGCTATTGGTTATACAGATGCGTATTGGGTTGCAGTGTACTTAGCCGTATTGGTAGGCCTGCTTTTATATTTGAATAGAAATTTATTCAATCATTCAGAGCGTGATTCACAATAATTCGCTTAGATATTTATCCATCGATTTTAATTGGGCGTGCCTCCGGATAATTTTTCATTTTATTGCACAATCTCTCATGAAAATATAACAAAACGTGCCCATAATACTGCCGTTATTACACTCTTACATTCAAAAGGAACCTCATGACTGCTGTTCTCATCGTTCTCGGCTTGATTGCCATTGTTGTCGGCATTTTAGGCACTATTTATCCCGCCTTGCCCGGATTGGGTTTGATGTTTGGTGGCGCATGGCTGTTGGGTTATGCCGGCGATTATCAAGTGTTTGGCTCGGGTACGCTGACCTTTTTGGCCATCGTTGCCGTATTCGGTACTGCGATGGACTATGTGGCGGGTGCGCTGGGTGCAAAATATACCGGCGCAAGTAAAACCGCGGTTTGGGGTGCGTTTATCGGCGGCATCGTTGGTGCATTTTTCTCCATTCCCGGCTTGTTGCTCGGCCCGTTGACCGGTGCGGCCATCGGCGAATTTATCGCACGCAAAGACACTTGGCAGGCAGGCAAAGTCGGTATCGGTACGTTTATCGGCTTCATCATCGGTACCGTGGCCAAAATCGGCTGCGCCTTGACCATTGCACTGACTATCCTGTTTGTTTGGTTAGCCTCATTCTTCTAAACAAAAAATATTAAAGGCCGTCTGAATTTCAAGCATTCAGACGGCCTTTTTATTTCATGGTTTATTTGCCGCAGCAGGCTTTGTACTTCTTACCGCTGCCACACGGGCAAGGATCGTTGCGCCCCACTTTTTCGCCTTCACGGCGTACGGTTTGCGGCTTATTGATGATGGCCTGCCAGTACCAGTAAATATCAAGCAGGACATGCGGCAAATCAGATTCCAGCTGGGTCAGCTCTTTTTCATTCAGATGCAAGATGACTTCGCCGTTTTCCCCATCGTCATAGATACCGCCCAAAGCCATAATCGGATAGAACAAATCTTCAAACTCTTCCTGATCGACTGCTTCAAACCAATCGGTAGGCACAATATCCAGTGCGTAAAGATAAGCGTTACACCAAGTGTAGAAATCCGGATTGCCGGCTTCATCTTCATAAAACCACAAATCAGGCAAAATCTTCTCGTTGAGCTTCATGCGCATATCAGCGGCCATTGCCATTACCAAACGCTCGATTTCGGTGCGCTCTTTAGCATCAAACAAAGATTCTTCACCCAAAATCTCAGGCAGCCAGTTGGTCGGGTTCAAAGCATCCGGACCGCTCAATAAAGCCATCATAAAACCTTGAACCTCATCACAACGCATGGTGTTGTGGGCTTCGGATTTGGCATCCAGCAATTCCATCAACCGGCTGCGTGCCGCTTCATCAAAAGTCAGTATTTGCATTTTTGTTCCTTAAAATAAAATCGTATTATTGTTTTCAGACGGCCTGGGCATGGATACGCTGCCGCATTTGTTCAAACAGACAAACCGTCGCCGCCATCGCGACATTCAAGGATTCGGTTTGCCCCAACATAGGAATTTTGACACAGGCATCGGCCTTCTCTTTTACCGTTTCGCTCACGCCGCTGCCTTCGTTGCCAAACACCCAAGCACAAGGTTGACTGAGGTCCATTTCATACAAACCGATATTGCGCCCGCCCAAGGCAGTTGCCCAAATTTGATGCTGATACGTTTCCATCCAAGCGGATAATTCCACTCGGCTGAAAATAGACAGCAGAAAATGCGCGCCCATCCCCGCTCGCAACACTTTGGGCGACCAGATATCCACGGAATCATTGCCGCACACAATTTGCTTGACTCCTGCCGCCGCCGCGCTGCGCAAAATTGTGCCTGCATTGCCGGGGTCTTGTACCCGCTCCAATACCACGCAATCGCCGTCTGAAGGCAAGTCTGCCTGTTTCGGAATATCAATCCAAGTCATCACATCATCGGCATCAGTCAGACTGCTGATTTTAGACAGCGCTTCGTTACCGACCCAAGTAATCAATCCCTCATCCAACTGTGCCGTAATTTCTTGAATTTCAGGATGTTGCTGTTTCTTTTCAGGCAGGTAAACCTGTTTGGGCGTACCGCCGCTTTGCAAATAAGTTTGCAGCAGATGTACGCCTTCCAATACGGTTTCACCGCTTTCGCGCCTTGCTTTGGCCTGCATCAGCAGACGGAATAAATGTTTGAGCTGTTCGTTTTGAGCAGAGGTAATCAGTTTCATGGAACGCATTATAACTGTTTTGACTTCGTTGAAGCTATGCTTTCAGACGGCCTGACGGTTTTGCTTTGGAAATAAAAAACCCTTGCAATAAAGCAAGGGTTTTACATGATTTCATTTTTTACTGCACAACAGTCTGCTGCTCATTTTGCTGCTCGGTGCGGACAGTAGGACGGTTTTCAAGTTTACCGTCTTTTGCCGCATTCGGCACAACAGTCTCGCCAGGCTCGGAAGCCGCTTTATCAACAGGCGTACCGCTTACCGGAATGATATTTTGGGCAGGCTGAGTATTAGACTTCTCTGCAACTGGCATAGCGTCACGAGAAGTTTGCGGTGTAAATTGCCATACTGCAACAGCAATCGCACACACGCTGGCAGCGGCCGCGAAGAATTTAAAGAAGCCGCTATTGGCCGCTTCACGCTGAGCATATTTTTTCTGTTTGCCTTCAGCTTCGGCTTGAGGCACTGTAAATGCTTTGCTTTGCATACTTTCATCAGCCATCTTCACCGCCGCGCCCTGACGGATACAGTCGCCGATAATGTGGTACTCATGCCAAGCGCGCATAGCTTCCTCGTCTGCCAATACGGCATCCAGCATCTCATCAGTCAATGCTTCACCGTCCATCAATACAGACACATACTCCAATGCTTTATTTGTTTTTTCGTTCATTTTTATTACCACCTTTGATCTTCAGAAGTATCCAACAGCGGCCGCAAATCTTTTGCAATCAGTTCACGCGCTCTGAAAATACGCGAACGTACAGTACCTATCGGACAATCCACTACCCGAGCTATTTCTTCATAAGACAAGCCATCCATTTCCCTAAGCGTAATGGCTTGACGCATATCGTCTGGCAGTTGCGCAATGCTTGCTTCGACGGTCTGCAAGATTTCCCGATTCATCATTTCAGCTTCCGGCGTATGGTAATCCGCAATCTGATCGGTTAAATCAAGAACATCTCCCTCCTCATTGGCTGCTTCCGAGCTGACAAAAAACTGGCGACCCGAAGTGGTCAGAAAATTCTTTGCCGTATTGATACCGATACGGTACAGCCATGTATAAAACGCACTCTCACCGCGAAAATTAACCAGCGCACGATAAGCCCTAATCATTGCTTCTTGGGTTACATCGTGCACTTCATGCTCATCCTGAATAAAACGGGAAATCAGTCTGTTTAGCCGACGCTGATACTTGGACATCAGCATCTCGAATGCCTTATGGTCACCTTTCTGCGCGCGCTCCACCAAAACTTGATCTATTTGGCGATCGTTCATACCCAACCTTTAATCGTTTTACTGCTTTAAACCAAAAAATAGTAAAGCGTGCTGTGCACAATAAAGACAGCATCGCTTTGAAATAGTTCCACAAGATTACATTTAATCGCAAAAGTTTATTCGTGCAGATGCTCTAACATAAGCTGTATTGCTTATTATATATACACTTAGCACAAGTAGTTAAATTACTAATACTTACTAAATTTAAAGTTATTCTCTTTACTTTTCTGCTATATATTTGACCAACTTTTCATGAACAGGCAGATAGCCTTCGCCTATTTGAACATCGCTTCCCACCCGAAGATTAACAACAGCAAGGCACTTGTTGCCCATACTTAGGATAATCGGCCAATATTTACGGACGAGTGGCACAATATGACACTCTTGCAATAGTTTTTCGACTGATTTTTCCCTCTGTCCCGACTGAATCACATCACCTTTGACCACACTTCTAAGTACCGCCGGCTTCTCCAACTCCTCTTCCGACAAACCTCCCTTAAACGGTAATAAAACAAAACCATTTTCGAGCAAAATATCTTTCAGACGGCCTTGAACTTCCCTGCCATTACACCAAGGCAGTTTTTGAAACTCACTTTCCTGACAAACAAACAGCTTGTCCCGATATGCGACCAGTTCCCCATCTGGCAAATTCAACTGCGCCTGATCAGCGGTTTCCAATACTCGGGCAAAATCGGCAATACTGTGATAAGAAGGCAATGATTCCGTTTGCTTTCGCAAAAAATACCAAAGCAGTCGACGACGCAAAAGCGGCGTACATTGCCTCCACAGGCTGATGCTGAATATTCCGTTTGGACTAATGCGCTGGTATTCAGACTCAATCAATTCATCTAAAAGCTGCAAATCTTCCTGCAATAATCGAACATTGGCACAAATTTGCTGCTCAAAATTCGGAATACGCTGCTGCCATTGCGGTAAAGCCTGATTTCTCATCCAATTGCGTAAATAGCCGGAGTCTTCATTACTTTCGTCTTCAACAAAAGATAATCCCCACTGTTGCGCATACTCAGCCAATTCCTGACGAGAAAATGCCAAAAGTGGTCGCCAGATTTGAATTTCTTCATTTAAATTACGCCATACAGGCATGGCTGCCATACCGCGTAATCCGCCCCCGCGCACAGCCGACAACATAAATGTTTCGATTTGATCATTGTGGTGATGGGCCAAAACAATAATTTTCCTCAGGCCGTCTGAAAATGCCTGATATCGGGCAGCCCTAGCTGCCGCTTCCAAACCTTTTCCTTGGTTTTGCACATTAACGCGGCACACCCGCAAGGCAACATCCAGACGCTGACAATAATCCTGACAAAATTTTGCCCAACTGTCGGCATTGGTGCTTAAACCGTGATGAACATGAACGGCACGCAAATCAAAATGGCGAAATTCGCGCATCCGATGCAAAAGATGCAGCAGGACGACAGAATCTAATCCGCCACTCAAGCCAACTTCAAAAACAGTATGGTTCGGCAAATCAGGAAAAGCTGTTTGAAAACTTTTAAATAGGGAATCAGGGGATACTTGCGACATTTCAGACGGCCTGAAATTGTGAATGACTCAAAAATAGAACACAAAAAAAGCAAGCAGCGACATCTGCTTGCTTTTTCAGCAGTCAAACTTATTTATCGGTAAATTTACCGTAAGCCATGATGCGGTCAAAACGGCGAGAAAGCAAGTCAGGCATGGTCATACTTTGCGCTTCGCTTAATTGCTGCTCCAAAACGGTTTTAACGTTTTTCATCGTGGTTTCAAAATCACGGTGTGCGCCGCCCAAAGGCTCATCAATCACTTTGTCGATGACATCCAATTCTTGCAGGCGTTTGGCGGTAATACCCAATGCTTGCGCGGCATCTGCTGCTTTTTCAGCAGTTTTCCAAAGAATAGAGGCGCAACCTTCGGGAGAAATCACCGAATAAGTCGAGTATTGCAGCATATTAACATAGTCGCCGACAGCCACTGCCAACGCGCCACCCGAACCACCTTCGCCAATGATGGTGCACAATACCGGCACATGCAGGCGGGTCAGTTCGTACAAATTACGGCCGATGGCTTCAGACTGGCCGCGTTCTTCTGCACCAATGCCCGGATACGCGCCTGGTGTATCGACAAAGGTCATAACTGGAATATTGAATTTTTCGGCAGTCTTCATCAAGCGCAATGCCTTACGGTAACCCTCAGGACGCGGCATACCGAAATTACGGCGGATTTTTTCTTTGGTATCGCGACCTTTTTGATGGCCGATAACCATCACGCTTTGGCCGTTGAAACGCGCCAAACCGCCGACAATGGCATGATCGTCAGAATAATGGCGGTCGCCATGCAACTCTTCAAAATCGGTAAAAATACCGTTGATGTAGTCCAAAGTATAAGGACGTTGCGGATGGCGGGACACTTGTGAAATTTGAGCCGGAGTCAGCTTGCTGAAAATTGACTTGGTCAACTCGCTGCTTTTCTTTTGCAGTCTGGCAATCTCGTCGGAAATATCAACGGCAGATTCGTCTTGTACGAATCGCAACTCGTCAATTTTATTGGTTAATTCGGCGATGGGTTGTTCGAAGTCCAAAAAAACGGGTTTCATAAAACAAAGCTCTCGGTAACGGTTGCTGACATGATACGCTAATCAGACGTATTTGACAGCATTTCTCAAAGGGAAACTGCCATCTTTTGCAATAAAAAATCTTTCAGACGGCCTTTAACAAAGAAATAGTATATCTGCACTAAACGAATGAAGTGCCGTATCTTATGATAAACTTCAATTCAGTTCAATCATTTCAAACAGGCTATGAAAAACGATCATGACAATTCGTCCATGCGCTTGGACAAATGGCTGTGGGCCGCGCGCTTTTTCAAGACCCGCGCGCTGGCACAAAAACACATTGAGCTGGGCAGGGTTTTGGTAAACGGCTCGAAGGTGAAAAACAGCAAAAATATTTCTGCCGGCGACACCATCGACATGACTTTGAACTCCCTACCCTACAAATTCAAAGTTGCCGCGCTCAATCATCAACGCCGACCGGCACCGGAAGCACGTTTACTCTACGAAGAAGACATGAAAACGGCTGCCGAACGCGAAGCTCAAAAACAACTCGACCAAGCCAGCCGCATCAGTGCTGCTTATCCGGACGGACGCCCGACCAAACGCGACCGCCGCCAGCTTGACCGTATGAAGCGCGATAGCTGGTAAGCGTTGAATCCATTGTTTCAAACGGCCCCATATCCATACCGTCTGAAAACCAAAAACAGGCAGGACATCCTGCCTGTTTTTTATTTGTGATGATTAAAATTTATATTCTAACTGACCACGAATAACGTTTACGTCCTGCTTATCTGTGCCGACGGTAGGCGTAACCTGTTTGCCGGCCAAATAGAAGCCTTTAAGTTTCCAGTTTTTCCAAGGAATATAAGTTGCACCGATTTGCACGCCTTGGACGTTTTTGCTGTAATCCTCAACAGAAGAGACACCGGACAACGAACCGACACGGCGGTAGTTCAAGAATACGTCGTAAGAATTGCGGACGTTCCAGTCGGCTGATTTATAGCGCACTTCAGTGAACACGCCATCATTTTTGATTTTTTGGCCGGCATCATTATAGGCTTTGATATTGGACTTGCTGACTGCAGCCATCCAATGCCAATCGTCATTAAATTTGATGTCCGTACCGATTTCTCCGAAGACCGCATTTTTCTTCGCACCGCGTACATCGATGTCTTTCATGTAGCTGACGGTTGCGCCGACGTTGATATTCTCATTCACAGGCAACATGCTTTGAACCGCGGCAAAATGTCTGCGGCGGCCACCAATGCCCCATGCGTTGTCGTTCAGGTTGCCAGTGCGGCGGCCTGCATAGATTTTGGTAGGCAGGGTTTTATTGTCGAAGAAGATTTCACCGCCGGTTACTTCGGTATCCCATACGCGGCCGTATGAAGAAAACGCACCAAATTTACCGACACGCGCTTTAATATTGTTGTACAAAGTACCTTCGGCATACAGTTTATTGACCGGCACATCATGATCGCCGTTGAACTTACCGGTTTCCAAATCGATATTCGGCTCGATTTGCGCCACCAATTTCCAGTCTTTGTACAGTTTCGCGCGTAACCAAAACTCCGCATTAAAGTTGGCATTGGTATCTTCGGGCGTCGGATTAATGCCGCTGTTGTTGGCATTGATGTCTTTAGTATCCGCACGCACGCGCAAGCCACCATTCACAGTCAACAAATCATTAAAAATGCTTATTTTATCGTCATCTTTGCGAATGATACTGCCGGAATTGACGTAATCGTTGGTCGTGGCCAAAGCCGCCGCATCACGTCCGCCATCAGCATTCTCTGCCAAGGAATAAGACGATGAAGCCAATAAAATACAGGTTGCAATCAGTTTGGTTTGAAATTTCATGCCGACTCTCCAAAAGAAGGTATTGAAAGTGAAGTATTCGATAAAGCGTACAAAATTATGAATTTCGTATAAATTATTCATTTTATTTACTAATTATTTTTATCGTATGTAAATTAGTGTAATCAGTCAAGCAGATTTAAACGCTTTATCCTCTTTCAGACGGCCTCTTGATTCAAGTCAAACAGAAGCCTACTCATCAGGCTGTTCAAACTGCCATTCCAAAGCATCGGCCAATGCCGTCCTGCGTTTTTGATGGCATCCCACAGCCTGACACAATTCCTCCGCATTTCCCCAAAACACAAAACGTTCACGCGCACGGGTAATAGCTGTGTAAAGCAAAGCCTTATCCAAACCCCGTGCCTCTTCTTCACTCTCTGTTGTCGCAGGCACTGACGGGGGCAACAGCCATACTTCCCGATATTCCGAACCTTGGCTCTTATGCACCGTCATGGCAAAAGCCGATTCAAAATCGGGCAAACGGCTGATGGCAATTTTTTTAAATCCATCTTTCTCAGGAAAATAGGCAGACAAGCCATTCAACGATTCTTCATCTTTCATAATCAGCCCGATGTCGCCGTTAAACACTTCCAGCATATAATCATTGTGCGTAATCATGATGATTTGTCCGGCAAACCAAGGTGTTTCGCCCGAAACCTTGCCTTGCCGTTGCAGGTATTCTTGATAAGCCTGATTCAAATCATCCGCATCCTGCCGCCAAGCCGCCAATACCACCACATCGGCAGCATGACCATAGGCGAGTGCAACATTATTCTCTGCCACAGCCTGCCAATAATCCTGTTGCTTTTGATATAGCAAGGCGGCCTGCTCTTTCAGACGGCCTGATTTCATTTCCAATTCTTTGGGGAACTTGTCAAACTGTTCGACCGCAGTTTGCTTTTCCCCGGATACCACCGCCCTTGCCAAACAGCCGATACCGCTGTCTGCACCAAAACGGTGGCTGAACGTCAATTTGGCATTGTTTTGCGATAAAGTTTGTGGCCGCCCTTTTATCTCAAAGCCATGATTGGGCAGGTACACTTCCAGCTTTTCAGCGGTTTCTTTATCCAAAGCCGTCGGGCGCGACAATGCCGCCAATACGGCTCCCAAGCCAACCGACGGCAACTGGTTTTCATCGCCAAGCAACACAAGACGGCAGCCGGTAGGCACGGCGCGCAATAAATCCAACACCAGCGGCAAATCCAACATCGACGCCTCATCCACCACCAAAACATCCAAAGCAAGCGGATATTCATGATTGAACACAGGGCGCATTTGCGGCGGACGCAGTTTCAACAAACGATGGACAGTCTGCCCTTCCAAGTTTTCCAAATGCGCTTTAATGCTCGGAGACAAATCAAAACCGTCCAAAGCACGCTGCAAAGCCCGTGCCATATGTGCAGCCGCTTTACCTGTCGGCGCAGCCAACGCAATACGGGGCAGCTTCGTACTGTTATTGCAAATCAGACCCAAAAGCTTTGCGACGGTCGTCGTCTTCCCCGTACCCGGCCCGCCGGTAATCAGCATAAAGTTTTGCAGCAAGGCCAAAGCAGCAGCATCCCGTTGCTCTTTGCTGTCTTTAGTATCAAACCAGTCGCTCAGGCTTTTTGAAGCCACCATGAAATTCACTTCTTCCGCCTCGGCACTTGCCAGCCGTTTGATTTCAACAGCCAAATCATGCTCCAACTGCCACATCCGCCCTAAAAACAATTTCCGGCCTTGCAGGATAAGCGGTTTATCCGCATTACCGACCAAATTCGGCAAGTTGCTTAAGGCATCAACATCCGCTTTATCCAAATAAACAAACGAATGCCCGTTTTGCAAGGCTGCAAACAGTCGAACCACATAAGGTTCAATAACGGATGCGCCCTGTACTTCGTGGCGGCGGAAAAACGTTATGGCCGCATCTGCGGCAGAGGAAAGGATAGAGTCGGTCGGATTCATGGCTCAGAATTGATTGATACGGAAAAAAGAAAGGCCGTCTGAAAAACAGCGTTTCCATAAATGAAAACCTATTTTTCAGACGGCCTCTATTATACCGTTCAAAGCATAAAATATTTGCCTGAAATAATAACCTTATTGCAGCACTTGCAGGCTGCCGTCTTTCATGGTCATTACCCGGTCGAAACGCTCAGCCAGCTCGTCATCATGGGTCACCACAATCAAGCTGGTGTTCAATTCGCGTTTCAAATCCAGCATCATGTCCAGCACATTTTGCGCATTTTTACGGTCAAGGTTCCCTGTCGGCTCATCCGCCAACAGGCATTTCGGCTCATTGACCAAAGCACGTGCAATTGCCGCACGCTGACGCTCGCCGCCGGAAAGTTCGCTCGGACGGTGCAGCATACGCTTATCCAAGCCAACCTTTTTCAGCATCTTGACAGCCTTCTCCTCAGCCATCGCCTTGGGCATTTTGCCGATTAAAAGCGGCATCATGACATTTTCCAAAGCAGAAAACTCAGGCAATAAATGGTGGAACTGATACACAAAGCCTAAATAACGGTTGCGCAATTCACCCAACTGTTTTTGGCTCAAACCGCCCAAATCCTGATCCATCAGTATCACCTTGCCTTCAGACGGCATATCCAAACCACCAAGAAGGTGCAGCAACGTAGATTTACCGCTGCCTGATGAACCAATAATACTCACGCTTTCCGCTTCGGCAACTTCAAAATCCAAATGATTCAACACTTGTACATTCAATGCGCCATCATTATAGCTTTTGCCAACGCCAGTACATTTCAAAATTGTCTTATTCATAACGCAAAGCCTCCGCAGGTTGGGTTTTTGCTGCACGCCAGCTCGGATACAGTGTGGCAATAAATGCCAAACCAAGCGAAATGCAGGCAATAACGGCGACATCCTTCAAGTTCACATCGCTAGGCAGGTAATCGATGAAATAAACCTGTGAGTTAATCAAATGTACGCCAAATAGGTCTTCAAAAAACGCGACAATCTTACCAACATTCCACCCCAACAATACACCGCATACCACGCCCACAAGCGTACCAAAGAACCCCGCAAATGCGCCCTGCACCAAGAAAATCTTCATGACACCGCCCGGGGACAAACCCAAAGTGCGCAAAATCGCAATATCGGCTTGTTTTTCCGTTACCGCCATTACCAAAGACGAGACGAGGTTAAACGCAGCAACCGCGATAATCAGTGTCAAAATGATGAACATCATGCGTTTTTCCAACTCAACGGCTTCAAAATAGCTGCGGTTGTTAAACGTCCAGTCACGCACCCATACTTCATCTTTTTTAGCATCAGGAATCAACTTGGCAATGAAAGATGGTGCATTCTGAGGATCAGCCAGTCGCAAACGCAGCCCACCGACATTTTCACCCAGTCGATACAAGACTTGCGCATCCTTGATATGCGTCATAGCCAAGGTGTTATCGACTTCATAAACACCGGTTTTTACCACACCGACCACATTAAACTGCTTCAAGCGCGGTACCACGCCGGCAGGGGTAACGTTACCCTCTGGCGTAATCACTGTAACCTTGCCGCCAATCTCCGTGCCCAATGCCTCAGCCAGCCCTTGACCCAAAATAATATCAAATTCGCCCGGCTTCAAATCGTCGAAACTGCCGGCCGGCATATCCTTGCCGTAATCAACGACATTTTTTTCTTCAGACGGCAAAATACCGCGTATCTGCACTCCGCGCACTTCGCCAGCATTGGCAAGCAAAGCTTGATCGGAAACATAAGGCGCGCTAGCCAACACTTCCTTTTTGCCTTTTACAAATTCGCGCAAACTCTGCCAACCCGGCGCACTGCCGACATCGTAATAGCCGATTTCTGCATGAGGTGCGACATTCAACAATTGACCGCGTATCTCTTTCTGAAATCCATTCATTACCGATAACACCACAATCAGAGCCGTTACGCCCAAGGCGATACCTACGATTGAAATCATGGTAATAAATGACATAAAGCCGTTGCGTTTTTTCGCACGCAGATAGCGCAGGCCTATCCAAGTTTCTAAAGAAGCCATTCAAAAATGCCTCATTCGTTTGTCAAAAAAGGCTTATTGTACCGTAAAACCGACAGGTCGTCCGATTGCCCAACTGATGTAGCATTCAGGGATAAAGTGTATGTAAAACCATGTATCTTCCCGTAAATTCCGCCGAAAAACTTGCACAATCTGCCAATCGCCCTTATTCTGAAGCTGTGACACACTTTGTCACCATCAAAAAGGAAATACACTAATGAACAGCAAAAAATTCTTGGCCCTCGTATCTGTAGCTGTAGGTTTGTCATTCAGCTTCAATGCATATGCCGCCAAAGAAATCAAAATCAGTTCAAACAATACCGCTTACTCCGACGCCGATGTTCAAAAACTAGCAGCCACTGCTGTCGGCATGGGCGTAAAAGAACCTGTCAGCCTCAACAGCGGAAACGGTGTTGTTACCATATCCGGCAGCAGCGCAACCAAATGCGCATTCAAAGTCGGCAACGGCGATACGCCTCAAATTCAAGGCGTGAGCTGCAAATAATCTGATTTCATCAATGAAAAGGCCGTCTGAAAAACATTCAGACGGCCTTTTTATATTGGCATTTAAGATTGGATATTTCTTCTATCGTAAACAGCCTGTGCCAAAGTACCGGCATCCACATATTCCATCTCGCCGCCCAAAGGGATTCCCCTTGCCAACCGGCTGACTTTATAAGGAAGATTTTTAAACAATTCCGCCAATACATACGCTGTCGCGTCGCCTTCGGCTGTGAAGTTGGTTGCAATGATAATTTCCTCAATATCACTCGCCTGCAAACGGGCAACCAGCTTATCTAATGCCACTGCCGAAATATCCATGCCCTGCGCCGGACTGACTTGCCCCATCAAAACAAAATACAGGCCATCATGGCAATTAGCCGCCTCCATACTGGAAACATCCGCCGGCATATGCACAATCATCAAGCGGCTTTTCTCACGTTTTTCGTCGGCGCAAATTTCACACAAATCGCCTTCGCAAAATGTATTACACATCCGACAATGCTGCACCTGTCTCAAGGCAAACTGCAAAGCATCCACCAACTCCTGCGCTTCTTCGCGTTTGTACTGTAAAAGCTGGTAAGCCATGCGTTGAGCGGATTTCGGGCCGACATTGGGCAGGATTTTTAATGCATTAATCAAGCGGACAAAGGCATCAGGATTTTTACTCATGATTTCAGACGGCCTTTTAAAAGATAGCTAAAAATAAGAAAACAGCCGGAATTTATCCGGCTGCCCTACTCTAATATTCTGCTTATTCGGCAGCATTATTAACTTGTTGTGCACCTTGCGTACGATCGATTTTCTTATCCAAATACTGGAGCAAGGCATCGAAAACATTGGCGGAAAGCTGCTGAACCAAAGCCTGTTTAGCAGCCGGAATCTGTGAATCGGCATTTTCAGGAGCAGAAACGCTCTGAACTTCCATAATCACCGGCGCAGGCATACCTTCCAACAATGTATACGCAGGTTTGCCACCGACAGGACGCGCTTTCAGCAAAGCTGCATAAGCCTCCGGAGACATGGTTTTACGTGCATCTTGCGCGCTCAATTGAGAAACAGGCGACCATTGAACATCGGCAGCTTTACCGGCTTTCAATGCGGCCAAAGTTTCCTGGGCTTTTTTCTCTGCCAGTTTGGCGGCTTCAGAACGCAGATATGCTGCACGGACAGTGTCTTTAACTTCCGCAAATGGTGCGATTTTCTCTTCGCGCACTTCTTTCGCACGAATGACCCAAACGGTATCGTTGTTGATGGCGATCACTTCAGAATTGTGTTTTTTCTTCAGTACATCGTCGCTAAACGCCGCATTAATCAACGTTTCAGGCAAACCGGCTTCTTTCGCGCCTGCTTTGGTTACCCATTCATCCAGGCTTTCCACTTTCAAACCTGAATTGGCGGCTGCTTTTGCCAAAGAAGATGGATCATTAAAGGTATCTTCACCCAGTTTTTCTTTCGCAGCATTAAAGGCAGAAGCTGCTTTTTTCAGTTTCAAGGCTGCTTCGATACGCGCCTTGGCTTGTTCCAAAGTCGGCTCAGCTTCGACATTCAAAACTTTAATGACGTGATAACCCAAAGATGATTTAACGGTATCGCTGACTTCGCCTTTGCCCAATGCAAATGCCGCTTTATCAAACTCTGGCCCGAAGCCGCTGCCGCCGCTTTTGCTCAGATATCCCAAATTGCCGCCTTTATTGCTGCTGGACAAGTCTTTGGAATACTTGGCTGCCAGCTCGGCAAAC
>NZ_KV831677.1:198691-223420 GCF_001837185.1 Neisseria sp. HMSC064D07 | reverse complement strand
GGATGTGCTTTAAGCTCCGCAGCCATTTTATCCACTTCGGCTTTAATTTCTGCATTGCTTGCTTCATCTCCGTTAGGCATAACCGGAATGAAAATATGCGCAATTTCGGCTCTTGGCGACAAATCTACGCTTTTACTGTCGTAAGCTTTTTGTACTTCTTCCGCACTGACGGTTTGCTTGTCAGCCAAATCCTTGATGCTCAAAGCCACGTATTCCAGCTTAACGGCTTGAGGAATCAAGTAATCTTTCTTATGCGCTTCATAATACTTTTGCAAAGCCGCATCATCTACTTTTACTTGTGCCGCAAATGCTTCAGGGCTGAAAGTAAATGAACGGATAGTACGTGTTGCTTGAGTCAGGTTAATCAACTGACGCGCTTGCGCATCGCTGACCAACGCACCGTTTTGAACCAAATTCAACAGATTTTGCAATTGGAATTGTTCGCGGATATCTTCAACAAACTGATCCTCGGTCATTTTGCGCTGATCCAAATACTTCTTGAGCAAATCCTGACTGAATTTACCGGAAGCATCATGGAAATTCGGATCATCCACGATAACTTGCTTGATTTGTTCCTGAGACACAGCGATACCCATCAGTTTGGCACCTTGCTTCAGATAAGCACGTTGCAATAACGATTGGAATACCGCATCACGCGAAGGCGCATTATTGCCGGCAGCCTGCTCATTTTGTATCGCAATCTGTAAAGCATGCTCGCTAACCTTCTCATCCCCGACTTTGACAATGTAATCAGAACCCGGCGAAGACAAGTTATTGGCACCGAATCCGATAAAGGTCAGACCGATGATACCTAAAACAATCTGGGCGGGTGTTTTATATTTTTCAACAATATGGAACATATTTATCCGAAAGAAAAGTTTGGCGCGGCAGCCGGAAAATGCTGCCGCAAAAATCTTAAAATCCTGAAAACAGGCTCAAAGCGCGTATTGTAACGTATTTTTTCAAGGCTTGCTTTTTCAGACGGCCTAAAAACCTAAAAATGCCTTATCCGAAAATTTCCTGGTACGCTTCTACTGAAAATCCGATATGAACCTGTCCTTCCTTGACCAATACAGGCCGCTTGATAATGCTGGGATTTTCCACCATTAAAGCAATCGCCCCTTCTTTTGTGGCGGCAGATTCTTGCGCATCTTTATCCAACTTGCGCCAAGTCGTGCCTCTTTTATTGAGCAAAATTTCCAAAGCCGCCTGCTCCAGCCAGCCATCAATCAATTCGGCAGTCGGGGCATTTTTCTTAAAATCTACAAACTCAAACTCGATGCCGTTTTCCGCCAACCAACTGCGCGCTTTTTTAACCGTATCGCAATTGGGAATACCGTATAGTTTTATCATCTTATTTATCCTTGGTGTTATTCATAAAATCACAAATTCAGGCCGTCTGAAACTTTTCAGACGGCCTGAATTGAATACAGCTTATTTCTTAGCAGCTTTCTTCACTTTAATCTTCACGCTTTTGCCTTGAGCATTATTTTTACCTCCGACTTTGACGGAAGTTGTTTTCGCCTGCGTTTTTTTCTTGCCTGCGGCTTTAGGTTTGCTTGGCTTGGCAGGCTTGGAGGCAGGTTTACTTTTCACCTTGCTCTTCTTTGCCTTCATGGGAGCAGCCAACGCTTCATCAATTTCTTTAGCCGACAGTTTACGCTTACGCTTTTCGACAGACTTGTCAGCAGCTATTGGCTTGCTTACAGGTTTTGCTTTTCTACCTCCGCGTTTCTTACCGACTGAACCGCCGCTAATTAAGGTCAAATCAATCTTGCTGGTATCCAAATCGGCTCGCGCGACTTTTACAGTGACCGTATCGCCCATATTGAAACGAACACTGCTGCGTTCGCCCTCAATCGCCATAATTTCAGGACGGAAGTTGAAATAATCTTCACCTAAATCGCTGATATGAACCAAGCCGTCGATATGAATATCGTCCAAGGTTACAAAAATACCGAAGCTGGTCATACCCGAAATCTTGCCACTGAAAACTTCGCCGACTTTGTCGCGCATATAATAAGTTTTCAGCCAGTTTTCCACATCGCGGCTGGCATCATCGGCTCGGCGCTCGCAGAAAGAGGTATGCACGCCCAAAGCCTGCCAGGTTTTATTGGGTTGGTACGTTTGTCCATTCAACACAGCCTTGATGGCACGATGTACCGTCAAATCCGGATAACGGCGGATAGGCGAAGTAAAGTGTGCATATGCGCTATAAGCCAGACCAAAGTGACCTTCGCAATGCGGCTCATAAACCGCCTGCTGCATAGAACGCAACATCATCACTTGCAACAATTCCGCGTCCGGACGGCTTTTAAATTGCTCAGCAAGCGCAGCATAGTCTTTCGGCGTCGGATTATCGCCGCCACCCAAACTCAGCCCCAGCAAACCAAGCTGCTCGCGTAAAGTGGCCAATTTTTCGGGAGTCGGGCCCAAGTGATTGCGGAACAAAGCCGTATGTTTGTTTTTCAGCAAAAATTCTGCCGCGCAAACATTCGCCGCCAGCATACATTCTTCAATCAATTTATGCGCATCGTTGCGGACGACGGGAACAATCTTGTCGATCTTACCGTTGTCATCAAAAATCATCTGAGTCTCGACGCTCTCAAACTCAACCGCGCCACGCTCAAAACGTTTTTTCTGCAAGATTTTAAATAACTGATACAGGGTATCGATTTGCTGCTTAAACGGATGATCCTGGCCGTCTGAAATCCAATCCCAAACTTGATTGTAAGTCAGTCGCGCATGAGAACGCATTACTGCCGGATAGAAACGGTATTCCTTGATATTGCCGGCATAGGTAATCACCATATCGCACACCATACACAGGCGTTCGACATCAGGATTGAGCGAGCAGATACCGTTGGACAACTTCTCCGGCAGCATTGGAATCACACGGCGTGGGAAATACACGCTGGTACTGCGTTCCTGAGCATCTACATCAATTCCGTCATCAGGACGAACATAATGGCTGACATCGGCAATCGCCACCACCAAACGGTAATTGCGGCCGACTTTTTCAGCAAAAACCGCATCGTCAAAGTCCCGCGCAGTTTCGCCGTCAATGGTTACCAGAGGCAAATCGCGTAAGTCCACGCGTCCTTTCAAGTCGGTTTTACGCACATGATCAGGAATTTTCTTCGCGGCTTTGACACATGCTTCGCTGAATTGATGAGGCAAATGGTGCTTGCGTACAGCGATTTCGATTTCCATACCGCTGTCGGCATAATCGCCCAACACTTCAATCAGCTTAGCCACAGCAGGACGATGTGCTTCAGGATACGTCTCGATTTCAGCCACAATCACTTGGCCGGATTGCGGTTTAAAGTGCGCCACGCTTTCAGGCTCTAACACGATACTTTGGCTCAAACGCTTGTCTTCCGCTTCCAAAATAGCCACGCCGCGATCCATATAAAAACGGCCGACCACTTTAGACTGCGCACGCTCCACTACATCCAAAACCGTACCTTCACGACGGCCTCTGCGGTCGATACCGGCAGGACGAACGGTAACAATATCCCCGTGCATTACGCCGCGCATCTGACGCTCATACAAAACAAAATCGCCCTCACCTGTCGGCGTTAGCGGCACGGCAAAACCAAAGCCGTCTTTATGCGCTTCGACACGGCATTTAACCAATGCCAATTTTTCTGCCGCACACACCGCGCCACGTCGATTGATCAACACCTGACCATCGCGCGCCATCGCTTTCAGACGGCGCTCGAAGAATTCATATTCATCTTCTGTAATCGACAATTCATGTGCCAAAGCTTCGATTTTTGTCGGCACGCCTTTTTGTTCCAATAATTCAATAACCCATTCACGGCTAGGCAGCGGATGAGCGTAACGTTGTTTCTCCCGCTCCAAATACGGGTCTTTTTCTCGTAAATTTAAAGATTTAGTATTTTTGTTCATTTTGATAGTTGACATTCTTTTTTTAAAATATATAATAGCTGCTTCTTCGCAGTTCAGGTAGTCAACTCTACCTTAAATTGAAGAATAAAGCAAAGCCCAGGTGGCGGAATTGGTAGACGCGCTAGCTTCAGGTGCTAGTGTCCTCACGGGCGTGGAAGTTCGAGTCTTCTCCTGGGCACCAAATAATTTGGTGCTTCTTTGCTTAAGAAAATTTAAATTGCCCAGGTGGCGGAATTGGTAGACGCGCTAGCTTCAGGTGCTAGTATCCTCACGGGTGTGGAAGTTCGAGTCTTCTCCTGGGCACCACTGATAAATTAATCAGTCAAGTTTTCACATTATTCTGAATAAATAATAAGTCAGGATAATAGTCCACAGAGAGGTGGATGAGTGGTTTAAGTCGCACGCCTGGAAAGCGTGTATACGTGAATAGCGTATCGAGGGTTCGAATCCCTTCCTCTCTGCCAGATACTAAAGACACCAGCTAACGGTGTCTTTTTTCATATCTGCCCTTCTTAAAAATATTACATCACACTTTTATTTCTCTTACCTTCTAATCAGAAACCTGCCACTCATTCTTATCTTATACTTAACCTTAATGATTAAAGGCCGTCTGAAAGTTTTCAGACGGCCTCTCTTAAAACCTACCAAATCCCGAACCATTGTTTATCAGACTGCTTTTTATTACCGTTCTGCTGCTCGTGATTTTGACGGCGAAATTGCCAAGGTGCTTGCGGATTGTCTTTTTTCCATAAGCCTTTACGTTTTTCCTTGGCTTGTTTTTGCGCGGCCGAATAGTCGGTGTAGGCGGTTTTACTTTGTTGTTTTTTGGCATAACTTTCATAATGCCATGCGGCACCATCCCGTATCTGCATCAAATTCAGGTCAATCGTGCCGACTGATACTTGGGCGACTTCGCGCTGATAGCGGTCACTTTCAAACACGCGCACTTTGGCTTTTTTATTCAATGCAGCATCAATCAGATTGTCTCGTGATTGCGTACCATAAGCCTGATTGATTTCCGGCGCATCGATATAGGCCATACGGATTTTGTGTTTCCGGCCGTCGCTATCGATGATGTGCATGGTATCGCCATCATGGATTTTGATGATTTTTCCGTTGTATGTGTAGAATTGTCGCGATGACTTTTGTTTCTGGTCCGGTTTGGGTTTAGCTTCGGCTTTGGTATCAGATGTGGCTTTGACGACATTTTCTCCCAGCCATTGATTGACCTTTTCCAAACCGATATTGTCGCCTTGTGCCAATGTTGCAGCAACGCTTACCCCTGTACGAATCAACTCGGTATCGCGTGAGCTGTAACCAAGCGCGCCCAAAACGGATAAAACAACGGGCAACCATTTTATAATTTTACTGATTTGCATATTTTGCCAAATTGAAGGCCGTCTGAAAGACCTGATGCACTTTCAGACGGCCTTTTAAGATTGATTAATCTCCATTAATCCTGACAAGGCAGGATGACTTTTGCACCTTCTGCCGTACCCAAAACCAACACATCGGCGGCATCGCGGGCAAAAATACCGTTTTCGAGTACGCCGGTGATTTTATTGATTTCGTCTTCCATTTTCAGGGCTTGGTCAATATTGAGGCCGTGAACATCGACGATTTGATTGCCATAGAAAGTAGTATAGCCGACACGCAACTCAGGTTGTCCGCCCATCGCAAGCAGTTTGCGCGACACCAGCGAACGGGCATTTTCAACCACTTCTACCGGCAATGGGAATTTACCCAAACGGGAAACGTATTTGCTTTCATCGGCGATACAAACAAATTTATCGGATGCGCTGGCCACGATTTTTTCGTTCAAATGCGCACCGCCGCCACCTTTAATCATTTGCAGCGCGTGGTTGACTTCGTCTGCGCCGTCAACATAAACCGCCAAACCCATCACTTCATTCAGTGAAACTTCAGGAATCTCGTATTTTGCCAAAAGCTCGCTGGATTTTTTAGAAGTAGACACGGCACCCTTTATTTTCTTACCGCTTTTACCCAAAGCTTCAATAAAAAAGTTGATGGTAGAGCCGGTACCGATACCGATGTATTCGTTTTCAGGAACAAATTCCACCGCTTTTTCGGCGGCAATACGTTTGAGTTCGTCTTGAGTTGCCATGTTGTCAGTCCTTCAGTTTGAATAATAAAGTAATTTTAAGCTCTTAGGCCTTAATCAGCAATACTGCCGCTTGCGCTTCAATGGCTTCCATACGTCCCAGATAGCCAAGTTTTTCGTTGGTTTTGCCCTTAATATTCACGCAGTTTTCAGGCAAACCCAAATCTGCGGCAATATTGGTGCGCATTGCCGGAATATGCGGCGCAAGTTTTGGCTTTTGCGCAATCACAGTCGTATCGACATTAACCACCTTCCAACCCAATGCCTGCACGCTTTGATAAGCCTCGCGCAACAGCACACGGCTGTCTGCATCTTTGAACTCGGCGGCAGTATCAGGAAAATGGCTGCCGATATCTCCCAAACCGGCTGCACCCAACAGGGCATCTGTAATCGCATGCAAAAGCGCATCGGCATCTGAATGACCCAGCAAGCCTTTTTCAAACGGAATGTTTACGCCGCCGAGTATCAAATCTCGCCCTTCGACCAACTGATGGACATCGTAGCCCTGTCCGACACGGATATTCATGTTTGCTTCCTTAAATAATGGGTTTTGATTGTTCAGACGGCCTTGAGCAACAATCTGACAATGTATTCGTCTTGCGGCAGCGTCAATTTCAAATTGCGCGTATCGCCCTGCACCAAGCGCGGCCGGATACCCAGTTTTTCAACCGCTGACGCTTCATCCGTAATCTCACTTAAATCATCAACCGATAAAGCACGGTGTAACAAGGCCGTCTGAAAAAGCTGCGGCGTTTGCGCCTGCCATAACCCTGCGCGCGCAACGGTTTCATCAATATGATGACTGCTGTCTGCCCGCTTGAGCGTATCGGCCACCGGTATGGCCAAAATACCGCCTTCATCATTCTCACCCGCCTCATCAAGCAAACGCGTTAGCGCTTCAGGAGGCAGGCAACAGCGTGCGGCATCATGAACCAAAATATTGTCTTGCGCCTCAGCCAAACCTTGCTCCAATAAAACGGACACACCATTGCGTACCGTTTCGGCACGACTTGCGCCGCCTACTCGAAAGACGCGTACTTTCTCAGAAACGGCCGTCTGAAAAACCGAATCTTCCGGCGAAAGAATAGCGGCAATTAAATCTATGCGGGAGTGTTGCTCAAAGATTTCTATGGTATGTTGCAATACGGTTTTACCATTGATTTCAACATATTGTTTGGGTTTTCCTGCGCCAAATCGCGCTCCCACACCGGCAGCAGGAATCAAAGCGATATTGCGGCGCATCATGCTGACGCTCCGGCATTGGCCTCATCAGGCATTTCGGCCTTGCGCCATACACATGCTTCGCCCAAATCGTCCAAATATTTTTCATGTGCCGCCAGCTCGTCCGCATTGGCTTTGATGACTTTCAACTGCGACGTACGTTTGGTTTCCGCAATAACGGTTTGTTTGACTTCGCCCTCTTCTTCCACCTCGCCACCCATCAGGTCGAACTGCTGACGCGTCATGGCAAGATAGACTTCACCCAAAAGCTCGCAGTCGATTAACGCGCCGTGCAAAACCCGTTTGCTGCGGTCAACGGAAAAGCGGTTACACAACGCATCCAAACTTGCCTTTTGTCCCGGAAACATCTCACGCGCCATGGCCAGCGTATCGGTCACTTTACAACCCAGTTCCTCAATAGAAGGCAGTCCCATGCGGCGGAATTCCATATTCAGGAAGCCGACGTCAAACTTAGCATTATGGATAATCAGCTCTGCACCACGTATAAAGTCGGCAATCTGTTTACCCACTTGGGCAAACGGCGGCGCATTCTTCGCTTCCAATACTTCAATCGTCAAACCATGCACCTTCGCCGCTTCCTCCGGCATATCGCGCTCGGGGTGGACATATAAATGAAGGTTGGAGTCGGTCATTTGGCGGTTGATCATTTCCAAGCCGGCAAATTCGACCAGACGGTCGCCGTTTTCAGGATAAAGACCCGTGGTCTCCGTATCGAGGATAATCTGACGTTGGCTCATGGTTGGTGGTTTCTGCAATTATCAAAACGTCCTGAATCATACTGAAGGCCGTCTGAAATGTATAGTCAGCAAAACTTTAGCTACTTTTGAAATACCCTTTTATAGCTGGATTTTTTCAGACGGCCTTTATTCTTTTTTCATCTATTGGCCAGCTATTACTCCAATTTGAGTAGAAAGCCCAATTTCTAAAAAATTTTTTAAATTTAATTTCTTTAATAATTAATACCTTACTTATAAATTAAATAATAGGAACAATTATCATTTGCAAATTTAAAAAATCGCCGTATAATACAACCCATCGAAACAAAACAACCGCACAACAGAATGAAAGGAGAAGAAAATGCCCGAAAGTATTTTTAAGCAAGTCTCCCTCGACATTCTGAGACTGCACCAGCAAGCCATCCGCTCTTTGATCGCCACCAAGTGTTGCGATGAGTGCGAAGTACACGACGCAGTATTCATTACTTTAGATGGCCGATATTATGTTTGGCTCCCTTGTATGGGCAAATCGCCCCAATCAGAAACCGGCATCCTGCTGATTGAAGATGAAGACGGCAATACACGCTTGAGCTGGGTTGCCGATACACGCGAAGTCAAGCAAAAAGACAGTCTGTACAACCGCGTTGTTTCCGCCCTGCAAAGAAAAATGCAGCGCACGAAGAACAAGTTTATCCAGTCGGCAAACGCCCGATTGCTTGAGCTAACGCCTCAGCAAGGCCGTCTGACGACAAACAGCAAAGATTTCTCGCTTTCACCACATGACTTGATGAAAGCACTTTATCCGGCAACACATCAAATAGGAGAATTTGCCCTGTAACAGTTTTTGGTAGTGGTTTGTGTTCCTTTTGCGCCCCTTAACATTTTAAAGGGGCGATTTTTTTGCCTCTACTTTTCAGACGGCCTAAACACCGGTTTTCCAGTACAATAAAGGCCGTCTGAACATTTCCTACTTTTCAACCAACCATGCAACTGCTCAAATACATCCAATCGCAAGGCCTCGGCAGCCGCAAGCAATGCCAATGGCTGATAGACAATGACTGCATTGCCATCAACGGCGAAATCCATAATCGTACCAAAAACGATATCGATCCGTCTCAAGTGCATACCCTGTCTGTTGATGGCGAAGAAATTGCCGCCGTACCCATGCCCTATTTCTACATTCTGCTTCATAAGCCTGCAGATTACGAGACTTCGCACAAACCCCAGCAATATCCAAGCATCTTCAGCCTGTTTCCCGACCACATGCGCAATATCGATATGCAGGCAGTCGGCCGCTTGGATGCAGACACAACCGGCATTATTCTGATTACCAACGACGGGCAATTTAACCACCGCGTTACCTCGCCCAAACACAAAGTTCCGAAGCTCTACCGCGTCACTTTGAAACATCCTGCCGACGATACCCTTTGCACTACGCTGAAAAACGGCGTCCTCCTACATGACGATAATGAAACCGTCGCCGCGGCCGAAGCAGTATTGGCCGACCCAACCACACTGATGATGACCATTACAGAGGGTAAATACCATCAGGTCAAACGCATGGTTGCAGCCGCAGGCAACCGTGTCGAGCAGCTCCATCGTGAGAAATTCGGCGACTGGAATGTCGATGATTTGGCCGCCGGAGAATGGAAATTTATCCAAATCTAAAAAAAAATTCCAATTTTTTCAATAATTTTTTAAACAATATGGATTTTTTATTTATTTAAAATCAAACATCTAAACCTTATTATTTTTATTTAACAGAATTTAACACTAGGGAGACTGAACTATTGTAT
Organism: Neisseria sp. HMSC064D07; assembly: GCF_001837185.1. NCBI lineage: Bacteria > Pseudomonadati > Pseudomonadota > Betaproteobacteria > Neisseriales > Neisseriaceae > Neisseria > Neisseria sp. HMSC064D07. The sequence goes on along the minus strand of NZ_KV831677.1, from coordinate 213,629 downwards.
AATTCGCCTGTCTGAGTAACACTTGCTTCGAAAGAAGTGAGTAAGTGAGTAAGACGTTTTCCCCGTAATGTGTTTGGCCATCTATACTTTCCCCTTAGTATAGATGGTTTTTTTTATCTAAAATTTGGTAACCAAACGAATGTACTTTCAGACGGCCTTTCTCATCTAAAGAAGCCATCATTACTCAACCTCATCTCCCACTCATTACCTTGCCATTCCTCCTTTTCTCTTTCTCGTCTCTTCCGCATCAATCTGTACCGTTCCAATTTCAGACAAATCGTTTTATAGAAAGAAAAACCATCGGCGACTATCCAAGCTAAGGTTACAGGATGTTATTAGACAACCTCAGAGAAATACCATCTTTGTTGCCGACATATTTGAAAGCACACCTTAGTGCTATCCAATCTCCTCACAACAACCCTTTCCCATATCCCACCTTTCAGACGGCCTTTATCGTTAGGGCTCTTTCAATCATTCGTATCGCTTCAGACAAATTCTCTGTTTGCAGGTTTCAATACCAAGCAAACCAGAGAAACCCACTAAAAATTCTTCATTACATGGTTTTTTTAACTAATTTTCTTTTCAGACTTTAGTCAAGATTCGTTAAATCTTTGCGGTAAAATGTTGTCTTTATTTTTATGCATCTGAGTATTTATGTCTTCCAATCAACCCCGTCAAACCTGGTCCAACCGTTTGACTTACATCCTTACCGTTGCCGGCGCGACTGTCGGCTTTGGTGCAACTTGGCGTTTCCCGTATCTGGTCGGTGAAAACGGCGGCGGCGCGTATGTGTTTCTGTTCTGTATCGCCATGCTGGTCATCGGTATTCCGATGATTTTGGTGGAAAACGTCATCGGCCGCCGTAAAGGCGTGAACGCGCTGGATGCGTTTGGCGGCACAATGAATGGCAAACCCGTTGCCAAAGTTTGGAAATTGGTCGGTTGGATGGGCTTGCTCGGCGCATTCGGCATCATGGCCTATTACATGGTGCTCGGCGGCTGGGTCATCAGTTACATCGTCAACATCATCGGCGGCAATTTGGACATTTCCAACCCGGTTTCCGGCGAAGTTACCAAAAGCTTCTTTACCGAACACATCGAAAACAGCCCTTGGGAAATTGCTTTCTACACCTTCCTATTTGTTGTTGTGAACCAATGGATCCTAGTCAAAGGCGTGATCGGCGGTATTGAAAAAGCGGCAAAATACCTGATGCCTTTGCTGTTTTTATTCCTGATTGCCATGGTTGTGCGCAACGTTACCCTGCCGGGCGCAATGGAAGGCATTACCTTCTATCTGAAACCTGACTTCAGCAAAATTACAACCGAACTGTTCGTCTTCGTTTTGGGCCAAGTATTCTTCGCCTTGAGCTTGGGCTTCGGCGTGATGATTACGTTATCCAGCTATCTGGATAAAAACGAAAATCTGGTTCAGACGGCCGTAATTACCGCGATTACCAACACTTTGATTGCCGTGTTGGCCGGCTTTATGATTTTCCCATCCCTCTTCAGCTTTGGCGTTGCCCCTAACTCCGGCCCGACGCTGGTGTTCCAAAGCCTGCCGATCGTGTTCTCCAATATGTGGGCAGGCCCAGTGTTTGCAGTGATTTTCTTCTCACTGCTTCTGATTGCCGCGCTGACCACTTCTCTGACCATTTATGAAGTGTTGATTACAACCATTCAGGAGAAAACCAAAATCCGCCGCGCAGCCGCGATTACCATCGTACTGGCAGGTATTTTTATCTTCGGTAATATCCCATCCATCTTGAGCTACGGCCCATGGAAAGATATTTCCGTGTTTGGTAAAAACATTTTTGATGCCTTTGACTATATCAGCGGCAACATCTTGTTTATGCTGACCGCGCTTGGCTCTGCCTTGTTTGTCGGTTTCGTGATGAAGGACGAAGCGAAGGACGAATTGCTTTATAAAGGCAACCATACGACGGTCAATATTTGGTTTGCCTATGTGAAATATCTCGTGCCGTTGGTGATTTTGCTGATTTTCATCAGCAACCTGTTCTGATAAGCAAGCATATAAAAAGGCCGTCTGAAATATTCAGACGGCCTTATATTTTAACTATGCTTTATTCTGCCCAGTTTTTCTTCTTACTGGTTTTACCGATACCGGGGTTAAAGCTGTTGGTTGGGTCGAGTTTTTTATAGAACTGTTTCAGCTCAGGCTTGGCTTCATACAGATGACCGACATTATGCTCGGCAGGATATTGCGCGCCGCGTTGGTCCAGCAAATGGAGCATTTCATGTTCCAAAGCCATACAGTCGTTGCCTTTTTTAATGATGTAGTCCTGATGGAACACATGACACATAAAATGTCCGTAATACAATTTATGGATGATTTTATTGTCGATTTCAGGCGGCAGTGTTTCAAACCAATCACGATCATCACGGCGCAAGGCGATATCGAGTGCAACCAAATCCTCTACTTCATCATCATGTACAGAACGGTAACGGATCGCGGCAGAAGCCACAGCAAAGCGATGCAGCATGGCCGCCTGCGTTTCTTCGGCATTACATTCGAAGAATGCGCCGCCATGGGTTGCAAAATATTCCTTCAAGAAAGCACGCGCTTCTTCTACGCCCTCGCCACCCATTTTTAAAATCAGGTGATGTTCATATTTATCCCGATAGTTGCGCATAGATTTCGGCAAGTGATCAGGCAAAATTTTACTGATCAGTTGCATGAATTTATCAGAGAAGTGTTTTGGTAAGAAACTTATCTTTTTGCTGAATCTATCCACACGGGCTTTCAGATCAAACAGTTTCGGAAGTTGGTGGGTACCGAACGTCTTGATGATATAAAACGTATCTTTACCATAAATGGCAGCAATATCAAAAGCATGACGATGGATATACTCACCGGAAATAGGCAGGTTTTTAAACTCGCTCAAAGCGGCACGACGAATATCGGTCAGCTCATTAATATCATTAGTGCCGATATAGAACACGGCAGTCTGTTTTTCTTGTGGGAACGTATCCAAGCGTACGGCAAACACCATCAGCTTGCCCGCGCAGCCTGAAGCCTCGTAATGGCGTGCAGGATCGGCATTAAAACGGGCGGCAGTCGGTTCATTCACTTGGCGGACATGATCGCAATAAGCATGGTCATGCCCTTTGCCTGCATTTTGAACAATGTCTTTTTTCTGATAATGGAAACCTTGCAGATTGGTCAAAATTTCTTCAGGGGTTTCGCCCAAATCAATGCCCAAATGGTTGACCAGCTCCAGTTTGCCCTCTTCGTTGATTTGTGCAAACAGCGCCATTTCCGTATAAGCCGGGCCACGCTGTACCAATGCACCGCCGGAGTTATTACATACGCCACCCAATACAGATGCGCCGATACAAGACGAACCAATCACGGAGTGCGGCTCACGGCCTAAAGGTTTTAGCAGCAGCTCCAATTGATTCAGGGTAGAGCCAGGCAGGCAGACAACTTGTTCGTTATTGTTAATTGGCTGAATAATGTTCAAACGCATGGTATTTACAATCACGATATCGCGGTCGTAATCATTGCCGTCAGGAGTCGAGCCGCCGGTCAGACCGGTATTGGCGGCCTGCGTAATCACGATAACATCAGCCTCAACACATGCCTGCAAAATTTGCCACATTTCCAACACCGTACCTGGACGGACAACTGCCAGCGCCTTGCCTTCGCCAAAACGGTAGCCTTGACGGTATTGTTCAGTTTTTGCCGGGTCTGTGATGATATATTTTTCGCCGACGGTTTGCGTCAGCCGACTGATTAATTGTGTAGCATTCATTGCATACTCCTTGAGAAATGAATATATTTATTAAATTACAAACATTGTAGTAATCCCTTTTATCAAAGTAAAGGCAAACTCATTTTTAAATTCATCATTCAAATAAACAAAAGGCCGTCTGAAATTTTCAGACGGCCTTTTGATTCAAGCTGGAACAATCAGATTATTCGGCGGCTTTCTCTTCGCGAGCAGGAGCTTCCAGCAAAGCTTTGATAGACAGGCGTACGCGGCCGCGATCGTCTACTTCCAATGCTTTCACGTTCACAACCTGACCTACTTGCAGGTAGTCGCTGACATTGCGTACGCGCTCGTGGGCGATTTGGCTGATGTGTACCAAACCGTCTTTGCCCGGCATCACGCTGACAATCGCGCCAACGTTGTTGTCGAGGATTTTAACCACAGTACCTTCGTACACTTTCCCCACTTCCACTTCGGCAATGATTTCTTCGATACGTTTTTTCGCTGCATCGCCTGCTTCTTGAGTAGTCGCAGCGATAGTGATGGTACCGTCTTCAGCGATGTTGATTTCAGTACCGGTTTCAGCAGTAATCGAACGAATGGTTTCGCCGCCTTTACCAATAACATCACGGATTTTGTCTTGGTTGATTTTCATGGTGAACAAGCGTGGCGCGTGTGCAGACAGCTCTTGTGGACCTGCAACAGCGGCTTTCATCTGATCCAAGATGTGCAAACGTGCTTCTTTGGCTTGAGCCAAAGCGATTTGCATGATTTCTTTGGTAATACCTTGGATTTTGATGTCCATTTGCAGTGCGGTCACACCTTCGGTTGTACCGGCTACTTTAAAGTCCATATCGCCCAAGTGGTCTTCGTCACCCAAGATGTCGGTCAGAACGGCAAATTTGTTGTTGTCCAAAATCAGACCCATGGCGATACCGGCAACGTGCGCTTTCAAAGGCACACCGGCAGACAACAGGCTCAAGCAGCCGCCGCAGACGGAAGCCATAGAGGAAGAGCCGTTGGATTCGGTAATTTCAGAAACCACGCGCATGGTGTAGCTGAAATCTTCAGGTTCTGGCAATACGGCCAACAACGCACGTTTAGCCAAGCGGCCGTGACCGATTTCACGACGTTTTGGCGCACCTACGCGACCCACTTCACCAGTAGAGTATGGTGGGAAGTTGTAGTGCAGCATGAAGCGGTCGGTGTATTCGCCGGACAGCGCATCAATGATTTGCTCATCGCGTGAAGTACCCAAAGTTGCAACAGCCAAAGCTTGGGTTTCGCCACGGGTAAACAGTGCAGAACCGTGAGTGCGTGGCAATACGCCGGTTTGAATGTTCAACGGACGAACAGTGCGGGTGTCGCGACCGTCGATACGTGGTTGACCGTCCAAAATTTGGCTGCGGACAACATCGGCTTCCAAGTGTTTGAAAATGCCTTTGATTTCGTTGGCTGCCAAAGTGTCGGTTTCTTCAGTAATCAACGCTTCTTTCACGGCATTCCAAGCTTCGTCCAATTTGGCAGAACGCGCTTGTTTTTGACGGATTTTGAATGCTTCTTTAATGGTTTCGCCGGCAATTTCGCGTACTTTGGCCACCAATTCTTCATTGGTTTCAGGTGCTTTCCAATCCCAAACTTCCGGATTAACTTCGTCGGCAAACTCATTGATGGCATTAATGGCCACTTGCATTTGATCGTGACCGTAAACAACTGCGCCCAACATCACTTCTTCAGACAAGATGTCGGCTTCGGATTCCACCATCAACACGGCTTTAGAAGTACCGGCAACAACCAAGTCCAATTGTGATTTAGCCAATTCGGCTTTAGTCGGGTTCAAAACGTACACGCCGTTTACATAACCTACTCGCGCAGCACCAATCGGACCGGCAAACGGTACGCCGCTCAACACCAGCGCGGCAGATGCACCCAGCATTGCAGGAATGTCAGAATCAATTTCAGGGTCAACAGACACCACCATCGCTACGATTTGGATGTCGTGGTAGAAACCTTCAGGGAACAGAGGGCGGATCGGACGGTCGATCAGACGGCTGGTCAGGATTTCTTTTTCGCTTTGTTTGCCTTCGCGTTTGAAGAAACCGCCGGGGATTTTACCTGCTGCGTAAGTACGCTCGAGGTAATCGACAGTCAGAGGGAAGAAGTCTTGGCCTTCTTTCACTTCTTTGTTGGTAGTAACGGCAACCAAAACAACAGTATCGCCCATGGATACTTTAACGGCAGCGGCGGCTTGGCGAGCGATTTCGCCGGTTTCCAAAGTAACGGTTTGATTACCGTATTGGAAGGTCTTAACGTGTTTATTGAACATCATTGTTCCTTTCAAAATACCGCACTGCTAAAACACTAATAATGCACACTAAAATCCGAATGTGCATAGTTAGGGTTTCAGACCGTGCGGCAGGTTATAAACAAGCTTTCAGACGGCCTTTAAGGCGCTGAAAACAACTCTTGATTATAAAGGCAACCATCCTTAAAATCCAGTATTTATACAATAAAAAGGCCGTCTGAAACATATCCTTTTCAGACGGCCTTCAAACTTAAAAACTAATCCTGAGTCAGCAAAGTCAATGCTTCCTGATATTTTTCGACTGTTTTCTGAATTACATCGGCAGGCACTTTAGGCGCAGGCGCTTTTTTGTTCCAACCGCTTTGCTCCAGCCAGTCGCGGACAAATTGTTTGTCAAAAGATGGCGGATTGGTACCGACTTTGTATTGGTCTGCAGGCCAAAAACGGCTGGAGTCAGGCGTCAACACTTCGTCCATCAAAGTCAGCGTACCTTCTTCATCCAAACCAAATTCAAACTTGGTATCGCAAATGATAATACCGCGAGATTTCGCATATTCGGCCGCTTCTGTATAAAGCTGAATTGCTTTGGCGCGCACTTCCGCCGCCAGCTCTTTTCCGATAATGCGTTCGCATTCTTCAAAGCTGATGTTTTCATCATGATCGCCAACTGCAGCTTTGGTCGATGGCGTAAAGATCACTTCAGGCAGTTGTTGTGCTTCCTGCATACCTTCAGACAGTTGAATACCGCAAACAGAGCCTGTCTTTTGATAATCTTTCCAACCGCTGCCTGCCAGATAACCGCGCACAATAGCCTCCACTTTCACCGGAGTGAGTTTTTTAGCCACGACGGCGCGTTTCTCCAAAGCTTTAGCTTCGTTTTCAGGCAAAACATCGTAAACCGTCTGACCGGTAAAATGGTTAGGCATGATATGAGCCAGTTTTTTAAACCAAAAATTGGAAATCTGCGTCAGAATCTCTCCTTTACCCGGAATCGGATCATCTAAAATCACATCGAATGCAGACAGACGGTCGGAAGCAACCATCAACATACGTTTATCGTCAATTTCGTACAAATCGCGGACTTTGCCGGAGTAGATTTTTTTCAAGCTGATTTCAGACATTTCGGGTATCTCTTTGGTAAACAGAAGAATTTGGTATTTTAGCCCAATTTAGCATCTTTCGTCAGATTGTTTACAAAATAAAGGCCGTCTGAAACCTTATATTTTGGTTTCAGACGGCCTTATCCGTTGATTTCAGAGAAGAACCCTGAAAATCACCATCCTATCAGATTACAGAAGCTTGAGTCTGATCTTGGATTTGGTTCACAGCAGACAGAGAGTAGTAGTCGCCGTGGCCGGTTACTTGGTAAGTGCTACCGTCAGCAAACTTGAAGTTTTCAACTTTGTGATCGTTACCGGTGAACCAGTCGTCGATGGTGATGCTGTCGTTAGTACCGACAGAAACAGTCAGGTTAGCACCTGATTTGCTCAGCAATACGTCAGAAGCTGCAACGCCTTTACCGAACAACAGGGTGTCATTACCACTTTCTTCACGGATAGTGTCGTGACCGTAACCTTTGTCGAAGAAGTAAGTGTCGTTACCGGTACCGCCGATCAGGATGTCGTTGCCGACACCGCCGTCGAGGTAGTCGTTACCGTCTTTACCAACCAGACAGTCGTCGCCGGCCAAACCGTACAGATGGTTGTTGCCACCATTACCTTCGATGTTGTTGTTCAAAGAGTTACCGGTACCGTTCAGGTTTTGCATACCTTGCAAAAACAGGTTTTCAACGTGATCAGTCAGTGTGTAGTCAATAACGGTACGGACAGTATCGATACCGGCGTGTGCATTGCCGTACTCGATAACTTGGTCGTTGGCATTGTCAACGAAGTAAACGTCGTTACCGTCGCCACCGCGCATGATGTCCGCGCCGGAACCACCGTTCAGGTAGTCGTTACCGGCACCACCTTGCAGGTAGTCTTTACCTTCTTCACCGTACAGAGAGTCACCGTCGGCATCACCGTAAATGGTGTCGTTACCAGCACCGGCGTAGATTACGTCTGTGCCGTTACCACCGTAGATGATGTCTTCGCAAGCAGTACCATAAATGGTATCTTTAGCATCAGTACCGCGGATAACGTTGCCGTCTTTGCAGTCTTCAGCTCGGATGACATTACCTGGGTTTTTGTCTTCGTGACCGTATGAGTTGTTTTGGTTATGGTCGTCAACACAGTCTTTGCAATCTGGCTTAGGCTCAGGTTTCGGTTCTGGCTTAGGTTCTGGCTTAGGCTCAGGTTTCGGTTCTGGTTTAGGCTCAGGTTTTGGCTCTGGCTTAGGCTCAGGTTTTGGTTCTGGTTTAGGCTCAGGTTTCGGTTCTGGCTTAGGCTCAGGTTTTGGTTGTGGTTTTGGTTCTGGTTGCGGTTCTGGCTGTGGCTCAGGTTTAGGCTCAGGTTTTGGTTGAGGCTTAGGCTGAGGTTTAGGTTGTGGTTTTGGACATGGGATCGGTTTGATTGGATCGCAGTTGTAAGGTGGGCAAACCGGAACACATTTGTAGTTAGGCGTTTTTGCCGGTGGGCAGAAAGCCGCAATAGCAGAAACCAAACCGGTTACCGCGTTAACTACTGACACGCCGACGCTGGCAATGCTAGCGATGCTGCCGATAGAAACAGAAGATTTTGCTGCAGGAGCGCAGTAGTAAGAAGAGTAGGAAGCCTTAGGTGCGGGTGCGCAGTAAGAACTAACCAGGGGTCTAGTATAATACCCCCCGTAACAGTATGCCATAATAATTACTCCCAAAAGTTAATAAAATATTGGGTTGACGGAACGAGCAAATCCGCCCTTGCCCAATTATTATTTTAGTAATATTTTGCAAAATATTTACTCAAAAATATCAAACGGTAGAATTTGCCGACAAAAGGACGGAGTTTCGCCTGTTTTTAAATTCCATTATCCTAGCAACAATAAAAACATTAACATTGATTCACACTCTCTCAAATAGCATAGATCCTTTATCTATCTTATTAAAAGCCGAATTTTAACTCTAGTTATAGTAAACAAACATAATACCAATAATTGGTTATTATTATGAATAGATAATATCGACAATTTACCCAAATACAGCCTCCTCTGCATTTTGTTCTACGCCAATAATGTGAATTTGTCGTATTTACACTATAATGACACGAACACCTATTTAACAGCTATCAGAGGAGATACTCAACCATGCGTACTTTATTGACCGGAGCCAAAGGCCAGCTTGCCCGTTGTCTGCGCGACCGCCTGCCCGAAGATTGGGAACTGATTGCTACCGACTCTACTTCGCTGGACATTACCGATACCGAAGCCGTGCATCATATGATTAAAAATTTCCAACCCGATGCCATCGTTAATGCCGCAGCTTACACTGCCGTCGATAAAGCAGAAGAAAACGCTGAAGCCGCTTTTGCCGTCAACGCAAGCGCTGTTCACAACCTGGCTGCAGCCGCCCGCGCCGCACACGCCCGCTTTATCCATATTTCCACTGATTATGTATTCGACGGCGAAGGCAAACGCCCTTACCGCGAAACCGACTACACCAATCCGCGCAGCACTTACGGTCAATCCAAAGTAGCAGGCGAGCTTTTGGCTTTAGCCGCGCATCCGGAAAGTACAATCGTCCGTACTTCATGGCTGTTTAGCGAATACGGCAGCAATTTCGTCAAAACCATGCTGCGCCTTGCCAAAGAACGTGATTCCCTCTCCATTGTTCACGACCAAACCGGCTGCCCGACTTATGCAGGCGACTTGGCTCACGCCATCATCAGTTTACTGCAACAGCCCACTTCCCCACGCGGCATCTTCCATTACTGTGGCAACAAATCGGCAACATGGTACGAATTTACCAAAGCCATCTTTCAGACGGCCCACCAATTAGACGACAGCTTCCGCATTCCGGAACTGAACGCAATCACCACCGAACAATACCCCCTGCCCGCTCCGCGTCCGGCATACAGCATCATGGATTGCTCACGCCTCGAAACCGAGTTCGGTATCAAACCGTCCGACTGGCAAAAAGCCCTGCGCGAAATTCTCCGCACAATCGACTGATAAGCTGATCCATCTATATCAAGGCCGTCTGAAAACATATTTTCAGACGGCCTCTTTGTTTCTTTTATATCAAATGCTTTATCTATCCAGTCTGTCATTTGAAAAGTGCTACAATAGCCGTTTATTTTATTTTTCAGACGGCCTGACACCATGTGCAACCATCATCCTAAACATTCACACGATAATGACACCATCCGCATCCGCGGCGCGCGTACACATAATTTGAAAAATGTCGATTTGGACATTCCGCGCCACAAACTGGTGGTGGTCACGGGGCTGTCAGGCAGCGGCAAGTCGTCGCTGGCGTTTGATACTTTGTATGCAGAAGGCCAACGCCGTTATGTTGAGAGCCTTTCCGCCTATGCCCGTCAATTCTTGCAGATGATGGACAAACCCGATGTCGATTTGATCGAAGGCCTGTCGCCCGCAATTTCCATCGAGCAAAAATCCACCAGCCACAACCCACGCTCCACCGTCGGTACAGTAACAGAAATCCACGACTATCTGCGCCTTTTATACGCTCGCGTCGGTACGCCGTATTGCCCCGAACACAATCTGCCGTTGTCGAGCCAGACCGTGTCGCAGATGGTCGATACCGTGTTGAAGCTGCCGGAAGACACGCGCGTAATGATTCTTGCGCCGGCAGTGCGCGAACGTAAAGGCGAGTTTGTCGATTTCTTTGCCGACTTGCAGGCTCAGGGCTTTGCGCGTGTACGTGTGGACGGCGAGGTCTATCAGCTTGACGAAGTGCCGAAGCTGGAAAAAAACATCAAGCACAATATCGACGTGGTCATCGACCGCGTGAAAGTGAAGGCGGACATCCAGCAACGGCTGGCGGAAAGTTTTGAAACCGCGCTGCGCCACGGCAACGAGCGCGCACTGGCGATGGAAATGGACAGCGGCGAAGAACATTGGTTCTCCGCGCGTTTCGCCTGCCCCGTATGTTCATACAGCCTGCCCGAGTTAGAGCCGCGCCTGTTTTCCTTCAACAACCCAATGGGCTCCTGCCCGACTTGCGACGGTTTGGGCAATACCAACTTCTTCGATCCCGAAAAAGTGGTCGCCCATCCCGAACTATCCTTAGCCGCAGGCGCGATTGACGGCTGGGATAAGCGCAACCAATTCTATTTCCAAATGATTCAATCGCTGGCGCATCATTATAAATTTGATGTCAACGCCGCTTGGGAAACTTTGCCTGAAAAAGTCAAAAAAGTCGTGTTGCACGGCTCAGGCAAAGAAGTCATCGACTTCACCTACCTATCCGAACGCGGTACCACCTTCAACCGCAGTCACGCCTTCGAAGGCATCATCCCCAATCTCGAACGCCGCTACCGCGAAACTGACAGCGAAACCGTGCGCGAAAAACTGCGCGAATACCAAAACCACCGCGCCTGCCCGAGCTGCGGCGGCGCACGTTTGCGCAAAGAAGCGCGTTACGTTTACGTCAGCGGCAAACCCTTGCACGAAGTCTCCGCCTGGCCGCTGACCAAAACCCACCAATTCTTCGAAACGCTGGATTTGGACGGCAACAAAAAACAAATCGCCGAAAAAATCCTCAAAGAAATCACCGAGCGGCTCGGTTTCCTGATTAATGTCGGGCTGGATTACCTGAATTTAAGCCGCTCCGCCGAAACCCTTTCCGGCGGCGAAGCCCAACGCATCCGCCTCGCCAGCCAAATCGGCAGCGGCCTGACCGGCGTGATGTACGTTTTGGACGAACCCTCCATCGGCCTGCACCAGCGCGACAACGACCGCCTGCTCGCCACCCTCAAACGCTTGCGCGATTTGGGCAACAGCGTGATTGTGGTCGAACACGACGAAGACGCCATCCGCGAAGCCGATTTCGTCATCGATATGGGCCCGGGCGCAGGCGAACACGGCGGCAACGTATTGATTGCCGACACGCCCGAAAACGTCGCCAAATGCGAAAATTCCGTTACCGGACAATACCTCAGCGGCAAAAAATCCATTGCCGTGCCGTCTGAACGCACGCCCGTCAATCCCGACCGGATGCTCGTCCTCAAAGGCGCGCGCGGCAACAACCTCAAAAACGTCACCCTCGAACTGCCGCTTGGTTTGATTACCTGCATCACCGGCGTATCCGGCAGCGGCAAATCCACCCTGATTAACGACACCCTCGCCAAAATCACCGCCCGCGAACTCAACCGCGCCCAAGAAGAACCCGCCCCATACGACGACATTTACGGCCTCGAACACCTCGACAAAGTCATCAACGTCGACCAATCCCCCATCGGCCGCACCCCGCGTTCCAACCCCGCCACCTACACCGGCCTGTTCACCCCCATCCGCGAACTCTTCGCCGGCGTACCCCTCTCGCGCGAACGCGGCTACAGCGTCGGCAGATTCTCCTTCAACGTTAAAGGCGGCCGCTGCGAAGCCTGCCAAGGCGACGGCGTGATTAAAGTCGAAATGCACTTCCTGCCCGACGTGTACGTCCCCTGCGAAGTCTGCCACGGCAAACGCTACAACCGCGAAACCCTCGAAATCCAATACAAAGGCAAAAACATCAGCCAAGTCCTCGACATGACCGTTGAAGAAGCCCGCGAATTTTTCGACGCCGTCCCCACCGTATCGCGCAAACTGCAAACCCTGATGGACGTAGGACTCGGCTACATCCGCCTCGGCCAGTCCGCCACCACCCTCTCCGGCGGCGAAGCCCAGCGCGTCAAACTCGCCTTGGAACTCTCCAAACGCGACACCGGCAGAACGCTCTACATCCTCGACGAACCCACTACCGGCCTGCACTTCGCCGACATCGCCCTATTGCTGGAAGTAATAGGCCGTCTGAAAGGTAAAGGCAACTCAATTGTGATTATCGAGCACAATTTGGATGTAATTAAAACAGCGGATTGGATTGTGGACTTAGGGCCCGAGGGGGGCGACGGAGGTGGTAAGATTATTGCTTCAGGTAGCCCTGAGCAGGTAGCGAAGGTTAAGGGGAGTTATACTGGGAAGTATTTAAAAAATATTATAAATAACTTGTAACGTAATTTTTAAATTAATATAAGGATCTTGCATTTATGGAAAATAATGAAGTAAATAAACTAATTGATGCTCTTGAAGATTTGATAAAAACAATTTTAGAGCAAGAGAATTTTGAAAATAATCCTATTAATAAACGTCACGGGTATGATCAATATCCGTGTATTACTCTTGATGACTTAGCGGATATTCCAAGAGGGATAATCCAAAAAATCAAGAATAGACCATACGAATTCTCAAAAAATAAATTAGAAAGTATGGAGTATCTTTCAGGAAGGGTAAAGGATAGCAAGCATCTACTTGTTACAGGTCTTGAGAGTTATTCATATTATCTATACTTCTACTCATATACAATAACAATAGATTGGATTGATAAATATCTTTATCAAAGTTTAGAATGGGAGCATTTGCCTGAAGATACGATGCCATCTAGTTTGCGCCAAAGGCTAGCTATACAAAAGAGAACTGTTACAAACTTAGAAAAATCTAGCGCCGGATTAGATGAGAAAGTAAAACAAATTAATAGTGCATATGAAACAGCAAGAAATCTACCTACTGTACAAGATGATTTAAAAGAGGCGATTGAAGAAACCCGAATGACTCATCAGGAAATTAATAGTATTTACAAAGAAAATAAGAAGAAATCAGATGATTTTTCTGAAAGTATTGCAATAAATACATCAAAAGGTAAGGAGTTTTTAAAAAACATTGAAGAGTTAAAGGGGGAGATTGAAAACATATATAAGAAATGCAATGAGTATAGGGATAAATCTGCACAGGCATATAGCATTACAAATACAAATGGTTTGGCAGGTGCTTTTAAAGAACGTGCTAAACAATTAAATAGTTCAGCAAAATGGTGGACATTCGGGCTTATTGTTGCATTGTTAGCACTTTGGTTTGCAGGCAGTACTCAAGTAAGTCGTTTACAAAGTTTATTTACTGATAATGGTGTAAGTACAGCAGCTATTATATTGCAAGCTATTACTGCATTACTTAGTATTACTGCACCTTTATGGTTTTCATGGTTAGCCACGACGCAAATCCACAAATTATTTAAGTTATCAGAGGATTATGGATTTAAATCTTCCGTTAGTCAAAGCTATGAAGGGTATAGAAAGGAAACATCCGATATATCTATTGATATGCTTAAAGATTTAATGGGAAATTTGCTTAAAATTATTAATAATGAACCTTTGAGGCTAGTAAAAGATGATACAAATGCTAGCACCCCGTATAATGATATTGCAAATCAATTTTTTAAAAGAGATAAATCAAAAAACGATATTGAAGATAATAAAAAAGATTCATCAAAAATTAAAAATTCCCATGATAAACAAATAACCGATCAACCAAAAGATGATGACATTGAAGAGACTGACGAAAACTAATAGCAAGCAAGCGTAGGTTGGGTCAAGACCCAACAAGACCGTAAAACTTATCTGTTTTGTTGGGTTTGCAACCCAACCTATAACCCTTTCAGACGGCCTCAAACGCCGTCTGAAAATCCACCCCGCCCACCGAGAAACCCCATGCCCCAAAACATCGACCACCAAAGCAAGCTGCGTGCTTACGACCTGTACGACTCGGGTAAAATCCACAGCAAGCGTAGGTTGGGTCTAGACCCAACAGAACCGTAAAACCCATCTGTTTTGTTGGGTTTACAACCCAACCTACAACCACCCCAAACCAGCAAGCCGTAGCCTGCATATCCAACCGACCGCGTGCGTGGCTATGCCACACACCCTACCTGTGAATCACGCGGAACTTCAAAATCAACGTGTAGGGTGTGTGCGGTACGCACGCACGCGGTT
>NZ_KV831677.1:169472-198591 GCF_001837185.1 Neisseria sp. HMSC064D07 | reverse complement strand
TGTAGGGTGTGTGCGGTACGCACGCACGCGGTTGCTTGATTGACGGTTTGCCATTTCAACTTTTAACTTCGTTGAAGCTAGCGATTTCAGACGACCTCCAATGCCGTTGCCGTCTGAAAACATCAGCTTCAACGAAGTTAAAACCTTAAACAACAAACCATTCCTTCTCCAACACCCAAACCACAAGCAAAAAAAATCCTATGGCACGTTATCGCAGAAACTTCATTGCCGGCGGCACATTCTTTTTCACCGTCAAACTCGCCGACCCGAAATCGCGCCTGCTTGTCGAACATACCAACTTATTGCGTGCGGCTTATGTGGATGTGCAAAAACAATATCCCTTTGAAACCGCCGCCGTATGCGTACTGCCGAACCACATTCATGCCATTTGGACGCTGCCGCCCGATGATGCGGATTATTCCCTGCGCTGGCGGCTGATTAAAACCAAATTCTCCGCACATTTCCCTCGTGCTGAGAACCTTTCCACCAGCAAACAGCGGCGGAACGAACGCGGTATTTGGCAACGGCGTTTTTACGAACACACCGTTCGCGACGAAACGGATTTGCAACGATGCGCGGACTACATCCATTTCAATCCCGTCAAACATGGATTATGCGACAATGTCCGCGATTGGGCGTTTTCATCGTTCCACCGTTATGTGCGGGACGGATGGCTGCCGTTAAATTGGGGCGGCACAAAAGAAACGGCGGTAATGAATTTTGGGGAGTGAATGCGCTATAAAACACTACCGACCGCGTGCGTGGCTCCGCCACACACCCTACCTATGAATTACGCGGAACTTCAAAATATTAAAGTGTCAATCATTGTTGTTTAATTTAATTAAAATCATGCAGCTGAAAGAGTCAGTCTATCTAAACATACTAAAAGGCCGTCTGAAATTTCAGACGGCCTTTGCTTTTGTAAGTAATCCTTTTTTCAACGATTACGCCGCTTTACGGTGATAATGTCTGAGCGCGTGCTCTTTGCGCCGTCCGCTACTGAAGGCCGACACACGCTTCAGATAGCCGATCACTCGTGTGCCGTAGTCGATGTCGTGCGAACCACAGGCGGAACAGGCGTGCAGGGTGCGTTTGTCGATATGGCCGCATTCGTTGCAGATGGTGATGCGCACGTTCACGCAGAAGTAGTTGCAGCCGGTTTGTGAGGCGATGTCCAGCAGCGAGCGGTAGCCGGATTCGGGCAGTGCTTCGTCGAGGTTCAGGTGCAGCGCGGAGCCGCCGTCGAGCCAATCCACCAGTTCTTTGCCGTGCAGCAGGAATTTGTCGAGCGCGTTGATTTCTTCGTCTTCGACGACGTAGAAATAGGAGTTGTAACATTCGCGGCTGACTTTGTAGCCGTCGGCTTTGTCCCATTTGGCGTTTTTTACGCCGAGGTTTTCGGCGGGAACAAACTCAGTGTTGAACTTCACGCCGTAGTGTTTGCTGGCGGCTTGGTTGGCTTCGAATATGGTTTTCAGACGGCCTTGGACAAAGTTGATGTAATCGTCGTTGTAGCCAACCTTGATGCCTTGCGATTCGGCGGCTTCCGCCATGCCGTTGATACCGATGGTGAGGAACTGTTTGTCCAGCGTGATGAAGCCTGCATCGTAAACGGGCAACATTCCGGCGGCTTGGTATTCTTCCATCAGTTTGCGGTAGGCGTATTGGTATTTGTGGATTTTGGCGACTTCGGCGGCAAGGTCGCGCCCGTCTTGTTCCAGCCGGTTCATGTTGATGGTGATGACATTGATGGAACCGGTTGCCACGCCGCCTGCGCCGAGGGTATAGCTAAAAGTGCGGTCTTCAATGGCGTTGCGCAGACGGCAGCAGGAAGCCAACGAATCGGGGTTGTCGGAAAGATAGACGAAGAAGGAATTGCCTTCCGCCAACTCTTTCGCCATTTCGTCGGCAAACACGGTGTCTTTGCATTTGCCGCCATCGGTCAGCATCGCAGCGGTCACGACGGGGAAAGTCAAAACGGCTTTGGTGCGCTCTTGATTGAACCATTTGAGGAAGAAGTTTTGCAGCTTCGCCACGCTCGCCCACACCGGTTTGCTGAAATCGGGGAAGACGAAATCGCCGAACATCGCGTCGAAATAGTATTGATCGTAAACGGAAATATTCCAAAATACGCTCTGATAGCCGCGCGCGGCGGCAGGCTGGTTGATGCTGTACACCACCTGCTGCATATGGTTGGCGATTTCTTTGGCGTGAGTTTCCAAATAATCGTCGCCGTAGTCTTTGCGGGCGAAGTAGTCGAAATAAGTCAGAAATTCCACCGTTGCCACCGCGCCGGCAAACTGCGCGCTGATGGCAAACACAAGATTGATAAACGAGCCGCAAAACGATGCCAAATGCTGCGGCGCTTTAGATTCACCACCGAGTTTGCTTAACCCGTCGAGCAGGAAAGGATACAGCGTAACCGACACGCAATAAGGCTTGAGGCTGGTTTCGTCGTGGACATAAATCTCGTGCGCCTCAATCTGGCGGATGTATTCGTCGGCGACGGATTGGTCGAAAATTTCGGCGATTTTGCGCGACACTTGGGCGCGGTTAATCTGCACGAAAAAGTCTTTCATGATTTCCGCTTCCATCGTGGCAATGTTCTTCTGGGTAACGTTGGCGTTGGCGTCCATTTTCGATCCGTCCGCCGCGTTTTGCGCGCTGATGTAGTCGCGCATGAATTGTAGTTTTCCGTTTAACTGTTCGGGATGCAGCCGAATCATGTTAATTCTCCTGTATGGTTTGGATGATTTATTAAACAATGACGGTTGGGCCGTCTGAAACATCGCTGTCAGCGAATACAATAAATTCAATTTAAATCAGTGCAATACAGCACCGGGCTAAATTGAAGCCACTGGAAAAACTTTGGGCGCGGGTTTGTCTTTGATAAACAAGCGGTTCAATACCTCTCCCGTACGTAAATCGATAAACTTCTGATTGGTGGTCGGGCTGTCCAAGCCGCCCAGCTCCATCTGCCAGCGACCGGTTTTCAGATACGTCAGATAAGGCAGGATGCCGTCTGAAAGCGCTTCCAGCTCTTCACGCTCCAGGCCGGTGTACAAACAGGCTTTCAAACCCGCCTGTGTCACAATGGCCAGCATTTTCTGCAAGGCTTTCGGCTGCCATTCCCCGCCCATAAACAACACGCAGCTGATTAATCCGCGATAGCGTTTCAGACGGCCTTTTAAATAATCCCCGGTCAATTCTGTGCCAATGCCCTCTTTCCATGTATCGGCACTATGGCAACCCTTGCAGCGCAGAGGGCAGCCTGAAAACAGAAATGCCAACGACACTTCGCCCGGTACTTCCTGCCATACAATTTGCTCAACTGTAAATTTCAAGCTGCTCATTGCAACACCATAAACACAAGATATGGTGCGAATTAAAACACAAGACTACTAGATATGGTATTTTTATTTAACAATGTATTTTACCTGTATAATAGATTTTTATTATTTAGATGATTGCCTATTGCTATAAAATAGCGGTTTTAAACCAATAAAAAGGCTGTCTGAACACGATTCAGACGGCCTGAAATTAAAATACGAAAAGCAAACTCCGTTATAGTAAAGTCTATCTAAATAAAACAAAAAAGGCCGTCTGAAATCATCTTTCAGACGGCCTCTATTTCAGGTTTTAACCCCGATTCGAGCCTTTAACCATATCCATTAAAAACAATCGGCAATCCAAGTTGCCATTAAACAGCGGAATCTTACGCTTCGGAGAAAGGCGCATAAATTTCGGCATATCTCGATCGCCGGTAAACATTCCGGCAAGCCAGCCTGCGTAATGCTGTTTCAACCATGTGCCCAGTTGCGGATAAAGCGCCTGCAAAGCCTGAATTTCGGCAAGGCGCACACCATAAGGCGGATTGGAAATCATAATGCCGTGCTCGCCGTTCGGTCGCACAGCCTGCGCATCTTGCACGTCAAAGCGGATGAAATTATCCACTTCGGCGGCTTGGGCATTAGCTAGTGCGGCACGAATCATATAACGGTCGTTGTCGCTGCCGGAAATGGGCGCGGCGGCCGGTTTGATTTGTTTTTCAGCTTCACGGCGCAGGGCTTGCCATTTTTCTTTGTCGAAGTTTTGCAGTTTTTCAAAACCGAAACGGCGCATCAAACCCGGCGCACGGTGTGTTGCAATCCATGCAGCCTCAATGGCAATCGTGCCGCTGCCGCAAAACGGGTCTTGGAAAGGCTGCGTACCATCGTAACCTGCCAAAAGCAGCAAACCTGCCGCCAAATTTTCCCTCAATGGCGCTTCGCCGGTATCCTGTCGATAGCCGCGTTTGAAGAGTGCTTCACCGGAAGTATCGATAAAGATTTCCACATTGCGTTCATCGATAAAGGCATGAATGCGGATATCGGGGTTGATTTTGCCCACGCTCGGACGCGCATCATAAATATCGCGGAAAGCATCACAGACGGCATCTTTGATTTTCAAACCGACAAAATCCAAGCTTTTCACATTGGCGCGCTTGCCTTCGACTTTGACTTTAAAGGTCTGCTCCAGCTTAAACCAACCTGTCCAATGGAGATTTCGTGCCAATTTGTAGATATCGTGTTCATTGCGATAACCGCCTTTGGTCAAGCGCAGCAAAACACGGCTGGCAACGCGCGAATGCAGGTTGATACGATACACCTGCTCCATCGTGCCTTTACATGCCACACCGCCGTCAACAGCGCGGATATCCTGACATGCCATGCTTTCGAGTTCCTGCGTCAAAGGCGCTTCCAAACCGCGAGGACAAGTGATAAAAAGTGAATAAACCGTCATATAAAACCTTTCCGGGTAGAGCTATCCGAACCACTCGGATAATAAATAAAAACAATATTATAGCCGAAAAACCAAAGGCCGTCTGAAACTTCAGACGGCCTTTGAATAAAGCTTGCTTAGTGATCCAAACTGTCGGTTTCCACCTTAACCGCTTTATCGGTTTTATCCTCCGGCAAAACCAAGTTCAACAATACTGCCATAATACCGCCTGCGGAAATTGAGTTTTGGAACAATACCGGCAGGTTTTTGAACACTTCCGGCTCAAATGCTACGCCCAAACCCAAACCGACAGAAGTAGCCGCTATAACCGCTTCACGACGGCGAATACCGTGGCTGACCAAAATCCGCACACCGGCAATCGCAATCAGGCCGAACATCAACACCATTGCGCCACCCAAAACCGGACTCGGAATCGTAGTAAACGCGCGGCCGATGACAGGGAACAAGCCCAACAATACCAAAATCGCCGCAATATATTTGCCCACATGACGCGAAGCCACGCCGGTCATTTGAATCACGCCGTTATTTTGCGCAAACGTGGTTAAAGGCAAAGAGCCCAACGCAGTCGCAATTACAGAAACCAAACCATCTGCCAATACGCCGCCGCGCAGGCGTTTGGTGTATTCCTCACCCTCAATCGGCTGCTCGGAGACCATCGCAGTCGCCGTCAAATCGCCAACTGCTTCAAATACGCTCAACAGGAAAATCGCACCGGCAACGATAAACGCGTGCCAATCAAATGCGAAACCATATTTAAACGGAACAGGCAGGGTAATCAGCGGCAGGTTTTGCAGGGCGGAAAAATCTACTTTGCCCAAAAACAGCGCAACAATATAACCGACAATCAAACCCACCGCGATGCCGCTCATACGCAGCAATGGGTTTTTCAAGCAGTTGAAAACCAATACAATCAGCAACACCAGCGATGCCAGACCTAAGTTTTCCATCGAACCGAACGTACCGTCTGCTTTCGCACCGAAGCCGCCGCCAAAGTCAGTAATACCGACATGCACCAAACTCAAGCCGATCAACATGACGACCACGCCGCTTACAGTCGGCGTAATCACTTTTTTCAAATAAGGCAAAAGCCAAGCGGAGAAGCACACCAAAAACGCTCCGACAAAGGACACGCCCAAAAGCGTTGAAATCATCGCATCTTCAGTCAAACCGCCCTCTTTCATGCCGGTACCGAGTGCAATCATCACAGTAACAAAAGAGAAATTGACCGACTGAATCGACAACATGCCCGAACCGACCGGTCCGAAACGGTTAACCTGCAAATAAGTGCCGACACCGGAAGCCACCATCGCCATCGACACCAAATAAGCTGTCATTTCAACCGGCAGCTCCAATGCCCCACCGACAATCAGTGCCGGAGTAATCATCGGAACAAAAATCGCCAGAAGGTGCGTAACCGCACTCAACAACGCATTCCCAAACGGCGGCTTGTCTTCCAAACCATAAACCAAATCAAGCGATTCCGCCTGTTTTTCAGTCATTCCGGCCATGTTGAACCTTCTCTCAAGAATCGTTAAAAAATATTAAGATGCGTATTTTAACCAATTTGAAATGTATCAGCAAATTCAAAACCATCAGGCCGTCTGAAAGTTCCGCCCAGCCGTTTTCAGACGGCCTCAAACCGCCTTAACACATTTTAATTCTTGACATCATTTTTCTACCTAAAAACAAACAAACCAATGATTTAAAAATGTATTATTCATTAAGATAATGACAAGTCACCATTAAACAGCAAAGCCTCATAGCGGATATGTTTCACACAAACAACAAAGTAAGCTACAATCCACTGCATAATTCACCCACACCATAAAATTAAAGGTTTCCGTATGTTAAAAGGCAGTCTGGTTGCCCTGATTACTCCGATGAATCAAGACGGCAGCATCAACTACGAACAACTTCATGACTTAATTGACTGGCACATTGAAAACGGCACCGACGGCATCGTCGCCGTCGGCACCACCGGCGAGTCAGCCACCCTGCCTGTCGAAGAACATTTGGCCGTTATTGAAGCCACTGTCAAACACGTCAACAAGCGCGTTCCCGTTATCGCCGGCACAGGCGCCAACAATACTGTCGAAGCCATCGCCCTTTCCAAAGCCGCCGAACAAGCCGGTGCGGACTACACCTTATCTGTTGTTCCCTACTACAACAAACCTTCGCAAGAAGGCATTTACCAACATTTCAAAGCCATCGCCGAAGCCACTTCGATTCCGATGATTATCTATAATGTTCCCGGCCGTACCGTCGTGAGCATGAGCAACGACACTATTTTGCGTTTGGCCGAGATTCCGAATATCGTCGGCGTGAAAGAAGCCAGCGGCAATATCGGCAACAACATCGAATTGATCAACAGCGTTCCTGAAGGTTTTGCCGTGTTCTCCGGTGACGACCCTACCGGTCTGCCTTTCATGCTGTGTGGCGGTCATGGCGTGGTAACCGTTGCAGCCAACGTTGCACCGAAACTCTTTGCCGACATGTGTCGAGCCGCCCTTGAGGGCGATATTGCGACCGCCCGTCGTCTAAACGAGCAACTTATCCCAATTTATAACACCATGTTCTGCGAGCCCAGCCCAGCCGCGCCCAAATGGGGCCTGAGCTTATTGGGCAAATGCGAACCCCATGTTCGTCTGCCTTTGGTAGCACTGACCGAAGCCGGTCAAGCCAAAGTCCGAGCCGCTCTGGAAAAATCAGGACAAATCTGATCCGGAAATAAGGCCGTCTGAATCCCAAACGCCCTTTTCAGATGGCCTCCCTGTTAAGAACTCCATCCACAGGAAAACAAGATGACCTATATCAAACCCATCGTAGTAGCCCTCGCCCTGATTAGCATGACTGCCTGTTCCGGCAGCAAAAAAGAACAACCCAAACTCGACTATCAAAGTCAATCGCATCGCCTGGTCAAACTGGAAGTACCACCTGATTTGAACAACCCAGACCAAGGCAACCTCTACCAATTACCGGCAGGCAGCGGTGCCGTCCGTGCCAGCGACTTCAACAAACGCCGCACTCAAGCCGTACAACAACCTGCCAATGCAGAAGTCTTGAAATCCGTTAAAGGCGTACGCCTTGAGCGTGACGGCAACCAACGCTGGTTGGTTGTCGATGGCAAATCGCCTCGCGAAATTTGGCCGTTGCTGAAAGTATTCTGGCAAGAAAACGGTTTCGACATCAAATCTGAAGAACCTGCCATCGGCCAAATGGAAACCGAGTGGGCTGAAAACCGAGCCAAAATCCCTCAAGACAGCCTGCGCCGTCTGTTGGACAAAGTTGGCTTGGGCGGCATCTACTCTACCAGCGAACGCGACAAATTCATCATCCGCATCGAACAAGGTAAAAACAATTCGACCGACATCTTCTTCGCCCACAAAGGCATGAAAGAAGTTTATGCCGACCGTAAAAAAGACACTACTATGTGGCAGCCAAGCGAGAGCGACCCTAACCTCGAAGCCGCATTCCTCGCCCGCTTTATGCAATACTTAGGCGTTGACGGCCAGCAAGCCGAACAAGCTCTGACCCAAAGCGTTGCCGCCCGCAGTAATGCTTCTGAGTTGGCCCGTGTGGACAACGGTACTTTGTTGCTGGCAGGCGATTACGGCCGCAACTGGCGCCGTACCGCCCTTGCGCTTGACCGCATCGGCCTGACTGTTATCGGTCAAAATGCCGAACGCCGCGCTTTCTTGGTTCAACAAGCGCCAACCGAAGGCGAAGCAGTTGCCAATAAAAAACCAGGCCTGTTCAAACGCGTATTTGGCAAAGGCAAAGCAGAAGCGCCAAAAACGTATCCTGAAATCATCGTGTATGTTGAGCCTATCAACAATGGCGCACGCCTCCATCTGTTGAATAAAGACGGCAGCCCATACAAAGGCAGCGATGCCTCCACATTGTTGAGCCGCCTGCACACAGAATTACGTTAATCCGTTATTCGACTTAAGGCCGTCTGAAATATTCAGACGGCCTTTTTAACGAATCCGGCATGGTTTCAAATTCCCAATCTGACGTTATAATCAGAACATTTTTCCCTCTCCCCCCCAAGCTGCCATGACCCGACAAAAAGCCTATCTGCTCCTGACCGCCCTGTTTACCCTGATGTTTATCGTACTGATTCTGTTGGGCGCTTATCTTCTGAGCATTCACAGCAAACAATTTGCCGTTGCCGCCTTTCTGTTTGCCTTTGCCGCCGTTTTTGCCCAAATCGGCAGCCTTGCCCTTTATATCCGCCACAAAGCACGCGCACAAATGGCTCGTATGCAGCAAACCGAAAACCATTGAGGAAAAACCATGTTTGAAAAAATCGTCCTTGCCAGTGGCAACGCAGGCAAACTCAAAGAATTTGTCCGCCTCTTTGCCGACTTAAACATCGAAGTCCTACCACAATCGCAGTTCAATACGCCCGAATGTCCCGAGCCGTACCATACCTTTGTTGAAAATGCCCTGGCTAAAGCACGCCATGCCGCCAAATACAGCGGCTTACCGGCACTTGCCGACGATTCCGGCATCTGCACCAACGCCTTAAACGGCGCACCCGGCATTTTCTCCGCACGTTATGCAGGCGAAAACCCCAAATCCGATACTGCAAACAACGCCAAACTTTCTGCCAATCTTACCGATAAAGACGATAAAAGCTGCTACTACGTCTGCGTACTCGTACTCGTCCGCCACGAAAACGACCCGCAACCCATCATCGCTGAAGGCATCTGGCGCGGCCAATGGCAGGCCGAAGCAGCCGGCACAAACGGCTTCGGCTACGACCCGCATTTCTATCTGGCCGAACATGGTTGCACCGCCGCCGAGCTTGACCCTGAAATCAAAAATGCCGAAAGCCACCGCGCCGAAGCATTGCGTGAATTGTTAAGAAAAATCGAATCCTTATAAATCGATAACAGGCCGTCTGAAACCTTCAGACGGCCTACCTCACATTCATTCCCATGCCCAAACCCTCGCCTGAAGAATTGGCAGCCTTTGCAAAACACGTCGCTGCCTTCATCCCAACCACACCTGACGAACTTCTGCAACTCATTGATAGTCAAGAAACTGCTATCGTCTTTTTAGGCAAACCAAGCTGTTCATACTGTCGCCGTTTTGTTGCAAAACTATTTACCGTTTCCTTAAACAAGCAGCTTACTATCCGCTTTACAGACAGCAGCAACAAAGCGACTTTGAAAGATTTTCGTGAACAACACGGCATCAAAACTGTTCCCGCATTACTCAACATCTCACAAGGCAAAATAAAATCCGTCTGCGATTCCAAATTATCAGAAGAAGAAATAGAAGCTTTTTTGAGCGCTTAGACTGCGCAAATTTCCTACTGATTATTTTCCCGGCCGACATTTCAGTTAAAATAAGGCCCTAAAAATTTCAGACGGCCTCGAGCCTCAACACATATTATGACCCAAATCACCTTCCAACGTCCCGGCCAGCTAACCGCCCTGCCTCCTTTATCACTCTATATCCATATTCCTTGGTGCATCAAAAAATGCCCGTATTGCGACTTCAATTCCCACAGCCTGAAAAACGGCCTGCCGGAAGAAGCCTATATCGATGCCCTATTAACCGACTTGCAACTTGAATTGCCCAATATTTGGGGCAGACCTGTGGAAACCATATTCTTCGGTGGCGGCACACCCAGCCTATTTCAAGCGAAATCAATTGACCGCTTGTTAAGCGGCGTGCGTTCATTAGTGCGTTTGCACCCCGAAGCGGAAATTACTTTGGAAGCCAATCCGGGCACATTTGAAATTGAGAAGTTTCAAGGATTTAAAGACGCGGGTATTACGCGCCTGTCTATCGGCGTACAGAGTTTTAATGACGATATGCTTACTCGATTGGGACGCGTTCACAACGGCAAAGAAGCCCTGACAGCCATTGATACTGCCTTGAAATTATTTGACAAAGTTAATATTGATTTGATGTATGCCCTGCCAAACCAAACGGCTCAGACGGCATTAAACGATGTGCAAACCGCTATTGCAACAGGCGTATCGCATATCAGCGCATATCATCTGACAATGGAACCGAACACGCCTTTCGGTCATACGCCGCCCAAAGGATTGCCACAAGATGAAGCGGCATTGGACATCGAAGATGCCGTACACAGCGAATTGGAAGGCACAGGCTTTATCCACTACGAAACATCGGCTTTTGCAAAACCTGGTATGCAGTGCCGCCATAATTTGAACTACTGGCAGTTCGGCGATTACTTAGGGATAGGCGCCGGTGCGCACGGCAAAATTTCCTATCCCGACCGTATTGAGCGTACCGTCCGCTGCCGTCATCCCAACGACTATCTTGCCGCCATGCAGAGCAATCCGCATGAAGTAGTTGAACGCAAAACCGTTACTGCCGAAGACCTTCCATTCGAATTCATGATGAACGCCCTACGCCTGACCGATGGCGTACCTGCCGCAATGTTGCAGGAACGTACCAGCGTACCCACTGCAAAAATCATGGCACAAATAGAAACCGCCAGACAAAAAGGCCTGCTTGAATCAGACCCGACCGTGTTCCGACCGACCGAGCAAGGCCGTTTGTTCTTAAACGATTTGTTACAGTGTTTTTTATAAGTGCTTTTTTACAACAGTTGAAACATTTTTAGATTTGCTTAATTTACGACAAGAAAATACAATCTGAATAATTGTTGGGAACGACCAACCCCGGCGATTATCCACTACTCCTAATCCTACATTAAGGACAAAACAATGAAAAAAGTTCTGGTAACACTGATTGCTCTTTCCCTGCCTACATTTGCATTGGCTGATGCAACCAAAGGTTTTTATGTTCAAGCTGATGCTGGTCATGCTACTGTAAAACAAAAAGCTAATAATGCCAGTGGCTCGGTTAAAGGTTTTAGTCCACGCATTTCTGCTGGTTACGATTTCGGTGATTTCCGTGTTGCCGCTGACTATACCCATTATAAGTCTGAAAAAATCAACACTGCCTCATTCGATGCTGAAGGTAAATACCACAGTGCCGGCGTTTCTGCTATTTATGACTTTGATCTGGAAGCTCCTGTAAAACCTTATGTAGGTGCTCGTGTGGCTATTAATCATGCTTCTGCAAAAGTCAAGACAGCTAATTCATATTATGAACGTAGTGATACTAAAACTGGTGTTGGAGCAATGGCTGGCGTAAGCTACGAAGTAACACCTAACGTTGCCTTGGATGCAGGCTATCGCTACAACTATTGGGGCAAAATGAATAGCGTTAAGTTCCATACTCACGAAGTATCTGCCGGTGTACGCGTAACATTCTAATTCTTATCATGAAGCAATAATGGCCTCATGCATCAAGTAACGAAAGGCCGTCTGAAACCTGTTTCTCAGGATTTTAGACGGCCTTTAAGTTTTTTAAATATATCTAACTTTTTGCTACTTTTACTTTTTCTGCAAACCACAGCGCCACAGCCGTACCTGCCATATCGGCAATGCCGTCCGCGATCGAACCTTGGCGCGTAGTAGTCAGAAATGCCTGAGCCAACTCACTGCCTATTGCAAACAATAAAGCAGCAAGCAGAATGCCTTTATAGGGAATATTCCTACTGTCTTGAATAAACATTTTTGCACACAACCATGCCTGACCGAAAAACAGTCCGAAATGACCGACTTTATCAAAATGGGGAAATGGTGGAGCGCTATTGCCGCCCTCTTTGAAAAGTAAGGCATAAATGGCGGCGGCAAACCAAATACAAGCAGCGGCAGTAAATTTGTTTAATGGTAAGGCTTTCATTTGTCGGCCTCTTCATCCAACCATGTTTGGCAGATATCTGCCAAGCGGACAAATTTCCCACCCCGTGCCTTCAAAATATCACGCCATTGTACTACTTCTTCTGCATCCGGGGCATCTTCAATACTGCATTCGTAAAGACAGAAGTCTAATGTTTCGCCAACAATACCTGGGGCTTCGGTCTGCATAAGGCTGGTCAGTTCGTTCATATTTACTGTTTCTTTGATTCGTTTATCACTAGTCAGACGCGCTGCCTGTTTTCAGGCCGTCTGAACATGATGTGCAAGGCTGCCCATTCGGCTTACTTACTGTGTAAAAACCGTGTTGCCTCTTCCCATTCGCCATTCAACACGGCCGGCAATCCTTGTAGGGATTTGGTGATGGAGTCATCAATTTGCTGTCTGTGTTCCGCTGACGGTTTATTCAACACATAACCGACAACCAGATTACGGTCGCCAGGGTGATCAATGCCTAAGCGCAGGCGGTAGAAATTGGGCGTACCCAAGCGAGCCTGAATGTCTTTGAGGCCGTTGTGTCCGCCGTTGCCGCCACCAAGTTTGAATTTGATACGGCCGCATGGAATATCCAGCTCGTCATGAACCACCAAGATTTCCTCCGGCTTGATTTTGTAAAACTGAGCCAAAGCGGCAACGGCCTGACCGGAGCGGTTCATAAAGGTCATGGGTTTGAGCAGCCAAACATCGCCATCAGGCGTAGTGGCGCGCGCTACTTCGCCGTAAAATTTCTTTTCGTCTTTAAAATTAACTTTCCATTTCCATGCCAGTTCGTCCAACAGCCAAAAGCCGACATTGTGGCGCGTTTGTTCGTATTCTTGGCCTGGATTACCCAAACCGACGATTAATTTAATTTTCAAGCTCATTACTGTTCTTTCAGTTTGACAGGCCGTCTGAAAAAGTTTCAGACGGCCTTCGATTTATTCTTGCCCTGCGCGTTTACGTCTCGCTTCTTTCGGATCAATCAACAATGGACGATAAACCTCAATCCGATCGCCATTGCGCAACGCTGTCTCGTCTTTCACTGCCTTACCGAAAATACCCAAAGGCGCTTGCTGCAAATCCAACTCTGGGAACTCTACCTCCAAACCGCTTTGCAGGGCGGCTTCGCGTACGGTTGTCCCTTCGGCAACGGTCATGTTCTTCAACACTTGCCTATCGGCCAGTCCGTAAACAATTTCAATCTCAAGCATAGCGGCGGTCGGCCTCTTTAATAAAAGCATCCACCAATGTACCGGCGAGATGGCCGAATACCGGGGAAATCATGGCAGAGAGTACGGCATTGGAGAAATCGTATTCTAATCTGAATTCGACTTTGCACATATCATCGCCCAAGTCGATAAATTTCCAAGTGCCGCGCAGGGTTTTAAATGGTCCTTCGAGCAAATCCATGCGGATTTCCTGCCCTGGGATATTGTGGTTGTGTGTCGCAAACGACTGTTTGACGCGCATATAGTCCATAAACAAGCGCGCTTTTAGCTCATTGCCTTTGCGTTCGATGACTTCGGTCTTGCTGTACCACGGCAAAAATTTTGGATAGTCCTCAACTTTGTCCACCAGCTCAAACATTTCCTTAGCGCTATGCAGCACCAATACGTTTTTCTCGACTTTTTTCATGTTGGTTGTAGACCTTGTTTTTGAATATTCGGGGTTCAGACGGCATGATTTAGAAAAATATCTGCCCTACTTTGGGACAAAATTCCTAATTTAAACCGCTTCGCCATTTTGTTTCGCTTCCAGCCATTCCCAGCGTTCCAGCTTTTCCAAAAGCGACATCTCGATTTCTTCAGCCCTGCTTTGTAACGCACCTGCTTTTTCGTAATCTTTGAAAATTTCAGGATCGGAAAGCTGGGTATTGATTTCAGCCTGTTCGGTTTCCAAAGCGGCGATTTCATCAGGCAGGGCATCGAGTTCACGCTGTTCTTTGTAAGAAAGTTTGACCGTGCGGTTGGCTTTGGGTTTGATTTTTTCAGGCTCGGCAACCGCTTTAGGCGCAGAGGCCGTCTGAATCTTCTCTTCTCTCGATTTTGCGTCGATATAGTCCTGATAGCCGCCGATGTATTCTTTCAGACGGCCTTGTCCTTCGAAAACAATGCTTTGGGTAATCACATTATCCAAGAACATACGGTCATGCGAGACAAGGAATACCGTGCCTTGGTAATCACGCAGCAAGTCTTCGAGCAGCTCTTGGGTGTCAATGTCCAAGTCGTTGGTCGGTTCGTCCAAAACCAGAATATTAGCAGGACGGGTAAAGAGTTTCGCCAGCAAAAGGCGGTTGCGTTCACCGCCGGAGAGCGATGAAACGGGGCTTTGTGCACGGGCTGGATGGAACAGAAAATCTTCCAAATAGCTCATCACATGCTTTTTCTTACCGCCGACTTCAACGTAATCATTGCCCTGTCCGAGCGTGTAAAACACAGTGTCGTTTTCATTCAACGCGCTGCGAAACTGGTCGAAATAAGCAACCTCCTGCTTACTGCCGATGCGGATTCTGCCGTAGGTCGGCTGCAATTCGCCCAAAATCAGCTTAAGGAAGGTGGTTTTACCGATACCGTTTGGACCGATTAAACCGATTTTGTCGCCACGCTGCAGAATGGCGGAGAATTTGTCCATGATAACTTTGTCGCCATAGGCAAACGAAGCGTGTTCCAATTCGGCGATGATTTTGCCGCTTTTCTCACCGCTGTCGAGCTTGAAGTTGACCTGCCCTTGTACATTGCGACGTTCGGCGCGCTGGCGGCGCAGTTCTTCCAAACGGCGCACGCGCCCTTCGTTACGGGTACGGCGCGCTTCGATGCCTTTGCGTATCCATGCTTCTTCCTGCGCGTGAAATTTATCAAACAGGCGGTTATGTTCTGCCTCGACTGCCAACTCTTGCGCTTTTTTCTCGCTATATTTGGAGAACGAGCCGGGATAGGAGCGCAGAATGCCGCGGTCTAGTTCGACGATGCGCGTGGCGATATTGTCCAAAAAACGACGGTCGTGGGTAATCACAACCAAGCTGCCTTCAAACGCTTTGAGCAGGTTTTCCAGCCAGATAATCGCGTCGATATCCAAATGGTTGGTCGGTTCGTCCAGCAGCAATACGTCGGGCTTTTGCACCCAAGCCTGCGCCAAGGCGACGCGCTTTTTCTGACCGCCGGAAAGGTTGCCGATTTTTTCGTTTTCCGGCAAACCCAGTTCCCCCAAAGTCTGCTTGACTGCTGCATCCAACTTCCAGCCGTCCTTCGCTTCGATTTCAAGTTGCAATTCATTGAGTTCTTTCAACAAAGCCTCACTCGAACCATTTTCCAACTCATGGCTGACATGATGATAACGGCGCAATAAATCGCGGATTTCGCCCAAGCCTTCGGCGACGGTGTCAAATACGGTGGCTTCCTTATCAAAAAAGGATTCCTGCGGCACATAAACGATTTTAAGGTTGTTTTGAACAATAATCTGCCCGTCATCGAGCTTTTGTACGCCTGCAAGGATTTTTAAAAACGAAGACTTACCCGCACCGTTGCGGCCGATTAAACCGATTTTCTCGCCGCTATCTAGTTGAAAAGAAGTTTTGTCGAGCAAGGCGACGTGGCCGACGGCAAAAGAAGCATTTTCTACGGATAAGATATTCATGGGGAAACTTCAAAAAAGAAAAGGGAGACATTTTAACCGATTATCGGCAGATATTTGCCGACAATCATATGAAATTGAAAGTATCAGGCCGTCTGAAAGCGGTTTTCAGACGGCCTTCATCATTATTCTTGAACCTTCAAACCGAAATGCAGATAGGCTCTTTCGGTTGCTACGCGTCCGCGCGGTGTGCGCTGTAAAAAGCCCTGCTGAATCAGATATGGTTCAATCACATCTTCGATGGTATCGGTCGATTCGCCAATCGCAGCAGCCACGTTTTCCAAACCGACAGGACCGCCGCTGAACTTGTGCAAAATCGCCTCAAGGAATTTCCTGTCCATCACATCCAAACCTTGCCCGTCTACATCCAGCATACTCAAAGCCGCATCGGCAATTTCTGCATCAATAACGCCGTTGTTTTTCACATCTGCATAATCGCGTACACGTCGCAAAAGGCGGTTGGCAATACGCGGCGTACCACGGCTGCGCTTGGCCACTTCCATCGCACCCTCGTCGCCCATATCCAACTGTAACAACTGGGCAGAACGAGCAACAATAGTCGCTAAGTCTTTGTTTTTATAAAACTCTAATCGGGATACGATACCGAAACGGTCGCGCAAAGGATTGGTCAGCATGCCGGCACGGGTCGTCGCGCCCACCAATGTAAACGGCGGCAAATCGATTTTGACCGAACGCGCGGCCGGTCCTTCGCCTATCATGATATCCAACTGATAATCTTCAAGCGCAGGATAAAGGATTTCTTCAACCACAGGGCTTAAGCGGTGGATTTCATCAATAAACAGCACATCATGCGGCTCGAGGTTGGTCAATAAGGCTGCAAGGTCGCCGGCTCGCTCCAAAACCGGGCCGCTGGTTTGACGCAAATTAACGCCTAACTCTTTGGCGATAATGTGTGCCAAAGTAGTTTTGCCCAAACCCGGAGGGCCAAACAGCAAAGTGTGGTCAAGCGCTTCGCCACGTTTTTTCGCCGCCTGAATAAAAATAGCCAATTGCTCTTTTGCTTTATCCTGCCCGATATAGTCGTCTAAAGTTTTCGGACGTAAAGCGCGTTCAAGCAATTCTTCCTGAGCGGAAATATTTTGAGCAGTGATAATGCGCTGAGGTTGTGCAGAAGTAAGATTATCGGTTTGTAGCATAATGTTTCTAAATTCTAAGACCGTTCCCGACCCGTTATTTCAGACGGCCCGAACAATCAGATAAAGCGGTTAAATTATGATTTTGGCCATTATACCTGATAAGGCCGAGCCGCTTTTCCCTCAAATCTAAATCACACAAAAATTTTCGTTTTCAGACGGCCAAAGCAACGTATAATAAACGGTTAATTCAAATACCTATCGCATTCAGGAGAACACATGAGCCTCAAGCAAAAAGTCATCGCCATCGACGGCCCCAGCGCATCCGGTAAAGGGACGGTTGCCTCACGCGTAGCCGAAGCCTTGAGTTTTCTTTACCTCGACTCCGGTGCGCTTTACCGCCTGACCGCACTTTACGCACAAAAACAAAATGTTGCCTTGACAGATGAAGACGCCGTCAGCACATTGGCAGAAACTTTGCCCGCACAATTTGAAGGCGGCGCCGTATTATTAAACGGCGATGATGTATCCGAGCAAATCCGTACCGAAGTGATTGGCATGGGCGCATCTGCCGTCGCACAGTTGCCTAAAGTGCGCACAGCCCTTTTGCAGCGCCAACGCGACTTCCTGACCGAAAAAGGTTTGGTCGCCGACGGCCGCGATATCGGCTCGGTTATTTTCCCTGATGCCGCATTAAAAATTTTCCTGACCGCAAGTGCCAATGTCCGCGCCCAACGTCGTGCAAAGCAACTCAGTATTCCATGCGAAGGCGTTGAATTCGAGCGCATTTTGTCAGACATTGAAGCGCGCGACGAAGCAGACCGCCGCCGCCCTGTTGCTCCGTTGAAACAACTACCCGACGCCCTGCTTTTAGATACTGATAACCTTTCTATCGAAGAAGCTGTAAAAAAAGTGCTTGATTGGTATCATAAAGTTTAAAATTTGGAGTATAATCGCGAAGTTTTCATTTCAGACGGCCTGTTAACCGTATAACAAGGCCGTCTGAAAACATTTCCTAACCTGCCGCGCCAAGGACGGCAGGTCATTTCAAACCTAACCCGCACCCCTTGGCGGTGTACCGAAAAGAGTATATATGACTATGGAAAATTTTGCCCAGCTGCTGGAAGAAAGCTTTACCCTGCAAGAGATGAACCCAGGTGAAGTGATTACTGCCGAAGTAGTCGGCATCGATCAAAACTTCGTTACCGTTAACGCAGGTCTGAAATCAGAATCTCTGATTGATGTTGCTGAATTCAAAAACGCTCAGGGCGAGATTGAAGTTAAAGTTGGCGATTTCGTTACCGTTACCATCGAATCTGTTGAAAACGGCTTCGGCGAAACCAAACTGTCCCGCGAAAAAGCCAAACGCGCTGCCGACTGGATCGCTTTGGAAGAAGCTATGGAAAACGGCGACATCCTGTCCGGCGTTATCAATGGCAAAGTCAAAGGTGGTCTGACTGTTATGATCAACAGCATCCGCGCATTCCTGCCGGGTTCTTTGGTTGACGTACGTCCTGTAAAAGACACTTCTCACTTCGAAGGCAAAGAAATTGAATTCAAAGTGATCAAACTGGACAAAAAACGCAACAACGTTGTTGTGTCCCGCCGCGCTGTTCTGGAAGCTACTTTGGGCGAAGAACGCAAAGCCTTGCTGGAAAACCTGCAAGAAGGTTCAGTTATCAAAGGTATCGTTAAAAACATCACCGATTACGGTGCGTTCGTTGACTTGGGCGGCATCGACGGTCTGTTGCACATCACCGACTTGGCATGGCGCCGTGTGAAACACCCAAGCGAAGTTTTGGAAGTTGGTCAAGAAGTTGAAGCTAAAGTCCTAAAATTCGACCAAGACAAACAACGCGTTTCTCTGGGTATGAAACAACTGGGCGAAGATCCTTGGAGCGGCCTGACCCGTCGTTACCCACAAGGCACCCGCCTGTTCGGTAAAGTATCCAACCTGACCGACTACGGCGCATTCGTTGAAATCGAACAAGGCATCGAAGGTTTGGTACACGTTTCCGAAATGGATTGGACCAACAAAAACGTACACCCAAGCAAAGTTGTTCAACTGGGTGACGAAGTTGAAGTAATGATCCTGGAAATCGACGAAGACCGCCGCCGTATCTCTTTGGGTATGAAACAATGCCAAGCTAACCCTTGGGAAGAATTTGCCGCCAACCATAACAAAGGCGACAAAATCTCCGGCGCAGTTAAATCTATCACTGACTTCGGCGTATTCGTAGGTCTGCCTGGCGGCATCGACGGCCTGGTTCACTTGTCTGACCTGTCTTGGACCGAAGCCGGTGAAGAAGCTGTACGCAAATACAAAAAAGGCGAAGAAGTTGAAGCCGTTGTATTGGCAATCGACGTTGAAAAAGAACGCATCTCTTTGGGTATCAAACAACTGGAAGGTGATCCGTTCGGCAACTTCATCAGCGTAAACGACAAAGGTTCTTTGGTTAAAGGTTCTGTGAAATCTGTTGACGCCAAAGGTGCCGTAGTCGCTCTGTCTGAAGAAGTTGAAGGCTACCTGCCTGCTTCTGAATTCGCCGCTGACCGCGTTGAAGACCTGACTACCAAACTGAAAGAAGGCGACGAAGTTGAAGCCGTTATCGTTACCGTTGACCGCAAAAACCGCAGCATCCGTCTGTCTGTTAAAGCGAAAGACGCTAAAGAAAACCGCGAAGCGCTGAATTCAGTTAACGCCGCTGCAACTGCCAATGCCGGTACTACCAGCCTGGGCGACTTGCTGAAAGCCAAACTGTCCGGCGACCAAGAATAAGGTTGCAGACATGACGAAGTCTGAATTGATGGTTCGCCTTGCAGAAGTGTTTGCCGAAAAAAATGGCAACCAACTGCTGGCTAAAGATGTCGAATACAGTGTAAAAGTCTTGGTTGATACCATGACCCGCTCACTGGCTCGTGGACAACGTATCGAAATCCGCGGCTTCGGCAGCTTCGACTTGAACCACCGCCCTGCCCGTATCGGGCGCAACCCAAAAACCGGCGAACGCGTGGAAGTGCCAGAAAAGCATGTTCCTCACTTCAAACCGGGTAAAGAGTTGCGTGAGCGTGTAGACTTGGCATTGCAAGAAAGTGCTCATTAATACTTAGTAGCAAAACGCCGCAGAAATGCGGCGTTTTTTTGTTTTCGCAAGAAATACCAAAACCTGCTCTTTTCACGCACACCTTAATCGCACACTATTTCAACTATATCTACTACAATGCTTTTGCAAAAAACGCAGGCCGTCTGAAATCATTTATAATAGACCGACTATTCTGTAATGAAAACATCATTCCAAGTACTGTCCAAACTATTGCGGATGATGTTTCAACTATCGCCAGCAAAGCATAATAAAGGTTACACATGAGCAATAGAGACCAACTATTCACACCACCTCCATTTGAAAACCACAGCCCATTGACTTGGTATCAAGCTGCAGCCGAACAGCCCAACTTCATCCGCGACGAAGCCCAAGCGCGAGCCATTGAATATTTGGATCGTTTGTGGACCGAGCTGATGATGTTCAAACGCAAACGCAACCGTTTTCTCGGCCGTAGCTTGCGTTCCCCACAAGTACCTAAAGGACTCTATTTTTATGGCGGCGTAGGACGCGGTAAAAGCTTTTTGATGGATGCTTTTTTCGGCTGCCTCCCTTATCGTCGTAAGCGTCGCGTGCATTTCCATGCCTTTATGGCCGAAATCCATCAACGTCTTAAAGTCTTGAAAAGCGAAGCCAATCCCTTAAAAGCCGTTGCAACAGAAATTGCCAAAGAAACACGTGTATTATGCTTTGACGAGTTTCACGTCAGCGATATTGCCGATGCCATGATTTTGGGGCGTTTGCTGGAAAACCTGTTGAGTGAAGGTGTCGTCTTGGTAGCCACTTCCAACTACGCCCCATCCGAACTCTATCCTCAAGGCCAAAACCGCAGCAGTTTTCTGCCAACCATTGCCCTTATCGAGTCTAACCTGACCGTTTTAAATGTGGATGGCGGCGAAGATTACCGCTTGCGTACGTTGCGTCCTGCCGAAATTTTCTTTGTTCCTAATAATGAAGAGAACGAGCAAAAACTGGCTGCTTTATTTAAAGAAATGAGTGGAATCTCTGAATTAAACCCAGGCATCAGCATTATTCATGGACGGGAAATTCCTCATAAAGCCCAGTCAGAACGCGCCATCTGGTTTGATTTCCGCGCATTATGTTTTGGCCCGCGCTCACAAGCTGACTATTTATATTTAGCCGAACATTACGAGATGGTTTTCCTTTCAGGATTAGAACGCCTAACCCCTCAAGAAAAAGCAGAAGCACGCCGTCTGACATGGTTAATTGACGTTTTATACGATTTCCGTGTGAAGCTGTGCGCTACCAGCGCAGTTGGTGTAAACGATATTTACGTTGAAGGCGATTTTGCCGAAGAATTTACCCGTACAGCCAGCCGTATGATCGAAATGCAATCTGAAGTCTACTTGGAACAACCACACCTGACTTTAAGCAAATAATGCCTTTCCCAAAAAGGGGCGAAATTTGGTAGAATACACTTCCCTCGCCTCTTGGCTACGACAACTTACCTTTCAATAAAAACAAGGACATAACATGGCTATCGAACGTACGATTTCCATCATCAAACCCGATGCAGTAGAAAAAAACGTCATCGGCAAGATTTACAGCCGCTTTGAAGAAAACGGCTTGCGCATTATTGCGGCGAAAATGAAACATCTCTCTGAGCGTGAAGCAAAAGAGTTTTATGCCGTACATAAGGATCGCCCTTTTTATGAAGACTTGGTTAAATTCATGACTCGCAATCCTGTCATGATTCAAGTATTGGAAGGTGAAAATGCCGTTGCCAAAAATCGCGAATTGATGGGCGCAACCAACCCAGCCGATGCAGCTCCTGGCACAATCCGTGCCGACTTTGCAGAATCTGTCAGTGTTAATGCCGTACATGGTTCTGACAGCGTTGAAAATGCTGCAATTGAAATTGCTTACTTCTTCAGCCAAAGCGAAATCTGCCCACGCTAAGAATAAAAGCCTGTAGCCGCTTTACGGCCGTCCGATTCATATCGGACGGCAAAACTGCTTTGTATGTCCTATAAATTAAAGGCCGTCTGAAAATCCAAAGGCTTTTAAAGCAAAGCTGCCCAATAAGCCCCTTTGCTTTAAAAGCTTTACTGAGAAACATAAAAATACATGAAAACCAATCTACTGAATTACGATTTAAACGGACTGACGCAACACTTTGCCGAAATGGGCGAAAAGCCTTTTCGTGCCAAACAGGTAATGCGTTGGATGCATCAAGCCGGTGCACAGAACTTTGAAGAAATGACTGACTTGGCTAAATCATTACGTGCCAAGTTGAATGAACAAGCCACAATCGAAGTGCCTAAATTAATGATGGCACAAGAATCTACTGATGGCACACGCAAATGGTTGCTGGATGTCGGCACGGGCAACGGTGTAGAAACCGTCTTCATTCCTGAAGCTGAACGCGGTACTTTGTGCATCTCTTCCCAAGTCGGTTGTGCATTGGAATGCACCTTCTGCTCTACCGGACGACAAGGTTTCAACCGCAACCTGACTGCCGCTGAAATTATCGGTCAGCTTTGGTGGGCCAATAAAGCCATGGGCGTTACCCCTAAAAACGAACGCGTTATATCTAACGTTGTGATGATGGGTATGGGCGAACCCATGGCAAACTTTGACAATGTTGTTACCGCTTTAAGCATTATGCTGGATGACCACGGCTACGGCTTGAGCCGTCGCCGCGTGACCGTTTCCACTTCAGGCATGGTTCCGCAAATGGATAGACTGCGTGATGCAATGCCTGTTGCTTTGGCTGTATCTTTACACGCATCCAACGATGAAGTGCGTGATCAGATTGTTCCCCTCAACAAAAAATACCCACTCAAAGAATTGATGGCGGCCTGTCAACGTTATTTGGTCAAAGCCCCACGCGACTTTATTACCTTTGAATACGTTATGCTCGACGGTATCAACGATAAAGCGCAACATGCGCGCGAATTGATTGAGTTGGTTAAAGACGTACCCTGCAAATTCAATCTGATTCCGTTCAATCCTTTCCCAAATTCCGGCTACGAACGTTCTAGCAATGAAAATATCCGTGTCTTCCGCGATATTCTGCAACAAGCCGGCTTTGTCGTTACTGTCCGCAAAACCCGCGGCGACGATATCGACGCTGCTTGCGGACAATTGGCCGGACAAGTACAAGATAAAACACGCCGACAACAAAAATGGCAACAGATTTTGGTCGAACAATAAGGTTAATTATGAAAATCAAGTTCGGATTCGCTTTACTTACCGCACTGACTCTTTCTGCCTGCGCTTCCTCTTCCGGCCCAAGCCCTAAAGAACGTGCCATTCAAGTTTCTAATATCAAAACCCAACTGGCTGTGGAATATATGCGCGGCCAAAACTACCGCCAAGCTACCGAAAGTATCGAAGAGGCGCTTAAGTCCAATTCAAAAAATGACCTTGCTTGGTTGGTACGCGCCGAGATTTATCAGTATTTGAAAGTCAAAGATAAAGCTCAGGAAAGCTTTCTTAAAGCATTGTCTTTAAAACCTGATAGCGCGGAAGTCAACAACAACTACGGTTGGTTCTTGTGCAATCAAATGAATGCACCAGCCGAATCTTTGGCTTATTTTGACAAAGCACTGGCTGACCCAACCTACCCAAGCCCCTTTATTGCCAATATGAATAAAGGCATTTGCAGCGCAAGATTAGGTCAATACTCTTTAGCCCAGGCCTATTTGGAAAGGTCTTTAGCAGCGAATCCGCAATTCTTCCCTGCTTTCAAAGAACTTGCCCGAACCAAAATGATGGCAGGCAATCTGAACGATGCCGACTATTATTTCCGCCAATACCAAAGCAAAGTTGATGTCCTGCAGGCTGACGATTTGCTTTTAGGCTGGCGTTTGGCTACCGCCTTGGGCAATAAACACGCCGCATACGAATACGAAGCACAACTTAGGGCAAACTTCCCTTATTCAGACGAACTACAAACCGTCACAACGGGCCACTAAATGGAAAATAACGATAAAATCAACTACGACACACAAGCCGCCAAAACATTGGGGGATGAATTACGCAAACACAGAACTGATGCCAAAATCGATATTCAAGATGTTGCTTCACGTTTGAAACTGTCTGCCGAACAAATTGATGCTTTGGAAAAAGGGGAATATTCAGGTTTTCCCGGTTTAGTCTTTGTTTCAGGCTATCTGCGTTCATATGCACGATTTCTGAAAATTGACGAACAAACCATCGCCAAACATTTGCTCTCCATTACTCCGCAACTTGAAGACCATGTATACGCGGTAACACGCAGCACCAACACCGGCTTAAGCTACAAAGACACTGAGAAACAAGGCTTCCCAAAATGGATATTGGGAATAGCTGCATTGGCTTTGGCTGTAGGCGGCGTTTACTTTTGGCAAAGCAAATCCAGTTTTGAAAATGAGCAGGCAAATATTCAGAACAGCAAAGATGTTGCTGATACGATGAAAACGCCTGCCTTAAAAACGGATAATGTTGCCGTTAGCGAAATGACGGAAGACGGCAAAAAAGAAATCACCAATAAGCCTGAAGTGGCCAATGATCAAGCAGCCTCAGCAGCTTCCGCCGCCGTACAAGAAGAGAAGCCTGCTGTCAAAGTTGAGAAAGACGAACTTTGGATTAAAGTCCAATACCGAAGTAATCTGATTATTACAGACAAAGATGGAAAAGTAGTATTCAGCCGTATCGTTCCAGCCGGAAGCGAACAACGTCTGAGAGGCGGCGCGCCTTACAATGTTTGGATCGGTATTGCAGCCGGCTCGGAAGCCAATTACGGCGGCACACCTATCGAACCTTTGAAATACCGTGTTGCCGGTGAAAATCCGCCTCTTTTGTTGCAGGAAAAAACTAAAATGACCACACCTAAACGCCGTCAGACACATCAAGTCAAAATTGACCATCTCATCATCGGTTCGGATGCGCCCGTTGTTGTGCAATCTATGACCAATACCGATACCGCAGATGCAGAAGCAACCGCCCGACAGGTCAAAGAGTTGAGCGATGCCGGCTCGGAAATGGTTCGCATCACGGTCAATACTCCGGAAGCGGCTTCCAAAGTCGCCGAAATCCGCAGCCGCTTAGACGATATGGGCTACACCACGCCTTTGATTGGTGATTTCCATTTTAATGGCGAACGCTTATTAGCCGAATTTCCTGAGTGCGGCAAGGCCCTGTCTAAATACCGCATCAACCCAGGCAATGTCGGCAAAGGCGCAAAAGGCGATGAGAAATTTGCCTTTATGATTCGTACAGCGGCAGAAAACAATAAAGCCGTACGCATCGGTGTGAACTGGGGTTCGCTTGATCAAAGCCTTGCAAAGCGCATGATGGATGCCAACCTAGCTTCTGCTACACCGAAGCCGCCTGAAGAAATCATGAAAGAGGCTTTGATTGTTTCGGCGCTGGAATCGGCAGAAAAAGCTGTGGCTTTGGGCTTGCCTGAAGACAAAATCATTTTGTCGTGCAAGGTCAGCGCCGTACAAGACTTGATTCAGGTTTACCGCGAATTAGGCAGCCGTTGCCGTTACCCGCTCCATCTCGGTCTGACTGAGGCTGGCATGGGCAGCAAGGGCATTGTGGCTTCCACCGCAGCTTTGGCCGTATTGTTGCAAGAAGGTATCGGCGACACCATTCGAATTTCCCTTACGCCCGAACCCGGCTCTCCGCGTACACAAGAAGTCATTGTCGGTCAGGAAATCCTGCAAACCATGGGCTTGCGCTCCTTTACGCCAATGGTTACAGCCTGCCCGGGTTGCGGCCGTACCACCAGTACCGTATTCCAAGAGTTGGCTCAAGACGTACAAAACTATTTACGCCAAAAAATGGCTGTTTGGCGCACTGAATATCCAGGCGTTGAATCATTGAACGTCGCTGTAATGGGTTGCGTGGTAAATGGTCCGGGCGAAAGCAAACTTGCCGATATCGGTATCAGCCTGCCAGGTACAGGCGAAACACCGGTTGCGCCGGTTTATGTAGACGGCGAGCGGAAAGTCACCCTCAAAGGCGACAATATCGCTGCCGAGTTTTTACAAATCGTTGAAGATTATGTCAAAACCAACTACTGCGAAGGTGGCGCAAAGCGTAAGCAAAACCGTGTCATTCCGATTCAATCTGCCTAAAACATTTTTAAGATAAAGAGGCCGTCTGAAAACATGTTGGGCAAACTGGATACTTGGCTGACTGAGCATCCCAAACGCAAGGATTTGCATGGTTGGCGACGCTTTATCGTTGAATTTTGGTTTTTTGGTTTAAAAGAAGCACGAGCCTGCTTATTTGCAGGCTTGTTTTTCATTGCCATGTTCCTCATTCCGAAAACAGGCTGGTTGGGAATTTCGCGCTACGACCTGCTGCTGATTTTTGCCGTCTCCGTACAAGTAGCCATGCTGTATTTCAAGCTGGAAACTTGGGATGAAGTCAAATCGATTACGCTGTTTCACTTGGTGGGCTTTGCTTTAGAGTGGTTCAAAACATCTGGCGATATCCAATCTTGGAGTTATCCGGATGAGGCATACACCAAAATCGGCGGCGTACCGCTGTTTGCGGGTTTTATGTATGCTGCGGTCGGCAGCTATATCATTCAAGCATGGCGGCTGTTTGACTTAAAAATCAAAAGCCATCCGCCGTATTGGTTGGGCACTTTGTGCGCACTGGCGATTTATATCAATTTTTTCACCCATCACTATATCGGCGACTATCGCTGGTATCTCGCTGCTTTTGCTCTCGGCCTATACGCCCGGACAACGGTCTTGTACACACCCTATGACACCACTCGCAAAATGCCGCTCCTGCTCGCTTTCGTCCTGATTGGATTTTTTATTTGGCTGGCGGAAAATTTGGGAACCCTATTCGGCGTTTGGCGCTATCCCAACCAAATCGGCGCTTGGGCATCGGTACACATCAGCAAATGGAGTTCATGGGCATTACTGGTGATGATGACTTTTACCATCGTTGCGAATTTAAAACACATCAAACATACCATCAGCGTATCAAAAGATTAATTGTTCAACATGTAAAAAAGGCCGTCTGAAACTTTCAGACGGCCTCTAATTTTCAACAATCAATTAAACAAACTTAAGGCTTTAACAAACACCATAATGACGCCATAGCCCAAAGGAATGCAAACCAAAGCCCAGCGCCACCATACGCCGATACCACCTGCTGATACTTTCTTGCTGATCAGATAAGCATCGGATACAGCGGTTTCATCATCGGGGTTACCACTATGTGCCGCGACCTTAATGTCTTTTTCGTGATGCTTTTCATGAACCGAACGGACACTCAAATTACACAATAAGCCGACAATCAACAAACCCGCCATAATATACATGGTAATGCTATAAGCTTCAGCAGCCGGAACGCCGCTTTCAATTTG
The DNA here is from genome assembly GCF_001837185.1 of Neisseria sp. HMSC064D07. Classification (NCBI taxonomy): domain Bacteria; kingdom Pseudomonadati; phylum Pseudomonadota; class Betaproteobacteria; order Neisseriales; family Neisseriaceae; genus Neisseria; species Neisseria sp. HMSC064D07. Next base: position 170,906 of record NZ_KV831677.1, on the reverse strand, counting down.
GCTTTGGCGGATATAGTTGACCAACACCGGGCCAATAACAGCCGCAGTTGACCATGCCAGCAAAATCCTGCCGTGGATTGCACCGACTTGATAAGTGCCGAACAAATCCTTCAAATACGCCGGAATCGCTGCAAAACCGCCGCCATACATGGAAATAATGACGCAGAAACCAATAACAAACAAAGCCTTGTTACCGCCCCCGCCAATAGACGGAATGGCAAAATACAACAGCGAGCCGAGCACAAAGAAAATAGTATAAGTATTTTTACGCCCGATTTTGTCGGACACGCTGGACCACAAAAATCGGCCGCCCATATTAAACAGGCTCAACAGGCTCACAAAACCTGCCGCCGCACCTGCGCCAATGGCAGCCTGTTTACCGACAGAAGTTTCAGAAAACAGCTCCTGAATCATGACAGAAGCCTGACCTAAAACGCCGATACCCGCTGTCACGTTCAGACACAACACCCAAAACAAGAGCCAAAATTGTGGCGTCTTCATGGCTTCGGAAACATTGACGTGATTACTGCTGACCAATTTGTTTTTGATTTTCGGCGCAACATAACCTTTAGGTTTCCAGCCATCGGCAGGTACACGGATCGTAAACGCGCCGAACATCATCAACACCAAATAAAACAATCCTAAAACGACAAAAGCCTGCGCTACGCCAACTGAAGTTTCACTGGAGAAAAAATTCATCAGCGACACGGATAAAGGCGAAGCCAACATCGCGCCGCCGCCAAAACCCATAATCGCCAAGCCTGTCGCCATGCCCGGTTTATCGGGAAACCATTTCATCAGTGTCGATACAGGCCCGATATAACCCAAGCCCAAACCAACCCCGCCAATCACACCATTGCCCAAATAAAGCAAAAACAGATTATGCGTATGGACGCCAATCGCCGACACAAAAAAGCCCAAACTAAAACAGCAGGCGGCAACAAACATCGCCTTACGCGGCCCAACGCGTTCCATCCAAGTACCAAACATAGCGGCAGACGCGCCCAACATCGCCAAGGCAATGCTAAAAATCCAACCAACCGTGGTCAGCTTCCAATCTCCTGCAGCTGACTCAGTAATACCGATAAGCTTGGTTAGCGGCGCATTGAACACGGAATAAGCGTATATCTGCCCGATGGCAAGATGTACGGCCAAAGCGGCAGGCGGTACCAGCCAACGATTAAAGCCGGGTTTGGCAATGGTTGCCTCACGGTCTAGAAATTTCATAAAATCCTCTTGTCTATGTGTGTCAAACGCTGATTCCATATCATGCGAAATCAGAAAATTGTTGACAATATTTTAGCATAATCTCCCGTTTATCCTTTTTTCTGCTCCATGATAATTTTGCGCATCAGACAGAAAAAACATTCATCTAAACCATTTCTTCACACCCATATCGACAAAAAGGCCGTCTGAAAATTTTTCAGACGGCCT
>NZ_KV831677.1:153374-169372 GCF_001837185.1 Neisseria sp. HMSC064D07 | reverse complement strand
AAAGGCCGTCTGAAAATTTTTCAGACGGCCTTTTCATTCATATCGTTTTATGCGGCAAAGCGTTTGGCAACTTCATCCCAGTTAACAATTTCCCAGAAACCTTTCAGGTAGTTAGGACGGCTGTTACGGTAGTCGATGTAGTAGGCGTGTTCCCATACGTCGCAAGTCAACAGCGGAGTGTTTTCAGTAGTCAGCGGAGTACCTGCATTAGAAGTAGAAACCAGATCCAATTCACCGGCAGGCGTTTTCACCAACCATGCCCAACCAGAGCCGAAAGTACCGGCCGCGCAAGCATCGAACGCTTCTTGGAATTTCTCGAAGCTGCCCCATTTGGCATCGATGGCCGCAGCCAATTCGCCGGCAGGTTTGCCTTGGCCTTTAGGGGTAAAGCCCAGCCAGTAGAAAGTATGGTTCCACGTTTGGGCAGCGTTGTTGAACATACCGCCGGAAGATTTTTTCAGGATTTCTTCCAAAGGCATTTCTTCAAACTCAGTGCCTTTGATTTGATTGTTCAAATTGGTGATGTAAGTTTGATGGTGTTTGCCGTAGTGAAACTCCAAAGTTTCTTTGGTCAGATGAGGGGACAACGCATCCAGTTCATAAGGCAATTGTGGCAGCTTGTGTTCCATTTTTATGCTCCTAATTATTGATATTTATATTTTGGTAGTGTGTGTTGTCAAATCGACAACATTGCTATTTTACCTGCTTTAGCCTAAACAAACCAATTGAACTTACACTGCGCTATAATAGTGGATTGCAATTTTCCAGCCAGAGATGCCCGTCATGAGCAATTATTCCGATATGCCGTCTGAAGACCGTGAAATCAGCGCATTGTCACTGCCGCCACATTCCACTGAAGCGGAGCAATCCGTATTGGGCGGCTTGATGCTGGAAAATTCTGCTTGGGACCGTATTGCTGATGTCGTTTCCGGCGAGGATTTCTATCGCCACGAACACCGCCTGATTTTTCGTGCGATTGCCAACCTGATTAATGAAAGCCGTCCTGCCGACGTTATTACCGTCCAAGAAAATTTGGAACGCAATGAAGAATTGGAAGCGGCAGGCGGATTCAACTATCTGATTACACTGGCGCAAAACACACCATCCGCAGCCAATATCCGCCGCTACGCCGAAATCGTGCGCGAGCGTTCCATCATGCGCCAGCTTGCCGAAGTCGGTACAGAAATTGCACGCAGCGCATACAATCCGCAAGGGCGTGATGCAGGCCAGCTTTTGGACGAGGCAGAAAACAAAGTATTCCAAATCGCCGAAAGTACCGCCAAATCCAAACAAGGCTTCCTTGAGATGCCCGACCTTTTGAAAGAAGTGGTCGAGCGCATCGATATGCTTTATTCGCGCGACAATCCTGATGAGGTAACCGGCATATCGACAGGTTTTATCGACCTCGACAAAAAAACATCAGGCCTTCAACCGGGCGATTTGATTATCGTGGCGGGCCGTCCGTCTATGGGTAAAACCGCCTTTTCAATCAACATCGCAGAACACGTTGCCGTAGAGGGCAAACTGCCTGTCGCCGTATTTTCGATGGAGATGGGCGGTGCGCAGCTGGTTATGCGTATGCTGAGTTCAGTCGGACGTTTAGACCAAAGCGTTTTAAAAACCGGCAGATTGCAAGACGAACACTGGGGCCGTCTGAACGAAGCAGTTGTTAAACTCTCCGATGCACCAATATATATCGATGAAACTCCGGGTTTGACCGCGCTCGAACTCCGCGCCCGCGCCCGCCGTCTTGCGCGCCAGTTCAACGGCAAATTGGGCTTGATCGTCATCGACTATCTGCAATTAATGTCAGGTTCCGGCCGTTCTGACAACCGCGCTTCCGAGCTTGGCGAAATTTCGCGCTCCCTCAAAGCATTGGCTAAAGAATTGCAAGTTCCCGTCATTGCCCTGTCGCAGTTGAGCCGTACGGTTGAGCAACGTACCGACAAACGCCCGATGATGTCCGACTTGCGTGAATCCGGCGCAATCGAACAAGATGCCGACTTGATTATGTTTATGTATCGCGACGAATACTACAACTCAGAATCACCCGCAAAAGGCTTGGCGGAATGTATTATCGGTAAACACCGTAACGGTCCCGTCGGGAAAGTATTCCTCACTTGGATGGGTCAATTTACCAAATTTGATAATGCCGCCTATGTTCCAGAATCCATGTTGATGGAAGATTGAGACAGGTTATCTGAAAAACTAACCGAATTTCATATTTTATTAGTCACGCATTCCAAAATCGTTTAGAATAAATCCAATAAAAGCAAAAGCATTGCCACAGGCAAATGCAAAAGAGAAAACGTCGGTTACCCCAACACATTACTACCAAAAATCACTCATGTATCAGACACAAAAAGGCTTCACTCTAATTGAGTTGCTGATCGTCATTACTATTGCAGCAGTAATGGCCGTCATCGCACTTCCCAATATGAATCAATGGATTGCCTCCAGACGTGCGGCATCGCAAGCAGAGCAAATTGCCAATCTGCTGCGCTTCGCGCGAAATGAGGCCGTCCGTCTCAATCTTCCCGTTTACATCTGCCCGGTCAAAATCAAATCCGATGGATCGCCCAATAACGGTTGCAATTCCAAATATGCCGGTAATGGTATGTTGGCCTACGCCGATAAAAACGGAGATTCCAACTATAAAAACGATACAGTCGATTTATCCGTCCGCTCCATTATTCTCAATGGAGGCACCGACAAAGTAGAATACAGCTTCGACTACATCCCTATCGGCAATGACCGTTCTGCCCTCTCTACTTCAGCTTCAAAAGAAGTCTGGTGGAGATTCCTGCCCAATGGTACATTTGGCCATTCGACCGATGGCAAGAATTATCAATTTTCAGACGGCCACATCAAAATCAGCCTGACAGATAAATCCGCTGCCGATGCTGAAACCAAGAAAGCCCGTGCTACCGTACTTTTAATTAATGGCAATGGGCATGTCGAAATCTGTGCTAAAAACGATGAGCGCAAAATGTGCGAATACACTTCCAAATAATAACAACGGTATCTTATGAACATTACTAATCCTACTCATCTCAGATCATTTAAAGGCCGTCTGAAAACAAGCTCAACAAGCTCTACTCCAAAACTTCAATCAGGTATGACCCTGATTGAAGTTTTGATTGCCATGTTTGTCCTTGCTATCGGCGTACTCGCCCTGCTGGCTGTTCAATTGCGTACCGTATCCAACGTGCGCGAGTCTGAAAATCAAACCACAGTCGCCCAAATTACGCAAAATCTGATCGAAGGCATGCTCATTAACCCAAAGCTCTCTGAAGAAACCGATACTACAGGGGAAAAAACCTCCCGTTATAAAAAATCCTATGATGCCTATCTAAAATCCGACTCTAAACAAACTGGAAAATTTGAAGCCAAAATGAGCAAAGCCCAACTTGCACAGGCTCAAATTGCACAGTTTAAGGCCGACTTAGCCAAAGCCCTTCCCGAAGCCCAAGTGTTCTCAACCATCTGCAAAGATTCTTCCGGTGCAGAGCCAACTTACGAAAATGGGTTTAACGCAAAATGCGATGGCAAAGGCGACACGACCATCGTTAAAGTTTTATGGTTGCAAGATGTCGAAGAAGAAAATAGCGCAAAAAATCTCAATAAATCGGGGCATCACGTTGTCTATACCTACCAATCACGCGTAAGAGACTAACAATGAACAATAAACGCTTACTCAACCATATTTCCAATAAAACCGCGATGCGCGGTTTCAGTATCCTTGAATTTCTGGTTGCCAGCCTGCTCAGTATGATCGTCTTAATGGCTGTCAGCTCCACCTACTTCACTGCACGCGGATTAAACAAATCTGCCAACTCCCGCATCGGTATCCAGCAAGATTTGCGCAACACCGCCAACATGATCGTCCGCGATGCGCGTATGGCAGGCAATTTCGGTTGCTTCAACATGTCGAATTCTCCCGCCTCTGCAGTAATAGAAGACAAAGGCTCGGATGAATACACATTGAAAACAGCTGGTGTGAATAAGCTGTTGCCAGTTAAAGAAATCAATAAATTAGGCTATGCAGGTTTTGCTCAAACCGGCAAAGCCCTGCTGTTTCAATATGGAATCGACAAAGCAAACCCTGCTGCAAAAACTGCCATTGCCAGCAGCTGTTTCGGTATTGCCAAACCTCAAACAGAAATTAAAGATTTGGCGGCGGCAAAAATGGCTTTAAAAATTAACGACTCTGATCAAGACGGCAGTATCGCCATTATGAAACATGAAATGATTGCCTACGCTGTCGGTAAACTTGGCGAAGAGAGCGGTTTGTTCCGTTTCCAATTATCAAATGATGGCTCATGGAGTAACCCGCAGCTGTTGATTAAAGGCATCACTGCTATGGATATCCACTATATCTATGCAGAATGTCCTAATTCTGAAAATGCATCTGCCAGCGGAGTAAATACAGAATCATTTGATTACAAAAACGCATTGGATATCTCAGCTGAGGCTAAGTCTCCGGCTTCTATCCAAATCGTACTGAATAACGGCAGTATTGACTCATCAAAAGAACAAGACAATAAAGTCGATATCTATAATATTAATGCCACTATCCGCGGAGGAAACGTATGCGCCGACCGATCACTCTAATCAAACCTGACCGGCAGCAGGGCTATGCTTTGTTTATCGTTTTAATGATGATGGTCGTCATCGCCCTGCTCGTGGTCACAGCTACCCAGTCCTACAATACCGAACAGCGTATCAGCACCAACGATGCCGACCGCAAACTGGCAACCACTTTGGCCGAAGCGGCATTGCGTGAAGGTGAAAATCAAATTTTTGATATTGAAGGGAAAAAGACTACTTTTACCGCAAAATGTGAAAAAGGTTTATGTTCCACACCAAACGTCAAATCCAATGGCGATTTTACTGAAGAAGGTAGCCCAACCGTAGATGCTTGGAAGCGCAAATGCGACAAAAACCTGTGTATTGACACCAATGGTACGGAATATCCTTTAGATAAAAAAAGCGGCATCGCAAACAATCCACGCTACATTATCGAATATTTAGGCAAAACTACTGAGGGTCGAATTACCTACCGCGTTACCGCCAAGGCATGGGGTAAGAATGCCAATACCCAAGTCGTTCTTCAGTCTTACGTTGCCAGCGAATAATATAATGAATACTACCTCTACCCAACAACTAGGCTTTACGCTGGTTGAGATGATGATTGCCGTCGCCATCTTAGCTATCTTGAGCGTCATTGCCATTCCGTCTTACAACCGCTACATTGAACGCGGCTACCAATCACAAGCGCATGCTGAGTTAGTCGCCATCAATTCCGCTTTTAAAAACCAGATGGTTAAAAATCCAAAGTGGAAAACTGATGAGATTAAAACCAAGTTAGATGACTTTATTTCCTCATATAAAGGCCATAAAGATTTGGCAGACAAATACCAATACTCTGTCGAAATGGTTGATACCAGTACAAGCCGAGCCTATCGTTTGAAAGCCATTCCCACAAAAACAGGCTATACCCTTTCCGTTTGGATGGATAGTTTGGGCAATGCTTACAAATGCACTGATATTGATTCCGCCAATAATTTCAAAACCGCAATGACCAATGGTAAAGGTTGCGAATCGGTTTCCAAAAAGAAATCTTCTTAGTCTGATAAACATCAAAAAGCAGTGTCATTTTATCGACACTGCTTTTTTTATTTTACTGTTTCCAATCATCGTCTCGACGTTGACGTTTCAACAAAATCCTGACAGCGCCATCATTGCCTTTTCGAGGCTCGACATAAGCCAACACATCAGGATGCTGCATCAACCAGCGGCGCGTCATATTTTTTAAAACCGGTTTATAGCCTGAAGAACCCAAGCCGCTGCCGTGGACAATCTCGCCGCAAACGCCGCGTTTTTTCGTAAACTCAATAAACTCGTTCAATACCTGCTGCGCTTCTTCCTGCGTATAGCCGTGCAAATCCACATCCGCCACCACAGGATAATGGCCGTTTCGCAAACGCATCAAATCATTTTTACCCTGCCCGTTTTTACTGAACGAAGCCGGCGGTTCTTCCCAGCCGCCGCTGCCCACATAAAAATAATCTTCCTGCTCCAAAGTCGCCATTTCTTTAGATCGCGGCTTGATAGGCGATTTATCGCGGGGCTGTTCATAATAATTGCCGGCATTTTTCAACGGCGTAACCTTACCAACTGCCTTACTGAAATCCACATCCTCTACCTGCTTTTTAGCCTTCGCTTCGGCTTCCCGCTCCGCGGCTTCCTTTTTCGCCTGTTTGCCCAAAGCCTTCAGCGTTTCTTGAAAGTTTGCCGTCATGGTTTGTCCTTTCCAAAAAATTGATTGCACTCATTATAGCAAACCCGGCTACAAGGCCGTCTGAAAGACTCTTATCATCGCTTCTTGTTTAGGGTATAGTATTAACGCATTGCCAGTCTTACAAAAGAGAAAAATCATGTTTAAACGCCCGGAAGAAATCATCGTCTTGATACTTGCCCTATTATGGGTCGGACTCAGCTACTACATTGCCGCCATCCTGATTTCAGATGCCTACACCATTCTCCTGATTACCGTACTGACTTTCGTTTGGGCAGTCATCTGTTTCCTTTTATGGCAACGCAACTTAAGCCGTCATATTTGGCCGCTGTTCCTCGGCAGCCTGGTTGCCTGCTGGTGGCCGTACTTCACTTGGCTTGCAAGCGATGTTCCCGAAGGCACATGGTATTCAGGCTGGACATTCAAATCCATTATCGCCCTGATTCCCGTTGTTGCCGCTTATATTTTCAAGTGGAAACGGAGCCGAAAAAACAAAATCTCCAATACCCTTGCCTGATACCTCGCGCCGTCTTTTTCAGACGGCGTTTTCCATATCTGACATAACGCTCAGACTGTCAACAATCCCAATAAAATGCTATACTCTTCACACGATTTAACACCCTAAAACAGGCCGTCTGAAAGACTTATCAAGATGATCAGCAAACAAGAATACCAAGCCCAAGCCGCACAAGGTTACAACCGCATTCCACTCGTTCAAGAGCTGCTTGCCGACTTGGACACACCGCTCTCAATCTACCTCAAACTTGCCAACAAGCCTTTCACCTACCTGCTCGAATCCGTTGTCGGTGGCGAACGCTTCGGCCGCTATTCCTTTATCGGTCTGCCTTGCAGCCATTATCTCAAAACCAGCGGCAAACATGTCGATGTGTATCAAAACGGCGAAATCGTCGAACAACACGACGGCAATCCCCTGCCCTTTATCGAAGCCTTCCACAACCGCTTCAAAACGCCCGAAATCCCAAGCCTGCCACGCTTTACCGGCGGCCTGGTCGGCTATTTCGGTTATGAAACCATCTACAATTTTGAACATTTTGCCCACCGCCTGAAACATACGGCCAAAGCCGATCCGCTCGGTACGCCCGACATCCTCCTGATGCTCTCGCAAGAGCTTGCCGTAGTGGATAACCTAAGCGGCAAAATCTACCTGATTGTTTATGCCGATCCGTCTCAAGCCAACGGCTACGAACGCGCGCGCGAACGACTTGAAGACATCCGTACCCAGTTACGCCAAAGTTGCGCCATCCCGCTTTCCCTTGGCAGCAAACAAACCCAAGCAGTCAGCGAATTTGAAGAAGAACCTTTCAAAGTCTGCGTCAACAAAATCAAAGACTACATCTTTGCAGGCGACTGCATGCAGGTTGTCCCCAGTCAACGCATGAGCATGGAATTTACCGACAATCCGCTTGCCCTCTACCGCGCCCTGCGTACGCTGAACCCATCGCCGTATATGTTCTACTACGATTTCAGCGATTTCCATATTGTCGGCTCTTCGCCTGAAATCCTCGTCCGCCGCGAACGCGACGATGTCATCGTCCGTCCTATCGCCGGTACACGCCTGCGTGGCAAAACACCAGCCGAAGACCTCGCCAACGAGCAAGACCTGCTGAGCGATGCCAAAGAAATTGCCGAACACGTCATGTTGATTGACTTAGGACGCAACGACGTCGGCCGTATCAGTAAAACCGGCGAAGTCAAAGTCACCGACAAAATGGTGATTGAAAAATACTCCCATGTAATGCACATCGTCTCCAACGTCGAAGGCCGTCTGAAAGACGGTATGACCAACATGGACATCCTCGCCGCCACCTTCCCGGCAGGCACACTTTCAGGCGCACCCAAAGTCCGCGCCATGGAGATCATCGAAGAAGTCGAACCAAGCAAACGCGGCATCTACGGCGGCGCAGTCGGCGTATGGAGTTTCAACAACGACATGGACTTAGCCATTGCCATCCGTACTGCCGTGATTAAAAACAATACCCTCTTCGTCCAAAGTGGCGCAGGCATAGTTGCCGACTCCGACCCAACATCCGAATGGCAGGAAACTCAAAATAAAGCCCGCGCAGTAATCCGCGCAGCACAAATGGTGCAAGAAGGATTGGATAAATAATTTTCAGATGGCCTTTTTGACTGAAGTTTATCCAAAAGAAAACTTATCTCTAAAGAAAAAAACCATGAAATACGGAACCGCAATTATATTAACTGTCGGGCTGCTTTCAGCCTGTTCTTCCGTCAACACAATGCCTACAAAAGAGAGTAAAACCATAAATCAGAATATACAAACCACACCTGGAAGACCAAACCTGACCGCACCCGAAGTATTGACTAAGGTATTGGATTTCTTACGCTATGCCCAATCGCCTGAGGACTTCCGGATTGAAACGGCGGAAAAGGTGATGAAAATGAAACTTGCCCCATATAGCAAAGAAGAAAAATCGCCATGGGATTTTTATGCAGGTAATAATTTTGGAAATACCGGCTGGAGCTGGTGGATTAATTTCGATTTGGATAAAAGTGGGACAATGCGTTTATATTTCGGTGATGGAGGGGGGTATCCCCCTGCCACACCGATTTGCCAGATGGATTTGGATCAGTTCCATCCACTTCTGGAGCAGGCGGGGTTTACCTATACAGGGAAGGGACGCTTAAGCAAGCCTTTCAACGGCTATGAAAAAAAATATCCGAATGGCTACGAAGCAGATCTCCAAGTCTTTTATCAGGGGGGAAGTGCAGAAAAAGTACTGCATAAATGCATCAATGAAATTACTTTCGATATTTTCAAGCCGGAGTCATAAAACATGAGTCAGATCAATCCTCAACTGCAAAGATATTGGACGACTTTGCCCAAAATTCGCTCCCCAACGGCAAAAACTCAAACGAATACCGCAATCTGATTGCCACCGTAACGGCATCACCCGTATTGACCGAACGCCTCAATACCGCAGCGGAAAAGGGCTATTTGGACAAACTGGCGGTCAATAAAAATCCGCATGCCGGCGCCAGCTATAATACGGAGGAAACTCGGATTTCTATTAATCTGTCTCAGCTGGAAACGAGGCTGCTGTTTCAGACGACGTTTCTTGACAAAAGGCCATCTGAAAGATCAGCTTCCCAGTTTTGAAAGAACCCCATGAAATACACAATCGCAACCGTATTGACCGTCGGGCTGCTGCTTTCAGCCTGTTCTACCGTAAAACCCATGCCCGCAAAGGAGGGTAACACTATGAATCAAAATAAACAGCAGATTGCCGGAAGACCTAATCTGACCGCACCCGAAGTATTGACCAAGGTATTGGATTTCTTACGCTATGCCCAATCGCCTGAGGATTTTGAGATTGAAACGGCAGGGAAAGTGATGAATTTAAAGTTGCTGGAACGCACAGACGGTTATAGTGATTTTTATATCGGTAATAAGTTTGGCGACAGCGATTGGATCTGGTCAATTAATTTTACAAAAGATCAATCCGGAAAAATGCGCTTACATTTCGGTGATGGAGGGGGGAATCTCCCTGCCACACCGATTTGCCAGATGGATTTGGATCATTTCCATCCGCTGCTGGAGCAGGCGGGGTTTATTTACACAGGTAAAGGACATATGGGCAGACCTTTTAATGGTTACGTAAAAACGTATCCGGATGGATATAAATCTCATCTTAATGTGTTCTACCAAGGGGAAAGCAAAGAAAAAGTATTGCATGACTGTATCAATGAAATTACCTTTCTTGTTTTTAAAAAAGGTTTGTAGAAAATGAATAAAATCAATCCTAAGCTGCAAACTGTTTTAGACAACTTTGCCCAAAACTCTCTACCTAACGGCAAAAAGTCAGATGAATACCGTAATCTGCTTGCTGCAGTAACTGCTTCCCCTGCATTAAACGAAAGGCTCAATACGGCAGCAGAAAAAGGCTATTTGGATAAGATAACTGTCAACCAAAATCCTCATGCCGGAGCGAGCTATAGTTCAGAAAAAAAACAAATTTCCATCAACTTGCTAAAATTGGAAACTTCGGCCGAACAAAAATCTCTTATCTTCCAACTCGGACACGAAATCCAGCACGGTTTCTTTTACTACGAACAGGGACATAAAGAAACGGAAAACCGGGTACTTGCCGAAATCGACAAAATTGCAGAAAGCGATGCCAAGCGCAAAGACTATACGAGGCCTGCAAAAACGTTGCAGGATGCTGAACGCAACGATGAGGCGTTGGCAATGATTGCGGGCTGGAATGCCGTCGTCAGCTACGAACAGAAACAGCAGGGGAAAACCAAGCTCAGCCTGCAAGAGGTTGTCGGAACCGGATTCGGATACGAGCAGTATTTTTTAGATGAAAAACTATACCAACTCTATCAAAACAATGATCCAAAAGGAAAAATTATCCCTACCAAAGGTCTGAAATTCAACCCCGATATGACCATTTCCAATAATCAGCAGGAAATTCTGGCCAAAACCTATTTCGACCAACCCGGTGACCAGATCCGTTTGGGACCGCACGGCGAATCGGACTACCGCAACAGCTACGCGGCGCGCGTCATCAGCTACATCGTGCGCAAGCATTACGCACATGACCCAAAAGCCAAGCTGGTCATCGATATGAAGGGGCTGGGACTGGAAGAGCGTCAGCTCGAGATCAACGGCCTAGACTTGGGTGATGGAAACCGCCGCAGAGTATATTACGACAAATCCCACCCGAAAACACCGCAATACTTTGATCATACCATCAATGGTGACAATCAATTTGAGTATGTTCCGATTACTAACCCTAAATCTGAAACCGAAGAGCAGAACTATCCTTATTCTCTCAAAAATATGCCAGAGCAGGCGCAAAAACTTCACGCGCAAATTACAGACAAATTTACTGAATTTATAAAAAAACATCATCTGCCTTATTCAGAAGACAGTATTCAGAACAGTATTACGGCCTTAACCGCTGAAGCCTATGCTAAAAAACTTCCTGAAATTATGGCATTCAATATCACAAAAGATAACTGTCTGGGCGTCATGCATAAGGATAATGCTTTTCTCCGAATCGCTAAAGTTGATGTCAATGAAGCAATGAACATTGATTCTAGAGAAAGCTTTAAAGATATACTGAAAACTGAACAAAACTTTCAGTTAGAAGCTGAACAACGTGAAATGGAAAAACAGATGAATCATTCACAAAGTATGGGAATAGTTCGTTAATACTGTCAAAAGTAAAGCCTATAATCTCTAGAAATTTTTAGGCTACTATAAAAATTAAATACTGATCTTCTAAACTATATCAGTCTAAAATGGGCATAATGATACTAAACGAAAAACAACTAAAATCCATCAGCAAATTCCTCAGCTTTATCTTGCGCCATCATCCCGAGCAAATCGGCATTACTTTGGATAAAGACGGCTGGGTGGATATTGATACCCTACTGACGCAGGTAAACCATCCCGATCGCGACTTTACGGGCAATCCGCTGACCTACGAAATATTGTTGGAAGTGGTCGAAAACAACGATAAAAAAAGGTTTACCCTTTCTGAAGACGGCAAACGTATCCGCGCTGCACAAGGTCATTCGACGGCACAAGTTCAAATCGAACACAAAGTGGCAACGCCTCCTCAGATTTTGTATCACGGTACGGCTGAGCGCTCCGTTCCATCTATTTTGGAGCAAGGCCTGCATTCTGCCTCGCGCCATTTTGTCCATCTGTCTGCCGATGCCGAAACAGCCGTCAACGTCGGCTCCCGCCACGGCAAGCCTGTTGTATTGACCATCGACACTGTCGCCATGCTTGCAGCAGGACACCAATTTTATCTGGCGGACAACGGCGTATGGTTAACTGAAAACGTTCCGCCGCAATTTATCGGCAAACTTTAAAACATCAGGCCGTCTGAAACCCATAAACCCTTTTCAGACGGCCTGCAAACACCCTACCCAATTTCTTCATAAAGCGATTATCCATGAACACATCCCCCATCCTCCCTCCTGCTATGCTCGGCATTCTTGGCGGCGGACAATTAGGCAGAATGTTTACTGTTGCTGCCAAAACCATGGGCTACAAAGTAACCGTACTCGATCCCGACCCGAATGCGCCGGCAGCGGAATTTGCCGACTGCCATTTATGCGCGCCATTTGATGATGAAGCAGCTTTGGAAGAATTAGCAAAATGCGCGGCAGTTACGACCGAGTTTGAAAACGTCAATGCCGGCGCGATGCGTTTTCTCGCCAAACATACCAATGTTTCCCCCAGCGGCGACTGCGTTGCCATCGCGCAAAACCGCATTCAGGAAAAGGCATGGATACGAAAAGCAGGTCTGCAAACCGCACCATATCAAGCAGTTTGCAAGGCCGAAGACATTACTGAAGAAAGCGTACAATTTTTGCCCGGCATCTTGAAAACTGCCACTTTGGGCTACGACGGCAAAGGCCAAATCCGCGTAAAAACATTGGATGAACTCAAAGCCGCATTTGCCGAACACGGCGACGTGGATTGCGTTTTAGAAAAAATGGTGGACTTGCGCGGCGAGATTTCCGTTATCGTATGCCGTCTGAACAATGACAACGTGCAAACTTTCGACCCTGCCGAAAACATTCACGAAAACGGTATCCTCGCCTACTCCATCGTCCCTGCGCGTCTGAGTGCCGACATTCAGCAACAGGCGCGACAAATGGCACAGCGTTTGGCCGATGAATTGAACTACGTCGGCGTATTGGCGGTAGAAATGTTTGTTGTCGGCGACACGCATGAATTGGTCGTTAACGAAATCGCACCGCGTCCGCACAATTCCGGCCACCATACCATCGACGCCTGCGCGGCAGACCAATTCCAGCAACAGGTCCGCCTGATGTGCAACCTGCCTCCGGCTGACACTAAATTGCTGAGCTCTTGCTGTATGGCAAATATTTTGGGCGACGTTTGGAAGGAAGATGGCGGCGAACCCGAATGGCTGCCGTTGCAAAGCAACCCGAATGCACATCTGCATCTTTACGGTAAAAAAGCCGCGCGCAAAGGCCGAAAAATGGGCCACTTTACCGTCTTGGCCAACGATGCGGACAACGCATTCCAAACCGCACAAACCTTACATCAAAGCCTGTAACCTTACCCACTTTTTTCAGACGGCCTTTGATTGCCAAAGGCCGTCTGAAATCAATTTTTCCGACCATCCGCCATGAGCCTTCTGACCATCCTCCGTCCGGCAACCGAAAAAGACTGCCAAGCCATACACAATGCCCATCTGCATGCCGTTCAATACGCCTGCATCCGCAGTTACGATGAAACCATTATGCACACATGGGAAAGTCTGCTCGACATCAACAGCTATTTAGAAACCATCTCCGACAAAAACAAAGCCTTGTGGGTGGTCGAATACAAAGGGCTGATTCAAGGCTTCTTCCAAGTCGATTTCAAAGAAGCGCAACTGGACGCCTTATACGTCCATCCGCTCTTCCACAATCTCGGCTTGGGTACGGCTCTGCTCAGCCGTGCCGAAGAAATGGCACGAAATGCAGGCCTCAGCTTTCTCAAACTGTATGCTTCACTCAATTCCGTGCCTTTTTATCGCCTCAACCGCTACGAGTCGCTCGGTACTGCCGTGTTACAGCTGAACAAAACTGTCCGCGTCGAATGCGAATTGATGCGCAAATACCTGTAATTTTCTCTTCCTCCGTTGCTTTTTTGAAAGAAACCGATGTCCCGAATTGCCGCCCTGCCCGACCATCTTGTCAACCAAATCGCCGCCGGCGAAGTGGTCGAACGCCCTGCCAACGCCTTAAAAGAAATCGTTGAAAACAGTATCGATGCAGGCGCAACGGCGATTGATGTCGAGCTGGCCGGCGGCGGCATCCGCCTCATCCGCGTCAACGACAACGGCGGCGGCATCCACCCCGACGACATCGAACTCGCACTCCACCGCCACGCCACCAGCAAAATCAAAACCTTAAACGATTTGGAACACGTTGCCAGCATGGGCTTTCGAGGCGAAGGTTTGGCAAGCATCGCCTCCGTCAGCCGCCTGACCCTGACTAGCCGTCAAGAAGACAGTTCGCACGCGACCCAAGTCAAAGCCGAAGACGGCAAACTCAGCAGCCCTACAGCAGCCGCCCACCCCATCGGCACCACCATCGAGGCCGCCGAACTCTTCTTCAATACACCGGCGCGGCGCAAGTTCCTCAAATCCGAAAACACCGAATACGCCCACTGCGCCACCATGCTCGAACGCCTTGCGCTGGCGCATCCGCACATTGCCTTCTCACTCAAACGCGACGGCAAGCAAGTATTCAAACTTCCTGCACAAAGCCTGCATGAACGGATTGCCGCCATCGTCGGCGATGATTTTCAGACGGCCTCATTGGAAATTGACAGCGGCAATGGCTCGCTGCGGCTCTATGGCGCGATTGCCAAACCGACTTTCGCCAAAGGCAAAACCGACAAACAATACTGCTTCGTCAACCATCGTTTTGTCCGCGACAAAGTCATGCTCCATGCCGTCAAGCAGGCATACCGCGACGTATTGCACAACGCACTGACGCCTGCTTTCGTCCTCTTCCTCGACCTGCCGCCCGAAGCCGTAGATGTCAACGTCCACCCGACCAAAACCGAAATCCGCTTCCGTGACAGCCAGCAGGTGCATCAACTTGTGTTCCACACGCTCAACAAAGCCCTTGCCGATACGCGTGCCGACTTGACCGAAAGCGTCAGCAACGCAGGCGAAGTGCTGCATGACATTACCGGCGTTACGTCTGCCCCAATGCCGTCTGAAAACGACGGCGAAAATCTGTTTGATAGCGCATCCAACTATCCGACAGGCAACAAACCCGATACACGCAATGCCTTTGGCTCATCAGGCAAAACCGCGCCTATGCCTTACCAAGCTGCGCGCGCGCCGCAACAACACAGCCTGTCCCTGCGCGAAAGCCGTGCAGCCATGAATACTTACGCCGAGCTTTACAAAAAAACCGACGACATCGACCTTGAGTTAAGCCAATTCGAACAGGCACGTTTTGGCAATATGCCGTCTGAAACGCTTACTCCCCAAACAGATACGCCGCTTTCAGACGGCATCCCATCCCAATCCGAATTGCCGCCTCTCGGCTTTGCCATTGCCCAACTATTAGGCATCTACATTCTTGCCCAAGCCGAAGACAGCCTGCTGCTCATCGATATGCACGCTGCCGCCGAACGCGTCAACTACGAGAAAATGAAACGCCAACGTCAGGAAAACGGCAACCTGCAAAGCCAGCGCCTGCTCATTCCTGTAACCTTTGCCGCATCCCACGAAGAATGCGCCGCCCTTGCAGATCATGCCGAAACGCTGGCAGGCTTTGGCTTAGAATTGTCCGACATGGGCGGCAATACCCTTGCCGTCCGTGCAGTTCCCGCTATGCTCGGTAAAGCCGACGTCGTTTCACTAGCGAAAGATGTTTTGGAAGAACTCGCCCAAGTCGGCAGCAGCGAAACCATCGAAGAACACGAAAACCACATCCTCGCCACCATGTCCTGCCACGGCTCCGTCCGCGCCGGCCGTCGGCTTACCCTGCCGGAAATGAATGCGCTCCTGCGCGATATGGAAAATACGCCGCGCAGCAACCAGTGCAACCACGGCCGTCCAACTTGGGTCAAACTGACTTTAAAAGAATTGGATGCGTTGTTTTTACGCGGACAGTAACGCTAATAAAAAGGCCGTCTGAAAATACTTTCAGACGGCCT
>NZ_KV831677.1:90363-153274 GCF_001837185.1 Neisseria sp. HMSC064D07 | reverse complement strand
AAAGGCCGTCTGAAAATACTTTCAGACGGCCTTTTAACTTATTTGCCCTTAACGAATATCCATAGGCACAAACGATTTCACGGTTTCATCGATTGCTTTAACACGGGTCAGGAAATCTTCCAATTGGGCAAGCGGCAATGCGCTTGGGCCATCGCATTTGGCTTGGTCGGGATTGGCATGAGATTCAAGGAACAAACCGGCCAATCGGGTTGCCATACCGGCAAGCGCCAAGTCCAATACTTGGGCGCGACGGCCACCTGATGCGGTTGCACCGGATTCGCGCGTTTGCAGGGAATGGGTTACGTCAAAAATAACGGGCAGGTTGTTACACGTTTTTTTCATCACACCAAAGCCGAGAATATCGACCACCAAATTGTCGTAGCCGAAGTTTGCGCCGCGTTCGCACAAAATGATTTGCTCGTTGCCTGCTTCTTGGAATTTCTCGACGATGTTTTTCATTTGAGACGGGCTGAGAAATTGCGGCTTTTTGATGTTGATGACATTGCCGGTTTTCGCCATTGCCACCACCAAATCGGTTTGACGTGCCAAGAAGGCAGGCAGCTGGATGACATCGCAGACTTCGGCAACCGGCTGGCATTGGTAAGGCTCGTGAACGTCAGTAATTACGAGAACGTTAAACTCGCGTTTCACCGCTTGAAAAATCTTCATGCCTTCGTCCAGACCCACACCGCGGAAAGAGTGGATGGAAGAGCGGTTTGCCTTGTCGAAAGAGGCTTTGAAAACGTAAGGGATGCCGAGCTTATCGGTTACTTTAACGTATTGCTCACAGGCCTTCAGCGTAGAGTCGAGGTCTTCAAGGACATTGATGCCGCCGAAAAGGGTAAAGGGCGCATCGTTGCTGACGGTGATGTTGTTGATTTGGATATTCACGGCAAAGCCTTTCAGATAAGTTGAATTTGGGAAACAGGCCGTCTGAAACGTTTCAGACGGCCTTTGTTTGAATATTACAACACGGTGTGCGGCGGCTCATAAGAAATCACGTCGCGGATTTTATTGTTCTCATCGACGAGGACGACTTTCGGCTCATGCGCTGCAATTTCGGGTTCGGACAACATGACGTAAGACATGATAATCACGATGTCTCCTTTTTGAACCAAACGCGCGGCCGCGCCATTGAGGCAAACGACGCCGCTGCCGCGTTCGCCGGGAATGGTGTAGGTTTCAAGACGTTCGCCGTTGTTATTGTTGACGATGGCGACTTTTTCGTTCACGCAAATACCTGCCGCATCCAGCAGATCTTGGTCAACGGTAATACTGCCGACGTAGTTGAGGTCGGCTTCGGTAACGGTGGCACGGTGGATTTTGCCGCCGAGCATGGTACGGAACATGGGTTTCCTTTTTGATTGTGGGTTGATTTGCGGTTTTAACTTCTGGGAAGTTAAAACCGCTGTTTGTGTTATTGAGGATTAGTTATTGGGAAAGTCTGATTCGTCAAACTCGGGTTCCGGGTTGCTTTGAAGGACTTTTCCGTTTAATTTCAACTCGCTATTTTGCAGAGTCAGATGGGTTTTGACATTATCGTTTTCTAAGGTCAGATATTTCTCACTTGCCATGCTTTTAATGGTGCTGTCCACCATCAGGCGCAAGGTCTCGTTAATATCGTCGATGCTGGCACGGCCTGCGGCTTCATCTTCGGCATTAACGCTAAACAGGCTGCTGGCTTGGTTGACGGCGAGCTGCTCCAACAATTTTTGCGGTACGCTCATATTGAAGTCGGCTTCGGTTTTCTTCAACATATCGCCCAAATTGTTGAGGTCTTTGGTCGCCAAACCTTTAAACGCGAGTTTGCCGCTGACATCGACATCGCCATGAGGCATGGTGAATTTGAAGGTTTTGACGTTCAAAACCGGATTATTGGTAAACAGGCCCGAAGCCTCGTTTTTGGCCGTCTGAATCAAGGAAGCCTGAATTTCTTCTTCGCTCATTTTCTTCACGGACACTTCGGCAATTTTGTTTTTCAATGCCAAAAGTGATGCCGCATCCAAATGCTCAGCAGCGACATTGATGTCCAGAGGGCCGTATTTGTCTTCGCCATAAGTCAGGCTTTCAAATTGGAAGCGGCCTTCACTGTTGATGAATTTATCGACTTCGCTGGTCTGGGTATCGAAACGCAGTTTGCTGACTTCGATTTTAGACGGAGCAATCGTGCCGGTCGGATTGATAAACGCACCGATTTGCAGGTTGGTCACAAGGTTGACCAATTCGTTCAACTTAACGTTGTAATCGATATTTTCTTTCCATTGCAGCAGGAATTTATCCAGCGTAATGCTGCTCTTGCCCAAAGCAAGTTTGGTCAGGCCGTCTTCCGTTTCGGATTGGAAGCGCAGGTTTTCCAAAGACACATCGCCTTTGTCGGCCAATTTGACTTGTAAAGACGGCGCAAGATAATCGTGGCGATAGCTTTTGAAGCCTTGGCTGTAATCGGTATTGCCGCCAAAGCCTTTCCAGTTGAGCTTGATACCGGAAAGCTCTTCATAGTCGAAGGCGGGGATATTGAGGCTGAGTTTGCCGTCGCCGGAAAGGTAAACCGTATTGGTCATGGTCACCGGCGTTTGCTGGCCGAAGAAGCGGTCTAAAACTTTTTTGGTTTCCGGATAGTATTGGAACTCGGTTTCCACGTGTGCACGCGTGCCGAAGCCGCCGGCAAACGGGCCGTGTGTTACGTGGTTGATGACCGTAATCGGCTCTTGCAGGACGGTTTTCAAATTGTCCGGCAGGTATTTTTGCGTATTTTGAAGCAGGGTCGGCTTGAGGCGGATGACGGTCGTCTCGGTTGAACTGAACCAGCCGCGATCGTATTGGTGGGATTCAACGGTCAGGAAACCGGATTCCTGCAACAGCTTTTGTTGCTCGGTCAGGCTTTCTTCCGCTTTGACACCAAGATAATAAGGCGTGCCGAGCGCAGCGGCGACAACAACGGCGGCAGTCGGGATAAGATACTTTTTCATCACTTCAAACAGATTAGGTTCAAAGCGTAAAGCATAGCATTTTTTAGCTGTTTTGTCTTATCCGCCGTTTCAGACGGCCTTTAGGTAAAGATTGTGATATTATGCAAACATAAACGATTTTTACACTTTTGACGGGCCTTATCCTGTCTGCCAAAATGTCATTAAAGGTTTGCAAATGCTTTTATTCATTGATAACTACGACAGCTTCACCTACAACATCGTCCAATACTTTGCCGAATTGGGGCAGGAAGTTTTGGTACGTTGCAACGATGAAATCACCATCGAAGAAATCGAGACCCTGAAACCGCAATATCTGGTCATCGGCCCGGGCCCTTGCTCCCCGAAAGAAGCAGGCATTTCTGTTGCGGCCATGCAGCACTTTGCCGGCAGGCTGCCCATCATGGGCGTGTGTCTCGGCCATCAAACCATGGGCGAAGCATTCGGCGGCAATGTCGTGCGCGCGCAAACAATGATGCACGGCAAAGTCTCCCCCGTTTTCCATCACGGCACAGGCATGTTTAAAGACCTGCCCAATCCGGTCAACTGCACGCGCTACCACAGCCTGGCCATCGACCGCGCCACCCTGCCTGACTGCCTCGAAATTACCGCATGGACGGAAGACGGCGAAATCATGGGCGTACGCCATAAGGAATATGCCGTCGAAGGCGTACAGTTCCACCCCGAAGCCCTGCTGACCGAACACGGCTACGATATGCTGAAAAACTTCTTGGAAGAATTCAAAGACTATCGCCCGCAAAAATCTTAATGAAAGGCCGTCTGAAAGGAGTTTGACAGTGTTCAAACTGCATTTTCAGACGGCCTGAATCACATCGGACACGAACAAAGGAAAAATCATGATTACCCCTCAACAAGCGATTGAACGCCTCATCAGCAACAACGAACTTTTCTACGATGAAATGACCGACCTCATGCGCCAAATCATGAGCGGCCAAGTTCCGCCCGAGCAAATCGCCGCCATTCTAACCGGCCTGCGGATTAAAGTTGAAACCGTTTCCGAGATTACCGCCGCAGCCAGCGTAATGCGCGAATTTGCCACCAAAGTGCCGCTTGAAAACGCCGATGACTTGGTCGATATTGTCGGCACAGGCGGCGACGGTGCCAAAACCTTCAATATTTCCACGACTTCCATGTTTGTCGCAGCGGCGGCAGGCGCGAAGGTCGCTAAACACGGCGGCCGCTCCGTTTCTTCATCCAGCGGCGCCGCCGATGTCATGGAACAAATGGGCGCCAACCTCAACCTCAACCCCGAACAGGTTGCCCAAAGCATCCAGCAAACCGGTATCGGCTTTATGTTCGCACCCAACCACCACAGCGCCATGCGCTATGTTGCCCCTGTCCGTCGTTCGCTCGGCTTCCGCAGCATCTTCAATATTTTGGGTCCGCTGACCAATCCTGCCGGCGCGGCAAACCAACTCTTGGGCGTGTTCCACATCGACTTATGCGGCATTCTTTCCCGCGTATTGCAACAGCTTGGTTCCAAACATGTTTTGGTCGTGTGCGGCGAAGGCGGTTTGGATGAAATCACGCTGACCGGCAAAACCCGCGTTGCCGAACTGAAAGACGGAAAAATTACCGAATACGACATCAGCCCAGCCGATTTCGGCATGGAGGTCCGCCGCAATTTGGACGAAATCAAAGTCGAAAATGCGCAAGAATCCCTGCAAAAAATGAACGAAGTACTGGACGGCAAAGCCGGTGCCGCACGCGATATCGTCGTCCTCAATGCCGCCGCCGCGCTCTACGCAGGAAACGTGGTCGCTTCGCTGGCAGACGGTGTCAAAGCCGCTCAAGAAGCCATCGATTCCGGTAAAGCCAAAGCCAAAAAAGACGAATTTATCGAATTTGGCAAACAGTTTGCCTAAACTTTAAAACCATAAACAAAGGCCGTCTGAAAAATCTTTCAGACGGCCTTTTGTTCTTTAAATATTAAAATTTGCTTTTAATATCATTAATCAAGCCTTCGGCTTTTTCTTTGGCTTCATCAATCAAATGTTCGGCTTCTTCTTTGCCTTTTTGCAAAACATCGCCTGCTTTTTCTTCAATGTCGCCGACCACTTCTTTTACTTTGCCAACGCCTTGTTGAACCAAGCCCTCAGCTTCAAGTTTAGCATTGCTGGATACATCTCCAGCCACTTCTTTTACTTTACCGCTGATTTTATCTAATTCGCCGCTCATGGTCATACTCCTGGATTAAATATTGATAGGATGAGTGCTACATCACCCTATATCAGGGACTTCGCTTCAACTTTAAAGGCCGTCTGAAAGCCAAAACATGACAAAACGAGTTAAGTCAGGTTAATCCATCTGTTTCAATATCGCTTCGGCTACTGCCTCGCCTATCATCTTACTGCCGAACTCATTGAAATGAAGCCCGTCACACAGCATCACATCAGTCAAGTCCTGCTCAAACATCAGACTGTATAAATCGTTGACGGTAAAACCATATTGCCTTGCCAAATCCTCCGCCACACGGTTATAGGCCTTCAAATCAGCCAGATAGCGGCGCGAGGGTTTGACGATATTGTGTACGCTTTCCAAAAACGGCGTACTGCTTGCCCAAATAATTTTTGCCCCAGTCTGTTTCAGATAATCAAAAATTTGAATCAGGTTACTGCGGTAGGTTTCTATATCGGCCACCGGCTCATTACAGCCTTGATTGTGGCGGATGTCGTGCAAACCGCAGTTGATGTGGATAATGTCTCCCACAGTCGCGCCCTCTGTCCATTGCCCGATATGCTCTAACACATCATGCGACGAACGGCAGTTTTCCAATGGAGAAACAATATCCACCTCAGGCAAAGCGGCGCGCGTGTAAGGCTCCGAAGCAAGCCGAACGGAATCGCCGATTAAGTAAACGGTCATTTTTGTTCTCCTCCCTTTATTTGAACAAACAGCAAGGCCGTCTGAAATATCACTTATATTATTATAAGAGTGCTATTTCAGACGGCCTTAACTTCAGTCAAGTTCTATCGTTAAATCATAAATTAACGCTGACTGTTTTTATAAAAATCAATTAATTGCTTGGCCTGCAACATGGGCAGCCCAAAACGGTCGCTCACGGCTTTCAAATCCTTCCATTCCTGACCGGTCAGATTTTGCCCAACCCACTTGAGGTTTTCCGGATTGCTTTTGATTTTCTCAAAATACGCCTGCTTGCGTTTCCAGTTGCGCGACCACACCAGCAACATGGTAAAAATACATAAAACAATCAATACAATATTGGTAAACAACATCATGTCCATACGAAATACTCCCGCTTGGATCTCAAAATCAGAAAATATGGATTAAAGGCCGTCTGAAAAAACAATCTTCAGACGGCCTTTATATTATCACTCAATATTTACCCGTTTCAGGCGCAAGGCATTACCCAATACCGAAACCGAGCTTGCCGCCATTGCCGCGCCTGCAATGACGGGATTTAAGAAGCCGAGTGCGGCGAGTGGGATGCCTAAAATGTTGTAGAAGAAAGCGAAAAACAGGTTTTGCTTGATGTTCTTCAAAGTCGCCTGCGACACCAGCAGGGCATCGGCGAGCTGGTTGACCGAATGCTGCATCAGCGTGGCGGACGCGGTGTGTTCGGCAACGTCCGCGCCGCCTTTCATGGCGAAGCTGACGTTGGCGGCGGCGAGTGCGGGCGCGTCGTTGATGCCGTCGCCGACCATCGCCACGGTTTTGCCGGCGGCTTTGAGTTTCTGCACTTCGGCAGCTTTGTCGCGCGGACTCATGTTACCGAAGGCGTGTGCGATGCCCAGTTGTTTGGCGACGTATTCGACCGTGCCTTGGTTGTCGCCGCTCATGATGTAAACGTCGATGCCGTGTTTTTTCAGACGGCCTATGGCTTTGGCGGTGTCGGCTTTCAATGCGTCGGCGAGTGCAAATGCGCCGATGGGTTTGCCGTTGGCGGAAACGGCGACGATGCTTGCGATACGCCAGACGTCGTCTGAAAGGTTTTCAGGTAGCCTTAATTCGGCAAAATCAAGTTTGCCCGCTTTCACCAAGCCCACGCCTTCTACTTCGGCGGTAATGCCTGCGCCGACAACGGTTTGCGCGTTTTGTGCGGCGGGAATGTCCAAACTGCGCGCTTGGGCGGCAGAAACGATAGCGCGGGCAAGCGGATGAGCGGCGTTTTGTTCAACGGCGGCGGCGATGCGGTACAAAGCGTCTTCATCAAAGCCGCTGTCGGGAACGCAATAAACAGCGGCAACCTGCGGCCTGCCTTCGGTCAGCGTGCCGGTTTTGTCCAGCACGACGGCATCGACGTGGGCGGCTTCTTCCATTGCCACCGCGTCTTTAAACCAAATACCGTGTTTCACCGCTTTGCCCATGCCTACCATAATCGCGGCAGGGGTTGCCAGACCGAGCGCGCACGGACAGGCAATCACCAAAACGGCAACGGCGTGCATCAGAGCAACCGTCCAATCGCCTTTCACCAGCCAAGTGGCGATAAAAGTCAGAAGCGCGATGCCCACGACGGCAGGCACAAACACCGCCGCCGCCTTGTCTGCCACGCGCGCAATCGGCGCTTTACTGCCCTGCGCTTCGGACAGCGCGTTCATCATGTCGCCAAGCAGGGTTTGGCTGCCGAGTTGTGTGGCGCGGTACACCACGCTGCCTTCGGTCATCAACGCACCCGCCAACACTTTGCCGCCCGCTTTTTTCTCTTCGGGGTTGGATTCGCCGGTAAGATGGCTCTCATCCGCCCAACCGCTGCCGCTCTCGATGATGCCGTCGGCAGCAATGCGTTCGCCGTGGTTGGCGCGGATAAGGTCGCCGATTTGCACTTGGTCGATGGGCAGTTGTTTCCATTCGCCATCGCGTTGCACGTTGACTTGGGTCGGCGTGAGTTTGAGCAGCAAGCCCAAGCTGTTCAGGCTGGATTTTTTGGTGCGGTGTTCCAAAAATTTGCCCAGCGACACAAAACCGATCACCATCACGCCTACTTCAAAATACACGTGTGCCATGCCGTGCGCCGCGTGCGGGCTGAAAAACAGCATATAAACGGAATACAGGTAAATCGATACCGTGCCGATGGTAACCAGCACGTCCATGTTCGCCAACCCGCCCTTAATGCTTGCCCACGCGCTTTTGTAAAACGGCACCGCCAGCCAAAGCTGCACCACGCTTGCCAGCACAAATTGCCATACAGGCGGAATCATCCAATCGTGCCGCCCGATCATCATCCCTGCCATGCCGATAAGGAACGGAATATTGATGGCCAACAAAAGCCACAGCCTCCAGCTTACATGCGCTGCTTCTTCGGGCTGCGGCAGCGCGTCTTCCGTTTTTTCCTTCGCGCCGTAGCCGGTTTTCTCGATAATTTTGGCGATGTCGGCTGCGGAGGTTTTGCTGTCGTCAAACGTAACCTGCGCCTCCTCGCTGGCAAAGTTCACCCCTGCCGATTCGACAAAATCTTTTTTGTTCAACACTTTTTCAATACGCGAAGCGCAGGCCTGACAGGTCATGCCTTCGATTTGAAAACGGACTTTTTGTTGCATGGTTTCTTCCTTCTGAATGTGGTCGGGCTACCTGAAAAAAGCGGAGCAGGGTTTTCAGGTAGCCTTTGGGATGTTGCAGTCGATTTGTTGCGATTCGATTTACAAAGCCGCATCAAAGCCGCCGTCTTCCACCGCTTCTATCAGCGCGGCAGGGTTGGTTTGGGCAGGGTCGAATTCCACGACGGCATTCTTGTTTTCCAGGCTCACTTCGGCCTTGTCCACGCCGTTTACGCCTTCGAGGATGCTGGTAACGCTTTTCACGCAGCCGCCGCAGGTCATGCCTTCGATGTTTAATGTGATGGTTTGCATAGGGTTTCCTTTCTGTTGGAATGAGGCTGAGGTTTTAAAGCCCGTTGCAGCCAAAGCTTTCAGGTAACCTGAAATGATGGGTCTGCTCTTGCTTTCCCGCTAAGTGCCGCCACTATAAAGCTTTACCCGAAGTAAAGGTCAAGCATCATGATGAACATCAGCCAGGCCGCGGCCGAGAGCAGCCTTTCTGCCAAACAAATCCGCGACTACGAAAAGCACGGCCTAATCGCCCCGGCCGCGCGCAGCGAAGCGGGCTACCGCCGCTACGGACAGGCCGACCTTGTCCGGCTGCGCTTTATCCGCCATGCGCGGGAAGTGGGCTTTTCGCTGCCGCAGATCGGGCAGCTTTTGAGCCTGCAATACAACCCGCAGCGTACCAGCCGCGAAGTGAAAACGCTCACCGCGCGGCACATCGCCGAGCTGGAAGCCAAAATCGAACGCTTGCAGGGCATGGTGGCCGAGCTGCAACGTTGGCACGATGCCTGCGCGGGAGACGACTGCCCGGATTGTGCGATTTTGGCCGGGCTGGAGGAGCGTTAGGCGGCTTGGGCAGAATAGAAACAGGCTACCTGAAAAGTTTCAGGTAGCCTTAGTCGGCCGCTAACGATTTGGTACAGGCCTCGTCGTAATACGGCAGCCACTTGCCGCCGCTTTGCTTCAGATATGCGCGAAAACTTTTGTTTACCCGTGTGGCGGTGTAATCCAAATAATGGCAAAAAGTAAGTTATCAAGAGACAAAGGCCGTCTGAAGCGTTTCAGACGGCCTTTATTCAAAATACGCTTATTGGTTACAAAGCCACGTCGTAGCCGCCGTCTTCTACGGCATCAATCAGCGCGTCGGTATCTGTCTTGCTTTCATCAAAAGTAATCACTGCATTTTTGTTTTCCAAGCTGACTTCTGCTTTTTCCACGCCTTCTACGCCTTCCAAAAGACGGGTTACGCTTTTCACGCAGCCGCCGCAGGTCATGCCGTCGATGTTGAGGGTAACAGTTTGCATTTGTATTTCCTTTCATTCACACAAATATGGTTGCTAAATACTTTACTCCTTACACAAACAGCTTGCAAATTCTTCATTAAGGCCGTCTGAAAAATGCAGATAGGCGTACAATAACGCTCTTTGCTTCATCAAACGGACATAATAATGACTTCAACATTCAAACAATGGGTTAGCGTATGCGCGCTGGCGGTGGGTGCGTTTATTTTCAATACCACCGAATACATTCCGATTGCGCTTTTGAGCGATATCGGTCAGAGCTTTGGCAAAACGGCAACAGAAGTGGGCATGATGATTACGGTGTATGCGTGGATTGTTGCGCTCCTATCGCTGCCGCTGATGCTGATGACGAAAAACATCGAACGGCGCAAATTATTGCTGATGCTGTTTGCACTGTTTGCGCTGTTTCACGCGCTGTCGTTTTTTTCTTGGAACTTCAACATCCTCTTGGTCAGCCGTATCGGGATTGCGCTGACACATGCGGTCTTTTGGTCGATTACGGCTTCTTTGGCGGTACGGCTTGCCCCCGCCGGCAAAACCAATCAGGCTTTGGGCCTGCTCAGTACGGGTACGGTTTTGGCGATGGTGTTGGGCATTCCGCTCGGACGCGTAGTCGGGCAATACTTCGGCTGGCAGCTCAGCTTCCTGCTGATCGGGGTCTGTGCTGCCGGCGTAATGCTGGTGTTGGCTAAAAACCTGCCTGCTTTACCTAGCCAAAATACCGGCTCTTTAAGCAGCCTGCCGAGTCTGTTCAAACGCCGCAATCTGATGCTGCTTTATGCCATGACGGTGTTGATTATTACGGCACATTTCACGGCATACAGCTATATCGAGCCTTTCGTTTTGCAAATCGGCCACTTTAAAGCCGAACAAGTAACAATAGTCTTGAGCCTGTACGGCTTGGCAGGCTTCGCCGCTTCTTATCTGTTTGGCAAATGGTTTGCCAAATCGCAACGCCTGTTTATGCTTGGCGCGGTAGCGGTCATCCTGCTCTCTGCCCTGCTGCTTCTGCCGTTTGCCTCTTTCCCTTATGCGGTGTACGCGCTGGTGTTTATTTGGGGCGTGGCCATTGTCATTGTCAGTTTGGGCATGGTGTCGAAAGTATTGACGTTTGCTTCCGATGCGACAGATGTGGCCAACTCGATTTATTCAGGTTTGTACAATGTCGGTATCGGCGGCGGTGCGCTTTTGGGGCATTACGTGACCACTTGGTTCGGCCTTTCCAATATCGGTATTGCAGGCGCGTTCTTGGCTGCGGCCGCTTTGGCCGTGTGCAGCCTGCTGGTTAAAGCACAAGGCAACCCGCCACAAAACGTTTAAAATCCAATCACTTTCCTAATCGAACGGACAAATGGCCTTCCTGCTGCTTGTCCGTTTTTTATTTTATTTTAAAAAATAATTTACAATTTATTTACACTACATTAAATTACAAATATACTGTCGCTGTCAGGCCGTCTGAAAACGGCCGGCACAAGCGTAAAAGAAAAACCAGCAAACTTCAGAGGAACATTCTATGGATCTGCACGCAAAGGACAAAACCCAGCATCCGGAAAACGTCGAGCTGCTCAGTGCACAAAAGCCGATTACCGACTTTAAAGGCCTGCTGACCACCATCATCTCCGCCGTCGTCTGTTTCGGCATTTACAGCGTCCTGCCTTACAGCCCCGACGCCAACAAAGGCATCGCGCTGTTGATTTTCGTTGCCGCACTTTGGTTTACCGAAGCCGTCCACATCACGGTAACCGCATTGATGGTGCCGATTCTCGCCGTCGTACTCGGCTTCCCCGACATGGACATCAAAAAAGCGATGGCGGGCTTTGCTGATCCGACGATTTACATCTTCTTCGGCGGCTTCGCGCTTGCCACCGCACTGCACATGCAGCGCCTCGACCGTAAAATCGCCGTCAGCCTGTTGCGCCTGTCGCGCGGCAATATGAAAGTGGCCGTGTTGATGCTGTTTGCCGTTACCGCCTTCCTGTCCATGTGGATCAGCAATACCGCGACTGCCGCCATGATGTTGCCTTTGGCAATGGGTATGATGAGCCACCTCGACCAAGAAAAAGAACGCAAAACCTACGTTTTCGTCCTGCTCGGTATCGCCTACTGCGCCAGTATCGGCGGCTTGGGCACTGTGGTCGGTTCTCCGCCGAACATGATTGCCGCCAAAGCGCTGAACTTGGACTTCGTCGGCTGGATGAAGCTCGGCCTGCCGATGATGCTGTTGATTCTGCCGCTGATGCTGTTCTCCATGTACGTCATCCTCAAACCTAATTTGAACGAGCGCGTAGAAGTTAAAGCCGAATCTATCCCTTGGACTTTGCACCGCGTTATCGCGCTGTTGATTTTCTTGGCCGCCGCCATCGCTTGGGTATTCAGCTCCAAAATCAAAGCTGCATTCGGTATTTCCAACCCCGACACCGTCATCGCCTTGATTGCCGCCGTTGCCGTCGTCGTATTCGGCGTGGCGCAATGGAAAGAAGTCGCGCGCAATACCGACTGGGGTGTATTGATGCTCTTCGGCGGCGGTATCAGCTTGAGCGCGTTGCTGCAATCTTCCGGCGCGTCCGAAGCATTGGGTCAACAGGTTGCTTCCACCTTCTCTCATTCTCCTGCATTGCTGGTGATTTTCGTGGTTGCCACCTTCATCATCTTCCTGACCGAGTTCACCAGTAACACCGCCTCCGCCGCGCTGCTCGTGCCTATTTTCGCCAGCATCGCCACGCAAATGGGGCTGCCCGAACAAGTCTTGGTATTCGTCATCGGCATTGGCGCATCTTGCGCGTTCATGCTGCCGGTTGCTACGCCGCCTAATGCGATTGTGTTCGGTACGGGCTTAATCAAACAACGCGAAATGATGAATGTCGGCTTATTGCTGAACGTCCTCTGTATCGTATTGGTTGCGCTGTGGGCTTATTTCGTCCTGATGCCGTAAACCCGTAAACATAGTCCAGGCCGTCTGAAAGAATATTTTTCAGACGGCCTTGAAGTTTGTCGTTCAGACACAATTTAACGAATAATTAAAACCGGATTCTAACGAAAGGAAACCCATGATTATCCTGCACACCAACAAAGGCGACATCAAAATCGAACTTGATTTCGACAAAGCCCCCGTTACTGCTAAAAACTTCGAGCAATACGTTAAAGACGGCTTCTACGACGGCGTAATCTTCCACCGCGTCATCAAAGGCTTCATGATTCAAGGCGGCGGCATGGATGAAAACATGAACGAAAAAGAAACCCGCGATCCGATTCAAAACGAAGCGTCCAACGGTTTGCCTAACGAAAAATACACCATCGCCATGGCGCGTACTTCCGATCCGCACTCTGCCAGCGCACAATTTTTCATCAACACTGCCGACAACGCTTTCCTGAACTTCCGTTCTAAAGAATTGTACGGCAAAACCGTTGTCCAAGACTGGGGCTACGCCGTATTCGGCAAAGTCGTTGACGGTTTTGATGTAGTAGATGCCATCGAAGGCGTTTCTACCAAACGCCACGGCTACCACGACGATGTACCGACCGAGCCTGTCATCATCACTAAAGCCGAAGTGGTTTAATTGATTTGATTTCCCATAAAAACAGCCTGTCCGAATTAAAACCGGACAGGCTGTTTTTCAATCGTTAATGACGATACCTTCACACATCATAAGTACCGACCACGCATGCCGAATCCAACACATGACCCTGCATGGCAAAATGCAGCTCATTAAAGCGGAAACCGCGCGGCAAATCCAAAACGGTATCCAGTGCGTACACAATCAGCTCGTAACGATGGCGGTTGTTCGGTGGCGCCATACCGCCGTAAAACGAAGCCTCTTCGATTTCAAATTTACCCAACGCGCTCGCCCAAGTGTTCGCGCCTTGCGTGAAATCCGTTGCAGAAATGCTTTCATTTTCTGCCACGGAAGTACGTTTCAAATCCGAAATCAACCAATGCGTCCATACGAAACCCGATGCTGAAATGGCATCTTTGTCTTCCAACACCACGGCAAACGATTTTGTTCCTTCCGGCGCATCTTCGATCTCAAAAGGAATCGAATAAGTAGGCATACCGTTCGGGCTGAACTGGCTGCCGCGCTTGCCGTATTTGTCTTCAAATTCGCCGTTGACAATAGCTTTACTGCTGACTTTCATCTTATATCTCCCAATAGTAGGTTGACTCATTCTAACAAACCCCAAGGCCGTCTGAAAGATACTGCCGTTTTCACTTTCCCGATGTCGCATTTTCAGACGGCCTCAAGCAATATTCGCAATTCGATCAAACACATTTGACATTCCATAGTATAATCCGCCGCATGAAAACTACACAGGATACACATTATGGATTGGAAAGGCCGTGAACAAAGCCAAAACGTCGAAGATCGCCGCGGAAGCCGTGGCGGCGGTGGCGGCAGAACGCCGGGCATACTCGGCATTATCGTGGTTTTGGTCGGCGCATATTACGGCGTGGATTTGAGCGGTTTGGTCGGCGGCTCATCTTCGATGGGCATCCCTACCCAGCAAGTTTCCCGACTCGACAGCCAACAAGAAGCCGAATTGAACGAACTGTCCCGCGTCGTCCTTGCCGATACGGAAAAAGCATGGAGCAAATATTTCCAACAACATGGCCAACACTACACGCCGACAACCATGGTGTTGTATGAAGGCGGTACGTCCACCGCCTGCGGTACGGGCCAATCTGCCATGGGCCCGTTTTACTGCCCGGGCGACCAAAAAGTTTATTTGGACTTGAGCTTCTACGAAGACATGCGCACCAAGCTCGAATCAGCCAGCGATGCCGCGTTTGCCTACGTTATTGCCCATGAAGTCGGCCATCACGTTCAAAACCTGCTCGGCATTCTGCCTAAAGTCCACAAAATGCAACAGCAAGTCGGCAAAAAAGAGGCCAATGCCCTTTCCGTCAAACTCGAATTGCAGGCCGACTGTTTCGCCGGCATTTGGGGACACTACGCCGTCAACAACAATATCTTCAAAGCCGAAGATATTCAAAAAGCGATGCTTGCTGCCGAATCCGTCGGCGACGACCGCTTGCAAAAACAGGCGCAGGGCTATGTCGTTCCCGACAGCTTTACCCACGGCTCTTCAGAAGCGCGCATGACTTGGCTCAAGCGCGGTTTGGAAAGCGGCGACATCAACCAGTGCAACACTTTCAACAATTGATTCGTCCAAACAACACTGTTCTTTGATGTAACAACAAAAGGCCGTCTGATTTTTTCAGACGGCCTTTTAGCCGTGTTAGAATAAGCCTCATTATTTCCCCTTAAATTTAAAGGAAATCCACATGGCAAATATCGCCCGCGACATTTTCAAAGCCTACGACATCCGAGGCATCGTCGGCAAAACCCTGACTGACGAAGCAGCCTACTTAATCGGCAAAGCCATTGCCACCAAAGCCTCCGAAAAAGGCATTACCCGCATTGCACTCGGCCGCGACGGACGCTTGAGCGGCCCCGGCCTGATGGCGCAGATTCAACGCGGTTTCACAGACAGCGGCATCGACGTCCTCAATGTCGGCATGGTTGCCACCCCTATGCTCTACTTCGCGGCCATCAACGAATGCGGCGGCAGCGGCGTGATGATTACCGGCAGCCACAATCCGCCCGATTACAACGGTTTCAAAATGATGCTCGGCGGCGACACGCTCGCAGGCGAAGCCATTCAAGAACTTTTAGCCATTGTTGAAAAAGACGGTTTTGTTGCCGCCGACAAACAAGGCAGCGTAACCGAAAAAGACATCTCCGGCGAATACCACAACAACATCGTCGGCCACATCAAGCTCAAACGCCCGATGAAAATCGCCATCGACGCGGGTAACGGTGTCGGCGGCGCATTCGCGGGCAAACTCTACAAAGGCTTGGGCAACGAAGTAACCGAACTTTTCTGCGAAGTGGACGGCAACTTCCCTAAACACCACCCCGACCCTTCCAAACCGAAAAACCTGCAAGACCTCATCGTCGAGCTCAAAAACGGCGATGCCGAAATCGGCTTGGCATTTGACGGCGATGCCGACCGCTTGGGCGTGGTTACCAAAGACGGCAACATCATCTATCCGGACCGCCAACTGATGCTTTTCGCGCAAGACGTATTGAGCCGCAATCCTAAAGCCAAAGTGATTTTCGACGTCAAATCCACCCGCCTGCTCGCGCCTTGGATTAAAGAACACGGCGGTGATCCTGTCATGGAGAAAACCGGCCACAGCTTCATCAAATCCACCATGAAAAAAACCGGCGCACTGGTTGCCGGCGAAATGAGCGGACACATCTTCTTTAAAGAACGCTGGTTCGGCTTCGACGACGGTATGTATGCCGGCGCACGCCTCTTGGAAATCCTGTCTGTCTTCGACAATCCGTCTGAAGTATTGAACAAGTTGCCGCAAAGCATTTCCACTCCTGAACTCAACATCGACCTGCCCGAAGGCAGCAACGGCCACAAAGTGATTGAAGAGCTGGCTGCCAATGCCAAGTTTGAAGGTGCGACTGAAATCATCACCATCGACGGCTTGCGCGTTGAATTCCCCGACGGCTTCGGCCTGATGCGTGCTTCCAATACCACACCGATTTTGGTATTGCGTTTTGAAGCGGATACGCAAGAAGCGATTGAACGTATTCAAAACCAATTCAAAGCAGTCATTGAAAGCAATCCTGCATTGAAATGGCCGCTGTAAGGGTTTAGGCTAAAACAAAAGGCCGTCTGAAAATTATTTCAGACGGCCTTTAATATTAAACCGGCATGAGTTATGCAAAAGTTTGGAAACCAAAAATATCCCGGCTTGGTTATCCGACTTGCGCCAACTGTTGGCGCATTTCATCGATAACGGCTTTGTAATCCGGTTTGCCAAAAATCGCCGAACCGGCCACAAACGTATCCGCACCTGCCGCCGCAATTTCAGCAATATTGTCTGTCTTCACGCCGCCATCGACTTCCAATGCGATATGGCGGCCGCTTTGCCGTTCATACTCGTCCAACATCTCGCGCACTTTGCGGATTTTCACCAGCGTATTCGGAATAAAACTTTGTCCGCCGAAGCCCGGGTTAACCGACATCAGCAACACCATATCCAGTTTGTCCAAAACGTTTTCCAGAATATTGACCGGCGTGGCAGGATTCAATACCAAGCCTGCCTGGCAGCCGTATTCTTTAATCAAACCCAAGCTGCGGTCGATGTGGCGGCTGGCTTCCGGATGAAAGGTAATGATATTGGCACCGGCTTTGGCAAACGCATGAATCAAATCATCCACCGGCTCAACCATCAAATGCACATCGACCGGCACGGTTGCATATGGTTTCAAAGCCGCGCAAACCATAGGGCCGAAAGTCAGATTCGGCACATAATGATTGTCCATCACGTCAAAATGAATCAAATCCGCACCAGCGCGGATAACTTCGGCAACCTCTTCGCCCAGGCGGGCAAAATCGGCAGACAAAATACTGGGGGCGATACGGTAGTCGGTCATGCTTGTTCTCCTAAAGTGTGTTCCTTTGTCATTATCGCATTTTTACCCCTATGTTGTATGCTGCCGACAACGTCTCTACCGTCATTTTTATGAATTTACATTTCACATACATTAATAAAACTTAAAATCAAACTGTAAGGCTTTGAAAATAAATTATTTTAATACATACATGTGCAGAAAAATCTAACATCATTAACAAAAGTTAACTGCTTTGATACTGCCTTTCACACGCTAATCGGTTATATTTCCAAACCTGATGAAATATTAGGAAAACACCGTGTCTGTCGCACTTTCCCGCTATCCGACTTTTACTTTCTTAGCACTCGCCCTACTCTGTTCCAGCCTGCCTGCCCATGCCGGTCCGTTTCTGGCCACTTTGGACGACTTCCACCCCAATTGCGATATCCGACAGCTTAATCTATCCGCCGACCAACACGCCGCCCTGCGCCGCCTGCGTACCGACTTCAAACAAATCAACGATAAAGCCTACCGCAAAACCGTACGCTCCGACCGCAACCGCCGTCAAACCATCATCAAAATCCTCTCCGGCGATTCATTCGATTCAAACGCCGCCCGCGACTATGTTGAAAGCCGCTATCTTTCCAGCATGGACTATGCGGTGGATGAAATGGAAATCCAATACCGCCTCTATCATCTGCTCAATCCGCGCCAACGCCAACAATGGTTGTCTTCATGCTTGCGCTGATGGATAAATAAAAATACAAAAGGCCGTCTGAAACCATATTCAGACGGCCTTTACTTTTTCAGCCTTAATCCAACACTCTTTCTTCCGGCAAGCGTCCTGCCCAGTCGCAGGCAAACTGCCATGCCGAACGGCCTGAACGGCTGCCGCGCATTTGCGCCCATTGCAACGCGGCTTGGCGCGCGGTATCGTCAAAAGGCACATTGAAATCGTCCAACCAGTTGGCTACGGCGGTCAAATAATCGTTTTGGTCGAAGGGGTAAAAACTCAGCCATAAGCCGAAGCGGTCGGAAAGGGAGATTTTTTCCTCGACGGCCTCTTTCTGATGGATTTCGCCGCGAGTGCCCGTAGTACCGCCGTTTTCATCCATGTATTCGGGAATTAAATGACGGCGGTTGGAAGTGGCATAAACCAAAACATTGGTGCACCGTTGCGACAGTCCGCCGTCCAAAGCGGTTTTCAAGGCTTTATAGGTTTCATCGCCGGTTTCAAACGACAAATCATCACAGAAAACGATAAATTTCTCGGGACGTTCGGACAACAGCGTCAACAAAGCCGGCAAGCTGATCAAATCGCTTTTGTCCACTTCAATCAGTCGCAGGCCGCGCTCGGCGTATTCGTGCAACAACGCTTTAACCAAGGAAGATTTACCCGTACCGCGTGCGCCGGTCATCAAGACATTATTGGCCGGACGGCCTGCCAAAAATTGCTCAGTATTGCGTTTCAGCCTGTCGGTTTGCGAACCGACTGCCGCCAATCTGCTCAAAGGAAACGTATGCGGACGCGGCAGGCTTTCCAAAATGCCTTTTTGCCCACGCTGTGCCAACGGTAGGCCAAAGCGCGCCAGTCGGTTTTACCGGCTTCGTCAGGCAGGATTAAATCCAGACGGTTTAAAACGGAATTGGCTTTTTTCAAAAAATTGGATAATTTCATTTCGGCTTTCTTTTTTCAGACGGCCTTTTGCGCCAATACTCGTATCACGGTATCGACAACGGCTTGGGTTTGCGGATCGATTTCAATATTGATGAGGTCGCCTTCTTTGCGGCTGCCAAACAGGGTACGCTCCAAAGTCTCCGGAATCAGGTGTACACAAAATTCGCTGTCGCTGACTTCGCCTATGGTCAGGCTGCAACCGTCCAAACCGACAAAGCCTTTGGTCAGGATGTAGGGCTTGAGGTTTTCCGGCAGATCAAACCAAACGGTACGGTTAAACTCGCTGGATTCGATACGGGAAATTCGGGTAACCGCCATCACATGGCCGCTCATCACATGACCGCCGATTTCGTCGCCAAACCGCGCCGCGCGTTCCAAATTGACACTGTCGCCGACTTTCAAGCTGCCGAGATTGGTTTTGCGTAAGGTTTCGTCCATCAAATCAAAGCTGACTTTGTTGCCGTCGATTCGGGTAATGGTCAGGCAGCAGCCATTGTTGGCGACAGAGGCGCCGGTTTGCAGATTGTCGGCGATTTCGGGGGGCAGCTCGACTGTGTGGGTACGAAAGTCGGGCGAAGGTTGGGCGATGTCTGTAATTTTGCCCATGCCTTGTACGATGCCTGTAAACATGATGTCTTCTTTCCGATGGTACGATAAGGCGGATATTGTAGCATTTTCCAGGCACAAAGGCCGTCTGAAAGCGGTAATGGCGATGGTTTGGGGTATAATCGGATTTTTATTTCCGCAGCCCGATCATGCTCAGCTACCGCCACGCCTTCCATGCCGGCAACCATGCCGATATGCTCAAGCACTTTACCCTCTTCCTCGTCCTCGAATATTTCAACCGCAAAGACAAGCCTTATTGGTATATCGATACGCACAGCGGTGCCGGTTTGTATGATTTGAGCGGCGATGAAGCGCAAAAAGTCGGTGAATACAAACAAGGCATTGCGCTCTTGGAACAAGCTGACAAGCTGCCTTCCGAATTGGCTGAATTTGTAGGCCGTCTGAAACAAATACTGCCGCAAGACAACCTTTACTGCGGCTCGCCTTGGCTGGCACAGGCGATCACGCGCGACAGCGACAAAATGCGCCTCTTTGAGCTGCATCCTGCCGATTTTGTCCATTTGCAAAACAATATGCGCGAAGTCCGTCCGCTGCGCAAAGTGCAAGTCAGCCAAGCGGACGGTTATCAGGGCCTGATTTCACTCTTACCTCCTCCGCCCCGCCGCGCCGCCGTCTTGATTGATCCGCCCTACGAAGAAAAACAAGACTACCGCCGTGTCGTCCAAGTCTTGAAAGATGCTTTAAAACGCTTTGAAACCGGCTGCTACATGGTTTGGTATCCTTGCCTGAGCCGCGAAGAAAGCCGCAAATTGCCGGACGAACTCAAAAAAATCGCTCCCGACAATTATCTCCATGCCGAGCTTCATGTCCATACGCCGCGCAGCGACGGTTTCGGTATGCACGGCAGCGGTATGTTCGTCATCAACCCGCCCTATATGCTTGCCGAACAGTTACAAAACAATCTGCCCGAACTTTCCAAAATTTTGGCGCAAGATGCAGGCGCGCATTATGTATTGGAAAGCAAAACGAAATAAACGCTGCCGTCTGAACGCATACCCAAGCGCTTCGATTTTGCCGCCATACCCGTTCAGACGGCCTTAACCCTTTATACTTAAGCCTTTTTCCACTACAATTCACAACATAACAATTAACGACCGTCCACTCATGAATATACGCACACCCCTAGCCTGCACACTCCTGCTCTGCGCGTGCAGCGAATCAGCAAAAAACGAATTTAAAGAAGAATTTACCCAAAGTTTCCGCACCGAATTTGTCCGCTCGGCAACCAAAGCCTGCGTAGAAAAAGCCGCAGGAAAAAGCCCGTTTGATTCCGCGACCACTGAAAAAATCTGCCGCTGTATCGGCGAAAAAACAGTCGACCAAATCAATCCTGAAGAAGCAACCTCGCTTTTGGGCGGCAGCGACTCCATGAGCGACGAGCTGAAAAAACGCATCAAAGACACCAGCATCGCCTGCACTAAAGAAGTTTTAGGCATGGCCGAGAGCAAAACCAAATGAACACGCCGTTTTCAGACGGCCTGAAATTGAAAAATGCCCGATTCAAACTTAGGAAAAGAGTGAAACCATGAAGACACTGAACCAATTCTTAGCCCAACACCTGCCCGAACACAAACTGCCGCAAGAGCTGGCCAGCGTATTGGAATCCGTAGCCTCCGCTTGTTTGTACATTAACGCCAAAGTCCGCCTCGGCGCGCTTTCCGGCGTTTTGGGCATGGCAGGTACCGGCAACATCCAAGGCGAAGACCAAAAGAAACTTGACGTCATCGCCAACAACATCATGATTGATGTTTTAAAAACCAATGCCAACATCGCAGGCCTTGCCAGCGAAGAAGAAGACACCTATGTCGCCACACACGAAAACGGCGGCTATTTGGTATTGTTTGATCCGCTGGACGGCTCTTCCAATATCGACGTCAACATCTCCGTCGGCACCATCTTCTCCATCTTGGCGAAACCTGAAGGCGCATTGACTACCGAATCCTTCCTGCAAAAAGGCCGCGACCAAGTGGCCGCAGGTTATGTTTTATACGGTCCGCAAACCCAACTGGTACTGACTGTCGGTCACGGCGTATTCGTCTTCACTCTGGACGATGCCAACCAATTCCTGCTGACCAAAGAAAATCCGCGCGTTCCCGAATCTACTAAAGAATTCGCCATCAATATGTCCAACCAAAGACATTGGTTCGCCCCTGTTCAACAATACATTGACGAATTGCTGGCAGGCGAAACCGGCGTACGCGGCAAAAACTACAATATGCGCTGGGTAGCCAGCATGGTTGCCGAAATTCACCGCATCCTGATGCGCGGCGGCGTATTCATGTATCCGCAAGACAAACGCGACCCATCCAAACCGGGCAAACTGCGCCTGATGTACGAAGCCAACCCGATGAGCCTGATTATGGAACAAGCCGGCGGCGCATCAAACAACGCCATCGAAGCCATGCTCAACATCCAACCTACCGGCCTGCACCAACGTGTTGCCGTATTCATGGGCAGCCGCGAAGAAGTCGAATACGTTTACAATCTGCATCAAAAATAATCAGATGTATTGATTTCAAACCAAAAAAGGCCGTCTGAAATATGATTTTCAGACGGCCTTTGGTTAAAAAATAAAAGAAACGAAAGATTAAAAGGACAGACTCAAATCTGTCCTTTACTGTTTTCCGTCTAATCTTTATTGGATTACGCCGAACGAGCCAGCTCTTCCGCCGCTTTTTGCACCATATCCGGCGTCAGCTTGTTCAAACAATCCGTATGCCCCAACGGACATTCTCGCTTGAAACAAGGCGAGCAATCCAAATTCAAACTGATGATTTTTGCCTTTTGGCTTAGAGGCGGCGTATGGTCAGGGCTGGATGAGCCGTAAACCGCAATCAATTTCCGATCAAGCGCGGCCGCAAGGTGCATCAGACCGCTGTCGTTGCACACGACCGTATCGGCGCAAGACAACAGATCAATCGCCTCCGGAAGATTAGTTTTGCCGCAAAGATTGGTACACAGGCCGTCTGAAAGTCGGTTGATTTCATCTGCAATATCAAAATCTTTTTGCGAACCAAACAGCCAAACCTGCCAACCCTCGGCCAAATATCGGCGGCCGAGTTCGGCAAAATGACGCGCAGGCCAACGCTTGGCCGGGCCAT
Organism: Neisseria sp. HMSC064D07; assembly: GCF_001837185.1. NCBI lineage: Bacteria > Pseudomonadati > Pseudomonadota > Betaproteobacteria > Neisseriales > Neisseriaceae > Neisseria > Neisseria sp. HMSC064D07. Next base: position 130,667 of record NZ_KV831677.1, on the reverse strand, counting down.
ATTCCGCACCGGGACAAAATGCCAAAATCGGTTTATCCGTCGTCAAACCATGTTTTGCCAAAGCGGCTTGACGGCTTTCGGAATCAATCGTGAAACAGGGATTATCGGAATGCCCGTTAAAATCCGCTTGGGTTGGATACGCCAGCGCAGTATAGCGGTCGACCATCAGAGGCAACGCGGTCTTATCCAATTTGCGGATATCGTTCAGCAAAAAATAGCGTGATTCGCCGACGTAGCCCGTACGCTGTTTAATACCCGTAGCCAAGGCAATAATGGCGGATTTGAGCGAACCGGGCAAAACAATCACTTGATCATAGCCTTCTTTTCCCAATTCGCGACCGATACGCCAGCGTTTTTTCAATTCCAACGCACCATGTCCAAACGGGTTTTCCATCACACGGTTGATTTCAGGCATACGCTCAAATACGGCCATCGACCATTTGGGCGCAAAAGCATCAATAGTGCAGCCGGGATGCAGCTCATGCAAACGGCGATAAAGCGGTTGGGTCATGACGCAGTCGCCAATCCAGCTTGGGGTAATAATCAGGATTTTTTTGGACATAATGGAATGTGTTTTTAATTTTGGCTTATTGTAATATGTTTTTTAAAAGGCCGTCTGAAACTCAGTTTAATCGCCTAGATTAAACTGTATCAGTTGATAGTATTCAATATCTTCCCGAGCTTTTTTGGAAACAGTTAATCCCAAAACAGCTCTACGCGCAGCATTATCTAATCGGGAATAACCACTGCTTTTGATAATTTTTGCTGTATCAACCTTTCCTCCTGCTACATAAATCTCCATAATGACATAACCCTCTTCTCCATTTTCTGCTGATACAGGAGGATATTTTAGAGAAGGAATCTGTGCAATATTCACCATTGCCTGTTTCTCAGAAATAATAAAAAATTTGGCAACGCTGGGAATGTTGACTTTGATATAGGCTTGCTCTTTGGATACTTTATTCAAACAATCCAATAAAGGCTCACCTATTAAATCCAGTGCAATATGCGGATTATCGTTCCATTGTTTAAATCTATCAGGATCAATTGCTGCACATTTTTGTTCCTGAACTTTCTTCAACTTCTTATGATAACCTTTCAGGGTATGAGCATAAACCCACTTTGGTTTGAATCGTTCAAATGAAGCAATTTTCTGCTTTGCCGACTCCATAAATTCAGAAGAAACTTTACCCCTCTTTCTCCATACTGCTTGACCGACCCTGCCTTGTTCATCAACAGGAACAACAGCCCAAACAAACCCTTGTTGAGCCTCAATAGGTAATCCCAAATTTTTCATCACATTCAGTGGCCTTTTTTCCAATGCCCTAATGGACTCTGAAAATGCTAAGCCAGAAATACCAAGCATAACGGCGGCAAGCAATATTCTCTTCATTTTTAGAACCTTATAAAAACAGAAAGGCCGTCTGAAATATTTTCAGACGACCTTTTTATACTGGTTTAACGATGGTAGTTAGGCGCTTCTTTGGTGATTTGTACGTCGTGAACGTGAGATTCGCTCATACCGGCAGAAGTGATTTCCACAAATTCTGCTTTCTCGTGCATTTCAGCAATATTGGCGCAACCCAAGTAACCCATGCTGGAGCGCAGACCGCCGGTCAGCTGGTGGATGATGTTCACAATCGGGCCTTTGTAAGGAACGCGGCCTTCGATGCCTTCAGGAACATATTTGTCTGTGCTGTCGGTTTTGTCTTGGAAGTAGCGGTCGGCAGAACCTTGACTCATCGCACCCAACGAACCCATGCCGCGGTAAGACTTATAAGAGCGACCTTGGTAGAGTTCGATTTCGCCCGGTGCTTCTTCCGTACCGGCAAACATACCGCCGAGCATGACGCTGTATGCACCTGCTGCCAGAGCTTTGGCAATATCGCCGGAGAAGCGGATACCGCCATCGGCAATCAGGGGAACACCTGTACCTTTCAGGGCTTCAGAAACATTGTGAATCGCAGTCAGCTGAGGCACGCCCACGCCGGCCACGATACGGGTCGTACAAATCGAGCCCGGGCCGATACCGACTTTAACGGCATCCGCACCTGCAGCCACCAAATCCAAAGCAGCTTTAGCAGTCGCGATGTTGCCGCCGATGACTTGAATGTGCGGATAGGTTTCTTTTACCCAGCGCACGCGATCGATAACGCCTTGGCTATGACCGTGGGCAGTATCGACCACAATCACGTCCACGCCTGCTTCTACCAATGCTTTGACGCGCTCTTCGGTATCGCCGCCGGTACCCACCGCGGCACCGACGCGCAGACGGCCTTCGGCATCTTTGTTGGCATTAGGGAATTCGGTTGTTTTCAGAATATCTTTAACTGTAATCAGACCTTTGAGTTCGTCTTGGTCGTTCAACACCAAAACGCGCTCAACTTTGTGCGCATGCATGATTTCGCGGGCTTCATCGATGCTGGTACCTTCAGGAACGGTCACCAAACGGTCGCGGGGGGTCATGATGGCAGAAACCGGCAGATCGACACGGTTTTCAAAACGCAGGTCGCGGTTGGTCACGATACCGACCACTTTGCCGTTTTCAACAACAGGCAGACCGGACATTTTGCGTTTGCGTTGTGCGCGCATTTCCAAGACTTCGCGGATCAATGCAGTCGGCGCAACGGTAACGGGATCTTTCACCACGCCGCTCTCATGGCGCTTCACTTTGGAAACGGCACGCGCTTGCAACTCCGGCGTCATGTTTTTATGGATAATGCCGATGCCGCCTTCTTGAGCCATAGAGATGGCCAGACGCGCTTCGGTAACGGTATCCATTGCAGCAGAAAGTAGAGGGAGGTTGAGCGTGATATCGCGGGTGAGTTTGGTTTGAAGTTTGACATCTCGAGGCAGCACGTTTGAGTGCGCTGGAACCAACAAAACGTCGTCGAAAGTATAGGCTTTTTCTACAATACGCATGATGCTCGGTCTTTCAGTTTGTGCAAGATGCACGGCATTATATCACACCGGCTTGATGCTAACATTGGCAATACACGTTTTAACGTTATTTTTTTACATGATTTGATTTGGCGTACAAAAATATGCCAACGCATTGCAGTTTCAAGTAAAATAAGCCGCATGAGAACATCATTTACATAAGGGAAACCCATGAAATCTTCCGTACTCAAAACCTGTCTGATAGCAGCCCTTCTCTCTTCCGCCGCCCTGACCGGCGCGGCCGAGGTTTACACTTGGAAAGGCACATCGGGCAACAGCTATTCCGATACGCCAAACCGTCTGCAACCGAAGCGTTCCGGCGTGGTCAACATCCGCACGCACAACGTCAAACCTGCCGTTGCGCCTGCTGTTGCGGCATCTGAGCCGGTTGCCGAGCAGCCCAACGAACAGGTTGCGGAACAAAACAAACAAATCGAAGAGCGCAATAAAAAAATCGAAGAGCAAAACCGCCAAAACAAGCTGGAAAACTGCAAAATCGCCAAAATCAACCGTCAAGTCGCCGAAAGCGCACGCTTGGCCAATCGCGACAGCCTGATTAAGCAATACCAAAACGACGTCAATAAATACTGCAATTAAGCTCTCGGATAACAATATCAAAAAGGCCGTCTGAAATTTAATTTCAGACGGCCTTTATTTTTCAGTCCATCAATAATACAGTTGAACCAACAACAAACCGAAAGCCAGACTAAATGCCATGCTCAACAGGCCCGGAATCATGAAGCTGTGGTTGAAGATGAATTTGCCGATTTTGGTCGAGCCGGTTGTATCGAAGTCGATAGCGGCAATAATCGGACCGTAGTTCGGAATGAAGAAATAGCCGTTTACCGCAACAAATGTGCCGATAATGATGGGCGCAGGAATACCTAGTTTGATGGCGATTGGGAACAACGTCGCTACTGTCGCGCCTTGGCTGTTGACCAATACCGACAAGACAAACAGGGCAAAGGCAAAGGTCCATGGTGCAGACTCAACCAAATGGCTGACGGTCGATTCCACTTCTGTTAAGTGGCCGCTCATCAAGGTATCGCCCAACCAAGCCACGCCAAATACTGCAATCACGGCACGCATACCGGCATGGAATACCGAACCTCGGGTAATCGCATCGCCATTGGGTTTACACGCCAAGATAATCAGCGCAGAAGCAGATAACATCACGATTTCAATCGTATGCGCCATGCCCATAGGCTTGATCGCGCCATCGTGTTCAAAAGCCGGACGCAGCTCAGGCAGCGCACCCATCACGACCACCAGCAATGCCGCAGTCAAGAAAATACCGACCGACAATTTGGCTTTCGGCGAAATGGCGACATCGGTTTGTTGTTCCTCCACATCGATGTATTCTTTCACATAGTTCGGGTCTTTCAGCAAAGCCTGATAATGCGGATCGTCTTTCAATTCTTTGCCCAGTTTGTTTACGAACACGCAAGCCAAACCGATACCCAAAATCGTGGACGGAACGGTAACTTTCAACACATCCGCCATCGTGATGTGTTGCGGCTCAAGCATGGTGACGCAGGCAACGACGGCTGCGGCAATCGGGCTGGCGACAATCGCAAATTGGGAAGCGATAACCGCCATCGTCAGCGGACGTGAGGGACGGATGCCATTGCGACGGCTGACTTCGGCAATCACGGGCAAGACCGAGTAAGCCACATGGCCCGTACCTGCCAAGACGGTGAAGGTGTAAGTTACCGCCGGCGCGATAAAGGTGATGTATTTCGGATTGCGGTGCAACACGCGCGTGGCAATCTTAATCATATAGTCCAAACCGCCGCTGGCCTGCATCGCCGCAGCCGCAGACACTACCGCCATAATCATCAGCATCACATCAATCGGCGGGCTGGTCGGCTGCAGATGGAAACCAAAAGACAATACGGCCAAGCCGATACCGCCGAGCACGCCCAAACCAATACCGCTAACCTGCGCACCAATCAGGATACACAGCAGTACGACGGCAAACTGGATAAAAAACATAGTTGACATCACAACTCCCAAAATCCGGCCTTCGCCGAAATAAAATTACAAACGGTTGGAATTATAGATTACTCTAAACAATGTAACCATCTTTTACCCAAATAAATACATCTTCATTCTTAAGTGAACTCTCAGTATTATCCTATACTTAACACCTATTTTTTCGAAAGAAGGTACTTTAATTTTACATATTTATTCATTGTATAGTTCGCGTAGTTTTTACACAGGATATAGCCCAGCATACCATCCAAGAAGCCCCTCTTTAAGAAATACATTTTGATAAATGCGAATAATGGTCGCAAAATCAAATCAAAAAATGGATAGCTAGACTTACCCTCTTGCTTATATTTTTCAGCTGCAAGCGTAGAGTATTGATTCATCTTTCTCAAATATTGTTCCCATGTTTCATAAGTGTAGTGAAGCATAGGAGCACGAAGCTTCTTATTGCCATGCTGATGGACGATTTTAGGATGTACAACTCCTTCTACATAACTACCTATTCTTGGCATCAACCTGCAAACCCAATCAGGACTTAAAGAACCATGACGTACTAATTTCCGTTGAAAATGATTAAGACGTTTTACCCAATAACCAAAAGGCTGTCCTTGCGCAACAACCTCTTCAATTTCTTTACACAACTCTGGCGTACAACGTTCATCAGCATCAATAAAAAAAATCCAATCTGATTTTGCCTGCTCTATCGCAAACGTTTGTTGTTTTCCCCAATCTCCATTCATATCTCTAGTAATTACCTTAGCTCCTAAACTTTCAGCAATTATAGGAGTTTCATCATTACTATGATCATCAATAACAATAACTTCATTGGCAAAAGTACAGCTTTTAATGCACTCCCCAATATTTTTTTCCTCATTTTTGGCGAGGATAAGCAAGCTAATAGTTGAATTCATAATTATCCTTAATGGCATGACTCCCAACTTACCTACAAACTAACAAAATTTTGTGTAAATAAAATTTATGGGATTCATTCTAAGTTAGGCAAAACATGATTTAAGAGTGTATTTTAACCGATATACCGCTACAATATGTCCTCCTTTTTTCAGACGGCCTGACTCATGCAGCTTATTCTTGCCCCCATGCAGGGGCTGGTGGACGATGTGATGCGCGACCTGTTGACGCGCATCGGCGGATTTGACGGGTGTGTCAGCGAATTTGTCCGCATTACGCACACGGTCCACTCACGCGCCACTTGGCTTAAATATATTCCCGAAATCGCCCATGCCAACCGCACGCCGGCCGGTACGCCCTGTACTGTCCAGCTTTTGGGCAGCGATGCGGAAAACATGGCCGTCAATGCTTTGGAAGCCGTGCGTTTCGGTGCGGACAAAATCGACCTCAACTTCGGCTGCCCCGCGCCGACGGTCAATAAACACAAAGGCGGTGCGGTCTTGCTCAAAGAGCCCGATTTGATTTACCACATCGTTCACACCCTGCGCCAGCGCCTGCCGCAACACATTCCGTTGACTGCCAAGATGCGGCTCGGTTATGAAGACAAAAGTCTGGCATTGGAATGCGCCTCCGCGATTGAAAACGGCGGCGCATGCGCGTTAACCGTCCATGCGCGCACCAAAGTCGAAGGCTACGAACCGCCGGCACATTGGGAATGGGTGCGCAAAATCCGCGATGCGGTCAACATTCCTGTTACCGCCAACGGCGATGTATTCAGCCTTCAAGACTATCTCGATATTAAAACCGTCAGCGGCTGCGACAGCGTGATGCTCGGGCGCGGCGCGGTTATCCGTCCCGACTTGGCGCGGCAAATCAAGCAATATGAAAACGGCGAAACAGTGAAAGACACCGACTTTGCCGAAGTCTCCTCATGGATAGTCCAATTCTTCAACTTATGCCTTGATAAAGAAGCCAACAACAAATATCCGGTTGCCCGTTTGAAACAGTGGCTGGGCATGATGAAAAAAGAGTTTGAACAGGCGCAGGTATTGTTCGACCACATCCGCGCCGTCAAAGAAGCGGATGAAGTGAAACAGATTCTGCTGTCGTTTGAACAAGAGATGCATTTATGATTCAAAAAGGCCGTCTGAATTTCAGACGGCCTTTGATTTCATCACCTACATACATAATCAGCCAACAGTCTACCTTTTTCCGCACTGGCTGCATTAGCCATATTTACCTGTCTGGTCTCAGGGCCATTCTTGGATTTCAGGGCTTCGCCATATTTTCTGGCAAACTCTTTATTGGCACTGGTCACTCTTGACTCAGTGGAATCCAATATAAACCCGTCTTGCTCATATTTACCTTGCGCAGTAATAATCAAGATATTTTCAGGTGAAGGATAATCCGGAAAATTAACATAGTTGGTAACCAGCTTGTAGGAAACGCCTTTGCCGTGTTTCATATCCTGACAGATGCCGTTAGGCGCGGTAAAGACTGCATGGCCGATACGGCCGTGGCCGAAATCGTAAAAATCGATTCTCTTCGCAGAAGCCAACAGTTTTCTATCGTTGCCGTCATTGATATTTAATGACTTGCCGTTTACCAAAAACAGGGTTGGCAACAAGGGGTTGCCATGAGAGGCTTCCAAATTATATGCTTCGCCCAACAGCTTGCCTTGGCGATACACCGTCAAGACAGGCTTTTTCAGACCATTTTCCGGATTGCCGGTTTTCTTAAAAGAAATCTTCTGAACCACATTGCCAAATTCATAATAAGGCCGCGACTGCACGCCTGTTTTCGTATCCTGCAGGGCGCTCCAGCTGCCGTCCGTCGTTTGGGCGCACGCAGTCACAGCAACAAACAGAATACCCGATAGTAAAACTTTAGAATGTTTCATTCATAAACTCCTTCTCAAGTAAACAAAAAAACGGATGTGTGCCTTTACTGCCTAATTTTGTTTCTTTATTAAAATTTTAGAACTATTGCACTAACTTAGCAAGGGATTAAAGAACAGGCCGTCTGAACATTCAGATAGCCTTGATTAAGCTCAAATTTTAAGAAGCCAAAACGCGGTGGAACAAAATCTCATTTTCCAAATGGATATGGTCTTTCAAATCATCCACCATCTCTTTGGCCAAAGTGTACAAACGGGTCCAGCTGCCGCAAGCGCCTTCGGGAAGCTCAAAATTGTTAGTCAATTCTTCCAGACGCGCGATGGCCTGATCGTGTTCTTCATGCTCGTGCATCATCACGCTGATAGGCATTGCCGCGCCGCGACCCACGCCCTGATTAATCATTGGGAACAACATGCGCTCCTCTTTCATCATGTGCATCAACAGCTCGTTTTGCATATAGGCCAACAAATCAGGAACTTCGGCAGGGAAAGTATCGGCATGAACCTGCGCCACTTTTTGCGCCAGCGGAACCAACTCTTCAAACTGGGCGCGGTGGACATTGTGGTAACGCTGCAAAATATGGTCAATGGTGGAATTGAAAGGTGCGGTTTCCCAAACGGTAAAGTCGGTCATGGCTGTGTTCCTTTAAAGATTGATATTGGATGAATGTTAGGCATAAGGATACACGCTGCTTGCGGCTTTGTATAGTTTTTTAATTGCTTAATTAATTGATAATAAAAGTTATTTTCAAAATTAAAATACCAAACAGGCCGTCTGAAACATAAAGTCAAAGTTTCAGACGGCCTGCCCTTTTCTTAAATAATCCAACGATATAAGGCAATCATTACCGGCATGGTCACCACACAAAGCAAGGTCGTCAGCCCATAAATCGCGCTGGCTTTTTGGGCATTTTTGCCGTAAACAACCGTCATTTGGGTAACTGTCGCGGCGGCAGGCGAAGTCGTTGCCAAAAAGCTGATCAAAACAACCGTATCCGCATGCGCATCATGATGGGCAAAACCGCAGACTTTGACGGCAAAAAGCAATAATACCGGAATCAAAATCAACCTTAAAAAAGCAACGAGATAAAGCCTCGGCGTCCACATAATCGAGCGCAGCGGCAAAGAAGCCAAAAGCATGCCTGCCACCAACATGGCAACCGGGCCAATCATACCGCCCACCGTCGCCAAAGTATTATCGACAATGTGCGGCAGCTTGATTTGAAAGGCAAACATCATCAGCCCAACCAACATGGATAAAATGTTGATATTGGTAAAAATGGTTTTCCAAGCCACATTGCCTCGGCCGCAAATCAACAGACGCAGATGCGTCCAAAATAAAAACGTCTGCACCATGATAAAACCGCTGGTGTAAATCACCCATTCCGCCCCAAATACCGACATCACCAAAGGGATAATCAGGTTGCCCGAATTGCTGTACACCGTCGCCGCGTGTTCGAGTGCATCGAGTTTGAACAAGTGTTTAAACAACCTGCCCAAAACAATCAACACCACATGGAAAAACACCGCCAGCATGACGGAAAGCTTCAGCCCTTCGATAATCTGCGGCGTATTGTCCATCTGAAAGGCATGAATCATGACGGACGGGCTGATCAGGTAAAGAGCGATGACGGAGAGCGTGTAGCTGTTTTCCGATTTCAACAGCCCGGTCTTCACCAAGGCCACGCCCATCAAAACAATCAGCGTCAGCTCGGTAATTTTTCCGGCAAGCAGGAAAGAGGTTTCCATAATAAAAAACGGCAAAAACGTTGATTCTACGCTTGTACCGCTCGGCATGCCAAATTCAGACGGCCTGAAGCCTTTTTCCAACAACCCGACATAATTTGCCCTACCGCAAAGCAAATCAATATAAATCTGTCCGTATATCCGCTATAATCAGCCATTTTCTTCAAACAGGAAACATCATGTCCCCCAGCCGTTTCAATCAAACGGGCCCCAAAATCGGCCTGAGCGTACGCCTTGCAGAAACCCAAGCTGAAATCGAAGCCGCCCAAAGATTGCGCTATCAGGTTTTTGCCCAAGAATTGGGTGCGGAAATCGAAAGCGATGACGGCCGCGATGTCGATCCTTATGATGAACATTGCCACCACCTGCTCGCCTTCGACGATGCAACCGGCGAGGTAATCGGCTGCTACCGCCTGATTACCGAAGAAACCGCAAAAAAAGTCGGTGGCTGGTACAGCGAGCATGAATTTAACCTTGAGCCTTTGAAAGACATCCTGCCGCAAACCGTCGAACTCGGTCGCGCCTGTACCCACCCGGACTACCGCAACGGCGGCTTGGTCATGCTGTTGTGGACCGGTTTGGTCAAATTCATGAAAGACGAAAACCTGCGCTTTATGATTGGTTGCGGCAGTATCGAAATGCGTGACGGCGGCAACGATGCGGCGGGCCTGTATCATGCTTTGAAAGACAAATACCTCGCTCCGGAACAATGGCGCGTCAAACCGCTCAACCCACTCAAATGGGACAGCATCACGCCGTCTGAAAATCCGCCCGTACCCGCACTGATCAAAGGCTATCTCAAAGCAGGCGCGTGGTTCTGCGGCGAGCCTTGCGTCGATGAAGCGTTCAACTGCGCGGATGTGTTGATCATGATGGACATCAACCACCTTTCCGACCGCTACTTGCAGCGTTTTGCCCCTAAAACCGATTCATAATAAAAGGCCGTCTGAAACTTCAGACGGCCTGCCTAATCTTTATAAAAAAACACACACAATGACCGCCAAAATCCGTTTTATCTTCCGTCTTCTCTGCATTGCCGGCTGCCTTTTGTACGGCATGGCCGAAATGTTTTTTCTGTTTCCCTTTTACAGCAGCAAACGCAAACTGCGCGCGATTCAATTATGGTCGCTGCGCGTGCTCGCTTCCTGCGGCATGAAACTGCAAACTTTCGGTACGCCGCCGCAAGAAGGCCGCGGTCAGATGCTTATCAGCAACCATATTTCATGGTTGGACATTATGGCGGTTAACGGCGCTTTCCCCGGTCGTTTTGTGGCTAAAGATGATGTGGCCAAATGGCCTGTGGTCGGTTATCTTGCCACACAGGCTCAAACGGTTTATGTCTCGCGCAACCGCGGCATCAAAGGCAATTCTGCCAAAATCGCCGGCGTAACCGAAGCACTGAAAAACGGCGATACCGTCACCATTTTCCCCGAAGGCACCAGTACCGAAGGCCGTGAAATCCTGCCGTTCAAACCCAGCTTTTTTCAGACGGCCTATGATGCAGGCGTACCGATTATTCCGGCACTCTGCCGCTACCCGAAGCCGGATGGCAGCAGCCCCAACCCGCACACTGCCTACTACGGCGACATCAGCCTCTGGCAATCCATCTGCATGGTCATCAGCCAGCCTTCCAGCACGGTCGAGCTGCATTTTCTTGATCCGATTGAAGCGGGAGAAGACCGCTACGCTACCGCGCTTCAAGTACACGCCTTGTTGAGCGAAAAGCAAAAACAGTTGGGCTGATCAGAAAAGGCCGTCTGAATGTTCAGACGGCCTTTTCCATTATCTTATATCTTAAGATGAATATTGCACCGAATCGCTACCGCTTTTCTTTTGAATAAATTCAATTTTGTAGCCGTCCGGATCTTCGACAAACGCAATCACAGTCGTGCCGTGTTTCATCGGACCGGCTTCGCGTACCACTTTACCGCCCATTTCTTTGACACGTTCGCACGCGGCGTAAGCATCATCGACTTCAATCGCGATGTGGCCGTAAGCATTGCCTAAGTCGTAAGACTCGGTATCCCAGTTGTGGGTCAGTTCCAAAACAGTATGGTCTGCTTCATCGCCATAACCGACAAAAGCCAAAGTAAAACGGCCTTCAGGATAATCGCGGCGGCGCAGCAGTTGCATGTTCAATACGTTTTGATAGAAGCCCAAAGAGCGTTCGAGATTACCGACACGCAGCATAGTATGAAGCAAGCGCATGATTTTGTTCCTTTCTGAATTATGTTTGGTCATGGATTATAACACATCAGGCATTTGCCCCCTCATCTTAGAAAATGCCGATACATACACCGTGTAGAAATGAAGCGTATCCTCTATCGCCATTTGAATTTCATGTATTAACAAGCACACCGACTGACTAAATTGCTATAATCGCCACACTTACAACACAACACTTCAAACCGTCATGAAAACCTTTGTTCTTCCAGATACCCGCCCTTATCCGCAGAGCCCTATCAAAAACTACCTTCTGCTCAATGCCTATCAGCTGGCGCACAACTCCTCCTCCGCATCACGCAAGCTTTCGGCCGGCCAACTGCAAACCGAAATCCGCACCATGCTCAGCCAAAACCATTACATCAACCTTTCATTGGCGATGACCATGGCCCCCGATGTCGGCACTTACACCAGCCTGATTCAAAGCGTGGGCGAAGTCTTAAAAGCAGAAAACGATAACGAAGCCCAATGGTTTGCCCTGCCTGTCGTTTTGGTCGCCGGTTGCAAAAAAGAACAAACCCTGCCGCTCACGCTGCCTACCGAAGCCCTCTTTTCCTGCCTGCAAAACTACCCGAACCTGCGCACCCTCACGCAAAACACGCAATGGCTGCCTTACCTCGTCCAATCTACCGACTTGAGCAGCGTTACCCCGGGCGACTGGTTCCAAGCCAAGCAAAACGATGAAGCGGCAGGCGCATTCCTGCAAAAATTCGAATACAAACCATTGATGCTGCCCGAAGGTCAATCCGTCCATGTTGTTTACGCGCTGGGCTACGGCAATAAAGACATTCAGACGGCCTTGGGCCTCAACCTGCAACAGGCAGGTCTGCCATTGATGCAGGTTTGGCAAGAACATCTCGCCCTCGACGGCGTTACCCTCTTTACCAACCCGCTCTCGCCCAATACACCGCTTGACGCGCTTACCGACGGCAGCCACACCCGCCAACGCATGGCCATGGACGTTTTTGCCACCAACGCCATCCGCGCCATCCGTATGCAAAGCCCGCGTGTCGGCGTTGTTGCCGCAGCGAAAGCGGACGGTAAGCTCCAGTTCAGCTTCAACGCGACAGACAGCGCGTTTGAAATCGTTCCACAGACCTTCACTTGGGAGCTGGCCTCAACCGACAATATCGCCATCGTGCAGCAAAACTTCCTCGACCTGATGGCAGAATGCCGAATCGAGCACCTCTACCTGCTGCATAACCCACTGGGAGAAAACGAGAACATCCCTACTTATGCCCAAGCGTTGAAACTGGAAGGCCATAATCCTTTCTTCAGCAATGTAAACTAAATTGAAAATGCAACACGCCAAGGCCGTCTGAAAACGGTTTAGCGTGTTGCATTTATTTTCAAACCTTACCGCTCATTTTCACGCATATGAAAACCCACAAAATCCTTTTCGTCTGCCTCGGCAATATCTGCCGCTCCCCCATGGCCGAATACGTCCTGCGCCATCGCGCCCGCGAAGCAGGCATGGACAATGCCATCATTACGGCCAGCGCAGGCACATCAGGTTGGCACGATGGGGAAGACATGCACGAAGGCACGCGCCGCGCACTCAAGCAACACGGCATCGACCCGTCATGCTTTACCAGCAGCAAAATCAAACCCAGCGATGCCGAACATTTCGACTACATCATCGTGATGGACGACAACAATCTCAGAGAAACTGAAAAACAGCTCGGTTTCCACCCCGGCAAAATCTTCAAACTGACCGACCTTCGTCGTACCAACCACATGCTTTTCATGCGTGATAGCTTGGACAGCATCGTTGAGCCAGTTTTGAATGAAATGGGACGATTCTATGACTGGACTGAAGAAGAAAAAGCCGCTTACCGTGCTGATGTCGAAGCAGCTCTTGCTAACAATGATTTAGCAGAATTAAAAAATTAAGAAAAAATAAAAGAGGTGGAGGGCAGGACTCCTAGTCTACCCTCTCCTTCTTTTTAATGGAGACAGAAAGATGATGAATGAATTATTTGGAGAATTTTTGGGGACTTTAATCCTGATTCTTCTAGGAAATGGTGTTGTTGCAGGTGTGGTTCTTCCTAAAACCAAGAGCAACAATGCAGGTTGGATTGTGATTACTATGGGTTGGGGAATTGCGGTTGCAGTTGCGGTCTTTGTATCTGGCAAGCTCAGTCCAGCTCATTTAAACCCAGCTGTGACCATTGGTGTGGCCTTAAAAGGTGGTTTGCCTTGGGCTTCCGTTTTCCCATACATCCTAGCTCAGTTCGCAGGGGCTATGCTGGGTCAGATTTTGGTTTGGTTGCAATTCAAACCGCATTATGAGGCAGAAGAAAATGCAGGCAATATCCTGGCAACCTTCAGTACTGGACCGGCCATCAAGGATACAGTTTCTAACTTAATCAGTGAAATCCTTGGCACCTTTGTTTTGGTATTGACAATCTTTGCTTTGGGGCTTTATGATTTTCAGGCAGGTATCGGCACCTTTGCAGTGGGGACTTTGATTGTCGGTATTAGTCTATCACTAGGTGGGACAACAGGTTCTGCCTTGAACCCTGCGCGTGACCTTGGACCTCGTATCATGCACAGTATCTTGCCAATTCCAAACAAAGGCGATGGAGACTGGTCTTATGCTTGGATTCCAGTTGTGGGACCTGTTATCGGTGCAGCCTTGGCTGTGCTTGTATTCTCACTTTTCTAATATAGAAAATAATTATTTTGATAGAGCTTGAGATGAAAATCTCAGGATCCCCGATTCAGGGTACAACCACGTTCCCGATCCGTGGTACACAGGCGACTTTGACGAAACCTACCGTCTGGTCGATGCCGGCAGTTTGGCCTTATTGGAAAAATTGAAACAGGCTTAAATCGGCTTTAACAAAAAAAGACCGTCTGAACAGCTATCTCAAAAGCCATGCTTTCGTGATTACCTGTTCAGACGGCCTTTATTGTTCACCGTAATCAACCTACGCGATAAAACGCCAGACTGCCCAATAAATTCGGCAGATGTTTGACCTGTCGGTTGCCCGTCATGACCGCACGCTCAAGCACGCGGATTTTGTTTTTGGCGCACAATAAATCGAAGTCTTTGAGGGTACACCAATGGATATTGGGCGTATCGTACCAATGATACGGCATCCGCTCGGAAACCGGCATATGGCCGCCAATGGCGATTTGAAAGCGGTTGCGCCAGTAGCCGAAGTTAGGGAAGCTGACGATGGCCTGCTTGGCCACGCGCATCAGGCAGCGCAGGATTTTTTCCGTGTTCTGCATGGCTTGAATGGTTTGGCTCAAAACAATCACATCAAAGCTTTGATCGCCAAAAGCCGCCAAGCCTTCTTCCAAATCGGCTTGAATGACGTTTACGCCGCGGGATATAGCGGCAATCACACTGTCGGTATCGATTTCAACACCGTAGCCGGTGCAGTTTTTATGTTCCACCAACGCGGCCAACAGCTCGCCGTCGCCGCAGCCCAAATCGAGTACGCGGCTGCCTTCGGGTATCCAATCGTAAATGAGTTGCAAATCGTCGCGCAGATTCATTTTTGGCAGTCCTTGTAAACGTTGTTCATATAAGCGGCAACCGCGCGGATATAGGCTTCGTCTTCCATCAAGAACGCATCGTGGCCGTGATTGGATTTGACTTCAATGTATTGCACGGATTTTTGCGCGGCGATTAATGCCTTGACCAATTCATGCGAACGTTGCGGCGAGAAGCGCCAGTCGGTACTGAAGCTGGCAACAAAAAACTTGGCCTGCACATTCTCCACGGCGCGCGTGAGGTTGTGGCCGTAATCGGCGGCCGGGTCGAAGTAGTCAAGCGCCTTGGTCATCAGCAGATAAGTATTGGCATCAAAGCGGCCGACAAACTTATCGCCTTGATAGCGAAGATAAGATTCCACTTCAAATTCAACGCCGTAGCCATACTGATAGCCGTCTGATTTTAAATCGCGGCCGAATTTTTTACCCAAGCCGTCTTCGGCAAGATAGGTGATGTGCCCCATCATGCGCGCAATACGCAAACCGCGTGAAGGAACGGTATGATGGCTGCGGTAATTACCTTCGTGGAAATCGGGATCGGTCAAAATCGCCTGACGGGCAACATCGTTAAACGCGATGTTTTGGGTGGAAAGTTTAGGCGCGGAAGCGATAACGAGTGCGTGGGCAACCCGTTCGGGCAAAGAAATCGTCCATTGCAATGCCTGCATGCCGCCCAAGCTGCCGCCGACAACGGCCGCCCATTTTTGAATGCCGAGATAATCGGCAAGCATGGCTTGGGACTTCACCCAGTCTTTGACGGTTACAACCGGAAAATCCGCACCATATTCGCGGCCGGTTTCAGGATTCTCGGACAAAGGGCCGGTGCTGCCGTCGCAGCCGCCCAAGTTGTTCAAACCGACCACAAAAAAGCGTTCGGTATCGATGGGTTTGCCGGGGCCGACCATATTGTCCCACCAACCGGCGTATTTATCCTCCGCACTGTGCTTACCGGCAACATGATGATTGCCTGATAAAGCGTGGCAGATAAGGACGGCATTGCTTTTGTCGGCATTGAGCGTGCCGTAGGTTTCAATCATCAGGTCGAAACGAGGTAAGGTTTTGCCGTTTTCCAGAGCAAGCGGTGTGTCAAACGGAATTTTCCGGGGCGTTACAATGCCCACTGAGGCATTTGTTGTCATTTGTAATTTCCAAGTGATGCGGCAAAAGGGGTATTATAACGTTTCGTTTTTGTTTTGTGCATGAGGCTTCAGACGGCCTGCCCTAATTAGAGGCAATATTTTTGGGAGGATATGGAATGATAGGCAGGCTTTTGCGATTTTTTTTCTTTTGCGCCATCGCGGCATTGATTGTGAACCGTCTGTTCAGCCGCCAACAAAAGCGCACCATTCGGGAAATCGCCAAAATCAGCGCGTGGGTATTGCTGGGGGCGGCGGCGGCTACACTGTTTTGGTATCTAATGATGCTGTTTTTCAAGCATATGCCCAATTCTTATTGAAATAAAATATAAAAGGCCGTCTGAAAACCTTAATCCAGCGTTTTCAGACGGCCTTTTGATATTCAAACTTAAAACAGCTCTTCCGGAATCTTGCAAACCGGAATCGGATTGACTTTGTGCTGCATGGCTTTGTGCAATCGGGTATAGATTGCCAAAACTTCGCGCTGTCTGCCTTCAAAATCTTCAGGCTTGTGGCTGCCGTACACGCTCATCGCCCATTCGAGTTCGGGATAAGATGCGCCCATTTGCTCTTCATCGGTACGCTCGGTATCCCAAAGTCCGTCTGTCGGTACGGCTTTTTGAATGTCTTCCGATACGTCCAACTCGGCTGCCAGCGCGTACACTTGAGTCTTGGTCAAATCGGCAATCGGACTGATGTCCACGCCGCCGTCGCCGTATTTGGTGAAGAAACCGACGCCGAAATCTTCAATTTTATTGCCCGTCCCCGCCACCAGCAAACCATGCAGCTGGCCGTAATAATAAAGCGTCGTCATGCGCAGGCGGCTGCGTGCATTGGCCAGTGCCAGCTGTTTATTGGGAAATTCGGTTTCGCTGACGTCAACAGTATCGGCAAAAGTATCGAACGTTTGGGTCAAGTCAACACTTTGCGCTTTTACATTGGGATAACGCTGTTTCAGACGGCCCATGTGTTCTTGTGCGCGGTTGACTTGGTCGGACTTCTGACGAATCGGCATTTCCAACAACAAAACCGACAAACCGGTTTGCGCGGCAAGGGTGGAAACCACGGCAGAATCGATGCCGCCGGATACGCCGACGACAAAACCTTTGGCACGCGCCTGCTCGGCGTAATCTTTGAGCCATTGAACGATATGGCGGATGATGGCTTGGGTTTGCATAGGGATAAATGTTCGCTTCAAATAAACCGAATGATAGCCTGATTTGCACTTGTCTGAAAGACGACAGGGTATAATGTTTCTTTTATTTCTTGCACACACACCATGTCCAAACCCATCCTTCTGCGCTGGCTCGCCGTCTGCCTGATTCCGCTCGCCACCCTTTTGTGGTTTGCCCTCAACCCACCCGAAGACAAAACGCAACACCTCATCAACGGCATCATCCTTGCCTGCGAAGCCACGTTCCTATTTAAATTCGTCCTCTTTGACGTCATCAAACACCACCTCAAACAAGAGCCCGAATTGAAACGGCAAAGCATATGGATGTTTATCCCAATTGTTTTGCTGATTGTTTATTTATTCCATTATTTCGGCGCATTCTGATGGTTTCAGACGGCCTTGGGCATATTTTTCCATGAACACCACCCCACCTTATACCTGCTGGATTTTCTGCAATGTCATCGACAACTTCGGCGACATCGGCGTTTCATGGCGGCTGGCGCGTGTTTTGCAACGCGAACTCGGCTGGCAAATTCATTTATGGACAGACGACTTCCCGTCCCTTCAGGCACTCTGCCCTGACTTGGCCTCGATTCCCAATATCCATCAAGGCATCGGCATTCACGCTTGGCAAGCCGACCATGCCGAAGATACCGATACGGCCCCTACCCCCGACATCGTCATCGAAACCTTCGCCTGCGAACTGCCCGACAACGTTCAAACCATCATCCGCCGACACCAACCGCTTTGGCTTAACTGGGAATACCTCAGTGCGGAAGACAGCAACGAGAGGCTGCACTTAATGCCCTCGCCTCAGGCTGGCGGCATACAGAAATATTTTTGGTTTATGGGTTTCAGCGAAAAAAGCGGCGGCCTGCTGCGCGAATGCGATTACGCCGAATCTGCCGGATTTGATACGGAAGCCTTACGCCGACAACTCAAACTTCCCGCAAAAAATGCGCCCGAATGGCTGCTTTTCGGCTATCAAAGCGATATTTGGGCAAAATGGCTGACCATGTGGCAACAGGCCGACCAACCCATTACCCTGTTGCTGGCAGGTACACAAATCATCGCCAGCCTGAAAAACAGCGGCCCAGTGCCGCAAAACGCCCTGCTTGAAGACGGCGATGTGTATCAGAGCGAACACGTTACCCTGATCAAAATCCCTTTTGTCCCCCAACAGGATTTCGATAAACTGCTCAATCTTGCCGACGGCGCCGTCATACGCGGCGAAGACAGCTTTGTTCGCGCCCAGCTCGCCGGAAAACCTTTCTTTTGGCACATCTACCCGCAAGAAGAAAATATCCATCTCGACAAGCTGCACGCGTTTTGGGACAAAGCGCATCAGGTTTATCCGGATGTTGTCGCCACGGCACACCACCTCCTTTCCGACGAACTCAACAACGGCGAAGCACTCAGCGACAGCCAGCGCCTGCAAGCATGGCAAACCCTGACGGCACACCAAAACGAATGGCGGCAAAGCGTGGCAAAATGGCGGGACGGACTTTTTGCTCAAAAAAGTGCCGTTGAAAAACTTGCCGCCTTTATTTCAAAGCACAAAAAAATACGCTAAAATAGCGCGTTTTATTACAACCGATTTGATTGGAAAACCACAATGAAAACAGCACAAGAACTGCGCGCCGGCAACGTATTCATGGTCGGCAACGATCCTATGGTCGTTCAAAAAACCGAATACATCAAAGGCGGCCGCTCTTCCGCCAAAGTCAGCATGAAACTTAAAAACCTGCTGACCGGTGCCGCTTCTGAAAGCATTTACAAAGCCGACGACAAATTCGACGTCGTAATCTTGGCCCGCAAAAACTGTACTTACAGCTACTTTGCCGACCCAATGTACGTCTTTATGGACGAAGAATTCAACCAATACGAAATCGAAGCCGACAACATCGGCGACGCGTTGAAATTCATCGTTGACGGCATGGAAGACCAATGCGAAGTTACTTTCTACGAAGGTAACCCAATCTCCGTAGAATTGCCTACCATCATCGTTCGCGAAGTTGAATACACCGAGCCTGCCGTTAAAGGCGATACTTCCGGCAAAGTGATGAAAACCGCACGTCTGGTCGGCGGCACTGAAATCCAAGTGATGTCTTACATCGAAAACGGCGACAAAATCGAAATCGATACCCGTACCGGCGAATTCCGCAAACGTGCTTAATCAGCCCGTAACACAAAAAGGCCGTCTGAACATTCAGACGGCCTTTTTATCAATCTGCCTTATTGTTTCTTCAAGCCCTTGGCTTCGACAGTCGCAATTGTACCGTCAATGCCTTTGCTCTTAATCAGCTCGCCAAATTGGTTGCGGTATACCGTTACCAAGCTGGTACCGTCCACGCGGATGTTGTAAATCTTATACGCACCGCCGCTTTGGTAAAGCTGGTAGGCCACTTCATACTTAGTGCCTTTTTTGGTTTGAATTTCCGAGAAAACGTCAAACTTATTACCGTTTGCCGTCATCTTCGGCAACAGGCGTACATTCGCATCCGCCGCACCAATCAGTGCAGAATGCGAGTACATCGCAATCACCATATCTTTGAATGCACGGATAAAATCGGTTTTCTGTTTGGCAGAAAATTCACGCCATGGCGCGCCGACAGCCAAAGCTGAAATACGCTCATAATCCAGATAACGGTTGGCATACTGCTCAACCTGTTTCACACGTTGCGCTTCTGTCAAAGACGTGTTGCGTGCAATTTTCAACACGGTATCAATGTTCTGCTGCATCTGCTTTTGTGCCGGATGCGTTTCCGCCGCCACATAAGGCGCGGCAATTACCATCGGTGCGGCCACAATCAAAGTCTGAAGAAAACGGTTCATGACGATATCCATCCAAAATAAAACCGCATTGTAAAAACAATCTATTCCAAAAAACTTAATTCTTTGTAAAAGCAGTCATGAGCAATGAAAAATCCTGCAATCAAATTTCAGACGGCCTGATAAAAATAAGATAACATGTGAACGCTATTTTAAAAGGAAAAAGCTATGCCTTACGTTAACATCAAAGTAACCGGCGGCAACGAAGCCCCGAGTGCGGAGCAAAAAGCCGAATTGATCCGCGGCGTCACCGAATTACTCTCACGCGTTCTCAACAAAAACCCTGAGACGACCGTCGTTGTCATCGACGAAATCGATATGGACAACTGGGGCATAGGCGGCAAAAGCGTGACGGTTCTCCGTTCCGAAGCGCGCAATAAGTAAGCTTTGGCCGTCTGAAGCCCTTTTAATTTACCCGCAAAAAGAGTACATTTATCCCATTGTTAACAATTTTACGGAACACACATCATGGAGAAATTCCCCAAATCATCCAAACTGGATCACGTTTGCTACGACATCCGCGGCCCGGTTCACAAAAAAGCCCTGCAACTGGAAGAAGAAGGCAACAAAATCCTCAAGCTCAATATCGGCAATCCGGCTCCGTTCGGCTTTGAAGCACCCGACGAAATCTTGGTTGACGTTATCCGCAACCTGCCGACTTCACAAGGCTATTGCGACTCCAAAGGCCTTTACTCCGCACGCAAAGCCATCGTCCACTACTACCAAACCAAAGGTCTGCTCGACGTTACCGTCAACGACGTTTACATCGGCAACGGCGTCTCCGAATTGATTACCATGTCCATGCAAGCATTGCTCAACGACGGCGATGAAATCCTGATTCCTGCGCCTGACTATCCACTGTGGACCGCCGCCGCAACACTGGCCGGCGGCAATGTGCGTCATTATTTGTGCGACGAAGAAAACGACTGGTTCCCGAATCTGGCCGATATAGAAGCCAAAATTACGCCGAAAACCAAAGCCATCGTCGTCATCAACCCCAACAACCCTACCGGCGCAGTGTACAGCAAAGAAATCCTGCTGGAAATCGCCGAACTGGCGCGTAAACACGGCCTGATTATTTTTGCCGACGAAATTTACGACAAAATTCTTTACGATGGTGCCGTACACCATCACATTGCCGCCCTCGCCCCCGACTTGCTGACCATTACCTTTAACGGCCTTTCCAAAGCCTACCGCGTGGCCGGTTTCCGCCAAGGCTGGATGGTGCTCAACGGCCCGAAACATCATGCCAAGGGCTATATCGAAGGCCTCGATATGCTCTCCTCCATGCGTCTGTGTGCCAATACGCCGATGCAACACGCCATTCAGACGGCCTTGGGCGGCTATCAAAGCATCAACGAGTTTATCCTGCCCGGCGGCCGCCTGTTGGAACAACGCAATAAGGCATGGGAGCTGATCAACCAAATCCCCGGTGTTTCCTGCGTCAAACCGATGGGCGCGATGTATATGTTCCCAAAAATCGATACCGAAATGTACGGCATTCATGACGACATGAAATTCGTCTACGATTTGCTCGTGCGTGAAAAAGTCTTGTTCGTCCAAGGCACAGGTTTCAACTGGATACGCCCAGACCACTTCCGTATCGTTACCCTGCCGCCCGTTCATCAAATCGAAGAAGCCATGGACAAACTCAAACGCTTCTTACAAAACTACCATCAATAAACCTAAGCCAAACAGGCCGTCTGAAAAAGCAAACTGCTGTTCAGACGGCCTTTTCAATCAATCGGCAGCTTGGCAAAGCACGCTGACATGCGTATAATCGACTTTTCCTATCTGGGGGCGATCTTGGTTTCGACGGGGGTTGCAAAGCAGATGCGGGCATACCGGGGTCTCAGATTCCCCGTTAAACACTGAATTTAAATAGTCGCAAACGACGAAACTTACGCACTGGCCGCTTAAGGCCTGCCGTTGCAGCAGTTGGTCAATGGGCTGTGTAGCGTAAGCTACCGCAACGTCATTCTACATTGACTGGTTTTCTGTCGGGTTACTTGGCAAGAAACGAGATTTAAGGTAACTGGTTCCCTGAAGGCCTGTTGGTCGGCATGATGGGAACGAGATTCTAAATAGACACAACTAAGTATGTAGAACGCTCTGTAGAGGACTTTCGGACGGGGGTTCGATTCCCCCCGCCTCCACCATACCGAATTTTCAGCAGTATCCTGTAATACGCATAAAGCCTTGAGCCATAACGGTTTCAAGGCTTTTTTATTACCTTGAATATGCTGGCGTATGCTTGAGTTTTCGCAATTTATAGGGTAACTTTTGGGGTAACTTTTCAGGAATTACCCAAAAAACAAGCCCGAAAAGTGGGCAAATTAGCCCTATTTTTTTAAACAAGTTACCCCAAAAGTCCATAAAACCAATTATTAACAATGGCTTAATGAGTTTTTAAAAGTTACCCCAAACTGGATTAAAAATGCCTAAACAGACGCTGCCACTTACAGATAGCCAATGCAAAAAACTACAACCGCCGAATCAATTATCAGACGGCGGCGGGTTATATCTTCAAGCAAGGGGAAACGGCAAATACTGGCGTTTTCGTTACTACCGTCCAAGCGACAACAAACGCGATGAAATGCGACTGGGTGTCTATCCTGAAATCAGCTTAAAAGAAGCAAGAGAAAAACGCGAAGAATTGCGCGGACTGATAGCCAAAGGGATAGATCCTAAGCTGCACCAGCAAGACAAGGCACAGAGGCAGGCAGAGCAGCTAAAAAACACATTTGAGGCTATTGCGCGCAAATGGCACAGCGACCAAGTAGCAAAGCCGAATAAATGGAAGCCTGACCATGCACAAAGAGTTATCCGCAGCCTTGAGCTTCATATTTTCCCTGACCTTGCAACACGCAAAATAGACGAAATCATGCCGCTTGAGGTTTTAGGACTGTTACAGAGGCTGGAATCGGCGGGGAAATATGACACGGCACAAAAAATTTATGACGTAGTAAATCAAGTTTTCAAATATGCCGTAAAACTTCGCTTGAGCCTATTCAATCCCGCCGCCGAATTGCGGGGAGAGCTGGCAAAGGTGGAGCAGAAACATTACCGCTTCATTAAAGACCCGCAAAGGATAGGCGAAGTGTTACGGGCTTTTGACGGTTACGCCGGCTTTCCGCAAACACGCGCCCTATTACAGCTTTCCCCTTATGTATTTGCCCGCCCTTCCGAATTGCGTTTATTGCGCTGGTGTGAAATTGATTGGGAGGAGCAGCAATACTATAAAGACGGCGTAAACATGAAGAACAAGATAGACCATATTGTCCCCTTGAGCCGCCAAGCCTTAGCAATACTGGACGGCTTGAAACCTGTAACAGGGCATTATGAATATGTATTTTGTAACACCAGCAAAAAACAGCCCTTGAGTGAGGGGGCGATACGGAAAGCATTAGACCGTCTGGGATTCTTGGAAGAAACCACACAGCACGGCTTTAGACATACGGCCAGCACGATATTGAATGAAATGGGCTATAACGCCGATTGGGTAGAGCGACAACTAGCCCACAAAGACCCCAACACGACAAGGGCAGCCTATAACCATGCGGAATATTTGGAGCAACGCGCCGATATGGTTCAAAAATGGGCTGATTATCTTGATGAATTAAAAGCACATTCAGGCGTATTGCAGGAAACGGCAGAATAAACTATCATCTTAAGCATTACGAAAGAAAACCATGCGGATATTTAGAAACCAGTGGATAACGAAATTTGCCAAGAAACACAAAATCAGCGATTCCGAGCTAATAGAAGCAGTAGAGCGGGCAGGTAAAGGAGTGATAGACGCAGATTTAGGCGGCGGTGTTATCAAGCAGCGCATAGCAAGGCAAGGACAAGGCAGAAGCGGCGGTTATCGTAGCCTGATATTTTTCAGACGTGGGGAACGGGCGTTTTTCATGACTGCCTTTGCCAAGAACGACCGCGAAAACATCACGAACAAAGAACTTGCAGAATTAAAGAAAGCCGCCGCCATCATCTTGGCAATGACGGAAACCGACATAGAACAAGCCAAAGCAAACGGCACTTTCACGGAGATACAGCCATGAAATACAAAAGCGAGATTTTCGCAGCAATACATGAAACCATGCAGGGACTGCACGACATCGGCGTTATCGACAAAAAAACAATGCGCGATTTTGACAAATCATGCCTGACCGAAATCAAACCATTGAGCGGCGAAGACATCAAGGCAATCAGAGAGCGCGAAGCATTATCACAAGCCGCTTTTGCCATGTATCTAAACATCGGCAAAAACCAAGTTTCCGAATGGGAACGGGGTATTAAAAAGCCGAGCGGCGCAGCTTTGAAGCTGCTTACCATCGTCAAGAACAAGGGAATTGAGGCGATAGTTTAGGTTGTCTGAAAACTAATTTTGATATAAGGGATTATATGGGTTTTATTGCTTCTGAAATTAACAAGGAGAATGACAAATATATTTTGTTGGAAGATATTGTTTTACTGGTACAGGAATTAGACGGCGATAAACCAAGCCTTAGTGATACTGCAAAATTTCTTTTGCGAAAATATGAGGAGTATTGCATCGAAGACATCCCCTTTAGTTGTGTAGATGATTCGTGCTTTACTAAAAATATATCAGGTAAGTACAAAAAGATTAATTATAAACGCCCGTTACTTCATTTCCTAGAGTTTGTGGCACTCTACAACTGCTTTGATTGCGGTCGTTCGGAGGATAACCCTAATTGGATAAGTCAAAATGAATATTTAAATATCTATCTAACAAAAAGAGCCGTTGCCTCTTTCTTAAAAAATGAATGCGAGCTAAAAGATTTTCATGGCTGGCAAGAATTTGAACAAGAGAGCCAAGCCAAAGGCGAACAACCTGCCAATAATGAAGATGCCAAAGAAGATGCCGAACAGGCAGACCAGCCATCTGCAAACACACCGCAACAGAAAAGAGCCGAAAACATGCAAGCCAGCATCATAGCCGCCCTTGCCTGTATGTACACAAAAACAGATTGCAGCAAGCCATACGAGGCCGCCGAAACCATACGCCAAGAATGGCAAAGGCAGTCTGACAAACTGGGCAATCCCCCCAGCAAAGACACTATCGGCAAATACATTCTGCAAGGTATAGAACGCCTTTCAAACTGAATCTAATTAGAATTGAGCGACCCTAAAAAAAATCTAATTAGAACAAGCCGCCCACAGAGGCGGCTATATTTATGCCTGTCGAAACGCCAGCAACCCGCAGGCGTGATTAACCAAACGGAGGCAATAAATGCACATTATCAATATCGACAGCTTACCTGATACCGCGCAATTAACTATTGCAGAACTTGAGACCAGCCAAGCGAAAGGACGGCGCGGAATCACTCGCTTGAGCAGCAGCCAAATTAGACGACTGGAGGCAGCAGGACAATTCCCGCAATCACGCCAAATCACAGGCACGCGCAGCCGCTTTTATGTAGCAGGAGAAGTGAAGAAATGGCTTACAGAACAGGCAAGCTAATGAAAGGAGAACAGGAGTTTTCGTAACAGTACGCGCCCGCGCGCGCGATTGTAACTCAAGACCTGATTTTTAAAAAATAAAACCGCCTGAACGGACATTCAGACGGCAGAAAGAAGAGTAGATTATGAAATTTGATTGTATCAATAACAAGCCCAAAACGCCAAGCCAAAGAGAGCGAGTTTTAGCCCGATTGAGAAAAGGGAGCGTTACATCATGGGAGCTTTCCCAAATGGGCATACTTGGCTATAACTCACGCATTATGGAGCTTCGCAGAGCGGGGCATGAAATCATAACCGTGATGGAAGATGTAAAAAACCAATTTGGGGAGACCGTGAAACGCGGGCGGTTTTCTTTGCTGGTGTCGGAAAGGAGCAAGTCATAACGCCATCTAACCCCGTAAAAAACCATTTGACAGATTGAGCTTTGAGAAGCAGAATTAAGTTTCTCTCTCAAATCGTATAGCCCAAATCAGCAGGGCAACGCTGATTTTTTATCGCCATTTTCTCTTATGGCGTTTGAAGCCTATTCACAGGCTTTGGACGGCATATCAAAGTTTATGGCGGTGTGTGGTAACGGTAACGTCCACGCCTGACTATACGCAGGAGAGAGCACCGCCCCCTATTTTGGGCATTTCTCAAATCTCGAACGTATAGGAGCATTTCAAATGCAATCTTCCATTTCTAC
The DNA here is from genome assembly GCF_001837185.1 of Neisseria sp. HMSC064D07. Classification (NCBI taxonomy): domain Bacteria; kingdom Pseudomonadati; phylum Pseudomonadota; class Betaproteobacteria; order Neisseriales; family Neisseriaceae; genus Neisseria; species Neisseria sp. HMSC064D07. The sequence goes on along the minus strand of NZ_KV831677.1, from coordinate 104,142 downwards.
CCAAATCCAAACCATTCAAAATCAAGCCCAAACGGTAACTATCCCCTTAGAGCTGGCAAACCGCATTATGGACGCGCTGTACTACGGCGGCGAATTTATCGCCAATACGGGTGCAATCATCGACACCATTTGCGACAACATGGCCGCCCATCCCGTCCACAACACCCCCATAAGTGCGATCAGAAGCACGGCACGCCTTGCTACAGTCATTCAAACCCTAGTCCCCCATGCGGAAAACTTGGAATCTTTCGATTTGTCATCCGAGCTTGAGGGATATATTCAAAACCGACCCCATCCCGCGCCCTGACGATTCAGACAGCGGCGGCTACATCTGCAACCAATGCACCCCCAAAGGCGGCAGCGGTTTTGACCTGCTGGCGCTGGTGTTTGGTTACAGCTTTACGGAATCTGTAAATCAGGTTCCCGCCCTGCTGGAGCTTTCAGACGACCTGAAAGAATGGGCTGCTTACAGCGTAACCAAAGCAGATTAAGCCCACCTATTCCCTGAAATTTACCCGCCTTTATGCCGCCTATTTCAGACGGCATAGGGCAAACTTCGCCCTAGTGTTTTCATAACTAATTGATTTTATTAGATTCATGTTTTGAAACACTGGAGGCAGAGCAAAGGATAAACCATGAAACAGACCAATAAATCCGACCGTTTCCGCCGGTATTTAAACCGCGCTTTGCTGGTGTTTTGGGTGTTGCTTTTGGCTTTGGTAGTCCGAGCCTGTAACCAGCCCGCCCACGCTGACACGGAGCAACTAGAGCAGGAAACGCCTGCAATATGGGAAACCGACCCGACCGCCGGAATTGTTTTAGAACCAGTATCAGAGGAGGTAGAGCAATGAAAACCATCATGGATAAGCTGGCAAACCAACTAAACAGCAAAGAAAAGGCAATCGCAGCGGTGGACGTTGTAAGCACCATCTTGCTGATTGTGAATGACGGAGCAAGCCAAAAAGAGGCGATTCATACTGTATCAGTCATAGCCCGCGAAGCTATGGACAGATTCGAGGAGGTAGGAAAATGAAACCAACATACAAAGAAATCAGAGCAGCCGCGCAATACCGCTGGCCGGAAATTCACGCCGCTATCGGCATAGACCCGCGATACCTGAAAAACAAACACCAGCCCTGCCCCGCGTGTAATGATGGGCATAACCGCTTCAGATATGACGACAAGGACGGAAACGGCACATTTTTTTGCACACATTGGAAAGATGGGAGTAGAGAGGGCGGCGGAAACGGTTTTGGGCTGGTTATGCACTTTCTGAATTGTAATTTTGACGAGGCATTACGCACCGTTGCAGGCGTTTTAGGCATGGACAATACAAACCCTTTGCCGATACCGCCAACATGCCCACGAGCGCAACCACGCCCCGAAAAAGACCAAATCGAGAAGCTGGCCGCATTGTGGAAAAGCACAGAACCTATCCGCCCCGATTCCCCTGTTATCCAGTATTTGAAATCACGCGGTTTGGATATGGCGCATTTGCCCGAAAACGTCCGTTTCCTACCTGAAAAAGACTATTGGACAACAGGCGAAAATAAGCCGCTTTTGCTTGGCAGTTTCCCCTGTATGGTTTGCGCTATCCGCGACATGGACGAAGAGCTGCAAGGCTTACACCTGACCTATTTGCAGGCGAGCTATGACAAGCCATGCGGGGAGGACGGACTACACGCCCCACGCTATCAGAAACTGGCAATCAAACACCCTGGAACGGGCGAAACATTACCGGCCAAGAAAATGAGAAGCCGCAAGAAAGGCAGCATATCGGGGCAAGCCGTCCACTTGTTCCCGATTCCTGAAAATGGCCGTCTTGTCATTGCAGAGGGCATAGAAACCGCCCTTGCCGCCCGTGAATTATGCAAGGCTTACGATTGGGGCTTATGCGCGGCCTTGAGCGCAAACAGCTTGGCAAATTTTCAGTTTTTGAACGGTATAAAAGAAATTGCAATTATTGCCGATAACGACACGCCCCGCCCCGTTGGTTACAGAGCCGCTTATGACTTGGCAATGCGAGCCATTAAGCAGGGGATCAAGGCGAGCATATGGCAAAGCAAAACAGCAGGCTATGACGCACTGGACGAACTGAACGAGAAGAAGCAATCAGACAATCATTTCGGAGGACAGACAGCATGAAAAATACCGAAACAGCGAAGCAGGAAAGCCCCAACGACTACAACCTTGAGAATATCGAGCCATTCCGCCCACACCCACGCTTTGAAACCGATAATCGGGGCGTATGGTGGATAAACGTTAGAACCGACAAGGACGGCGATATTATCGAAGCAGAGCCGCTATTGCTTTCCGACCCTATCGACATCATCGGCACAGGGCAAGACAATGACGGGGCGTATTATCGGATTATCAAGTTTAAAGACAAAATCACACGCCGGCATAAGACCGCCGCCCTGCCACAAGCAGAAATTGCCGGTGGGAAATGCTGGGAGCGTTTGGGGTTTTACGGCTTATTCATTGAGAGCAACCCAACAAAAAGGCGAAAACTGGCAGACTATTTGCAGAAAGAGGGAAGCCCGACAGCCTTTACCATTACCGACCGCGCAGGCTGGCACGAAGACAGCTACATTATGCCCAGTGGGGAAACCATCACAGCGACCGACAAAGACCCCGCCATTATCTACAACGGCGACACCAGCCAAGCAAAGGCATATCAACCAAACGGAGAGCTTACCGACTGGCAACAAAACATAGCCCGATATGCAGTAGGAAATAGCCGTTTGTGCCTTGCTTTGGGAGCTTCATTTGCCGCCCCGTTGCTTTCCCTGTTAAACGAAGAATCGGGGGGCTTCCACTTGATGGGCGATTCTTCAGACGGCAAAACCACAGCCGCAAAAGCAGCCTTGAGCGTATGGGGCAAACCATCAGGCAGCCTGTTGTCTTGGAGCGGTACGAAAATAGGCTTTTCCAACACAGCCGCCGCCCGTAATGATGGCTTGCTGGTGTTGGACGAAATAGGACAGGCAAGCCCGCACGTTATCGGCGATACTGTTTATAGCGTTATGAACGGTATCAACAAAGTGCAAGGCGCAAAACAAGGCGGAAACCGCGCTTTAAGCCGCTGGAAAGTGATGATGTTTTCCACTGGCGAAAAGACCCCCGATTCCATCTTGAAGCACCATAAGGGTGATTGGAACGCAGGACAAGCCGCCCGCCTGCCTAGTATCAGAGCCGCCGCGCAATACGGCATTTATGACACATTGCACGGATTTGAAGATGGCGCATTGTTGAGCGAACATATCGCCCAATCAGCCGAAAAATATCACGGAACGGCAGGGAGACTATTTATCCAACAGCTTTTAGACGACCTAGAACAAGCCAAACAGCAGGCAACGGAGCGCATGGCCGCATTTATGGCAACCATTCCCGAATTATCAGGACAGGCGCGAAGAGTAGCGAAACGCTTTGCTATCGCCGCCGCCGCTTTGGAACTTGCCGCCCCTGTTACCGGCTTGCCCGTAGGTGTAGGCATGGCAGGCGTGAAAAAATGCTTTGATGAATGGCTGGAAGCCAACGGAGCAGGAAAACACGAAGACCGCCGAATCATTGAGCAGGCAGAAGATTTTATCGCCCAGCACGCGTTAGGCACGCGGTTTATGGAATGGAGCGATAAAAGCACCAATAAAGACCATGCAGGATATAGGAAACAGGAGGGGGAAAAATTGGAATTATGGGTAATCCGCCGTGTCTTTGCCGATGAAATCGCCCAAAGTTTCGATGAATCAAAAGTCTGCCGTGTATTGGCAGATAATGGATTATTGAAATATAACCACAAAAACAGAGGCTATCAACACCAGCGGAAAGGTAACGGCTGGTTTCATGTGCTGACCCCAGATATGGAACTGGACGACTGACCGTTTGCATGGGGTTAATTCCAAAATACTAACCAAGCCCGCCATGACCAACACAGGCGGGTTTTTTTGCGCCCAAACATCAAACAGACCAACCAAGAAAGCATAAAATCAACAGAAAGCCCCTAAATCTCAAAAATTAGAGCCATTCACACCCTACCCTATACCTACCCCTACCCAAAAGCAAAACGCGCTTACAGCGCAATTACGCCCTATTTCCGCCATGACCAACAAAACCAGACGAGAGATAAATAATTTCGACACCAATACGCGCGCGCGTAATAATGCAGCCCTTGAATTTTTGGAGCCCATAAAAAGGAAAGGAGACCGAAACGCGCGAAAAGATAAAACCATATGCGCGAGGCAAAATCACTTGTTACCTTTGTTACCACAAAACTTAACATTTATAACTATATGAATATAAATATAAAAACACAGAAAAAACGGTAACAAATGAACATAAATTTACTTGTTACCGATTTGTTACCACTTGTTACCCTTTTATATTCAAATGGTTACGCTTAAAAAATAGGAGCGGTAACAAATGGTAACAAGGTAAAGATATGTGTCTTGTTACCACGAAAGCCACGAATAGCAAGCCTTTCAGCCATTGGTAACAAGGTAACAAACGATTTTTGCGTTTTTTTGTATATATACGCTTTCTTGTTTGGGCGCATGACTGACAGAGCCGATACAAACAAAAGCCGACCGAAAGGCAATATCGGACGGCTGGAAGAAGAAAGCAGAGAACACCCCGCAAGCGCGGATAATTTCCAGTGTTACAATTCAACCATGTTTACAGCTTGGCAGAAATGCCGCAAAATATTTTTGCCCCTGCCACCCAAACAGCTTAAACTGGCAATCTGACAAGGGGTAAATAGTGCCAAAAAAATGCCCCTACCTTAAAGTTTTGGGGTAACTTTTGGGGTAACTTTTACCACAAACAAGAACATGATTATATTTAAATCAATAAGTTAAGTTCAAAGTACGATTGACCCCGCCTCCACCAGATTTGAAGCGCAAACTTTTGATATAAAAAGGTTTGCGCTTTTTTATAAACTTAAACAGGCCGTCTGAAACTTTTCAGACGGCCTGTTTTTATATCAAATATCTGAATAAAAAACTTTTTCTTTCGATACATTGCCAATAGTGCTTTGCTTTAAAAAAGATTTCAGCCTTACATTTTTCTATCGGATTTCATATTCATTTTACGATGCGGCCTAACCGTTACACTCAATGGCAGATGATCTGACAAATGTTGCCAGTCTTTACTGTTGTGAATTTCAGAATCGATGACATCAAGATTGCGCGTATAAATGCGGTCGAGGCTGAGGATGGGCAGGCGCGAAGGGAAGGTTTTGGGGCGTTTGCCTGTATTATCGACAAATACTTCGTTCAAATCTAATGCCCTGCCCAGCTCACGCGCTGATTTCTGCCGCCAGTCATTGAAATCGCCGGCGATAATCAACGGGCTTTCTGGACGAATATATCGGCCAACGTAGTCGCTAATGGCTCGGTATTGTTTGAGGCGGTCCGGCTCGCGCAGATTGAGGTGGACACACAAACACACCAACGGATCTTCCCAACCTTCGGGCACGACTTCGCAATGCAACAGACCGCGTTGTTCAAGTTTGTTAACACTGATGTTGAGGTTGTTTTCCGTTTTCAGCGGCAGGCGGCTGAGAATGGCGTTGCCGTGGTGTCGTTTGGGATAGACAGCATTTTTGCCGTAGCTGCGATGATAATCGAGGCTGTCGCCGATGATGTCGTAATGCGGCGCATCGGGGAAGTCGGTACGGCGGCTTCTATTGAGATGTTGTCCTTGGACTTCTTGTAAAAACAAAACATCCGAACCCAATGCACCCAGCGCGTCAGCCATGCGGTTGACCTGCACTTTGCGGTTGAGCGCAGACATGCCTTTGTGCATATTGTAGGAAGTAATGGTAACTGGACGGGGAGACATGATGTGTGATGAAGCGGTTTATTTGTTTCAGTATAACACCGGAGCGTGTGGTTTTACGGCAATTTTGGTTATACTTGTTTAAAGAATAAAACGGCGTTTTGACAGGGAATTTCCCAATCAAAACGCCTTTTGTTTTTCAGACGGCCTTGCGTCCGAATCAGTTGTTAATTACTTCAACATTGGTCTCAAAAGTAACGGTATGTTGGTATTTAGATGCGGTTTTGCGTTTCGGATAAGGATATTTGGAAACGCTTTTCACTGCGCGTTCGTCCATTTCAGGATTGCCGCTGGATTGAATGATATTCACGCGGTCGACATTACCGGCAGGAGTTGTGAAAACATCCATCAAAACGGTTTTAACGCTGCCGTTTTGCGCTTTCATGGCTTCCAGAGTTTCGGTATCGGCTACTTGTGCAGTACCGAATACAGCGGCAAACAACAGGGCTGAGGCGAGGAGTTTAGTCGTTTTCATGTTTTAGTCCTTATTAGGGTTGTGGTTAGGTTAAATATTTCAGACGGCCTAATTCGTCGTTATTTGAAATTCAAAATCGGCCAACCTTTTGCTTTGGCTTCTTTTTCCAGCTCGGCATCCGGATTGACGGCGACAGGTTCGTTCACGATACGCAGCAACGGCAAATCGTTTTTGGAGTCGCTGTAAAAATAAACCTTACCGTAGCTTTCAAAGGTCTCGCCGCGCTCGGCAAGCCATTGGTTCAATCGGGTAATTTTGCCTTCTTTCAGGCTCGGCGTACCGACATAGTTGCCGGTATATCGGCCGTCTTCACCGGTTTCAAGCTGTGTGCCGATAACGTTGTGAATACCGAAAAGATGACAGATAGGGGTAATGATGAATTCGTTGGTCGAAGAAATAACCAACATTTCGTCGCCCGCCATTTGATGGCTTTGCACCAGCATACGCTGCATCGGAGAAATATGCGGAACAATATATTCGGCCATAAACTCGCGATGAAACTCAGCCAATTCTTCCTTGCTGAAACGGGCTAAAGGCGCGAGATGGAATTTGAGGAAGGCATCGATATCAAGACAACCGTTTTGATAGTCTTGGTAGAACTTTTCATTTTGCGCCTCGGTTTCAGCCGCATCGACTATGCCTTTTTTAATTAGGTATTGCGGCCAGGAGTGATCCGAATCGGTATTGATCAAGGTATTGTCGAGGTCGAAAATGGCAAGGTTTTTCATTGGGTTTCCTGTTGTTTTAAAAGCTGGCGCAAAAGCGGCAAAGTAATGCGCTTGCCCATCATAACGGCGTAGTTGTCGAGGGTATCGAGCATTTGCATCAAACTGTCCATATCGCGCCGCCAATGGTTCAGCAGGTATTCGAAGATTTCCGGATCGATGGTTACCTGACGGGCAGCGGCCATGCTGACGAGCGCATTGATTTTTTCCCGGTCGGTCAGCGGTTTGACTTCGTAAACCAAGCAATACGCCATGCGTGTGCGCAGGTCTTCGCGGATAACGAGTTGTTGTGGCGTATATTCAGAACTCAAAAGCAAAAAGCCTTTGCCGCTGTTGCGGAAGCGGTTGAAGATGGCAAATAGTAAAGCCTGTTCTTCATTATTAAGCTTTTCGATTTGGTCAATGGCAAGATATTCCGCATCCAATGCGGCTTCTGTCAGCGGCGTGGCGGCGGCATCAATATAGAGGGCATTTCGTCCGGCATCGAGCGCCTGTGCGACCCATGCCTGTAAGAGATGGCTTTTGCCTGCGCCCTCTTCGCCCCAAACATAGATAAATTGCCCATGCTTATGCTGCAACACATACACCAGCTCGGCATTTTCTGTTCCCAGAAATTTGTCGAAGCCTGGATAATCATGGCTGGCAAAATCGAAGATGAGCTGGTTCACAAAGGCGCACCGGTTAGGTTGAAATCGGCTTCATTTTACGTTGTTTTGCCGTCCATCATCAAGGATGAAGGCCGTCTGAAGCCTATACCTGCAACATATCTGCACTTCTAAACATATCTTGACACGCTCACGGCATTGGTTTTATTCCGCTTTGGTTTTACAATGTCGAACTTCTCGCCGAAACATTTGTCTGTTCTTTTTCAGACGGCCTTTTTATTTGGGAACCCTAGTGATTTCTACCATTATCGATTTCATCCTCCATATCGACCAACACCTTGTCCACCTTTCCGCCCAATACGGCCCGTGGATTTACGCGATTTTGTTTGTTGTTATTTTCTGCGAAACCGGTTTGGTCGTAACGCCATTTTTACCCGGCGACTCGCTGCTGTTTGCTGCCGGCGGTATTGCTGCCATCGGCGGCATGAATATCCACGTCATGGTATTGCTGCTCTTAGCAGCCGCCATTTTAGGCGATGCGGCCAACTTTATGATTGGCAAGTATTTTGGACAAAAACTGTTTGCCAACCCGGATTCCAAAATTTTCCGACGTTCGTATTTAGAAAAAACCCATGCGTTCTATGAAAAACACGGCGGCAAAACCATCATCATTGCGCGCTTTGTGCCGATTGTGCGGACGTTTGCGCCATTTGTCGCAGGTATGGGCGATATGCACTACGGGACGTTTATCCGTTACAACATTATCGGCGCAGTGTTGTGGGTATTGTCGTTTTCCTATGCAGGCTACTTCTTCGCTAATATCCCCGTCGTCCAAAACAATCTGGGCTTAGTCATGGCGGCAATCATCGTGATTTCGATTTTACCTGCGGTAGTCGAAGTCGTCCGCGCCAAACTTAACGCCAAAAAATAACAATCAATCGAAAAGTTTGAAAGTTTAAACACATCAAGGAATTGTCATGCCGTTGCTGTCTATTGAGTTTGCGGTATTCTTTATCGTATTTTTGCCAGTGTACTGGGCATTTGCACGTTTGCCGCAAGTTCAAAACGTTTTACTTTTGGTTGCCGGGCTGGGCTGGCTTTACCGTATCGACCCTATTTTTGCTGCGCTGATTTTGGTTTACTCGTCTGTGGTTTACCTGATCAGCGTGCTGATGTTTTCTGAAAACGAGAATATCCGCAAATTTTGGCTGGGCTGCGGTATTTCAGCGGCATTGACTGTTTTGTGTTTCTTCAAATATTTCGACTTTTTCCGCCCGATTATTCAGCAATATACGGGGCAAAGCGCCGTCATCGACATCCTTTTGCCTCTGGGCTTGTCTTATTACACTTTCCAATCGCTGGCTTACTTGGTGTATTGCTACCGCGAGCCTAAGGGAGACCGTTTTGAATGGCACGAGCTCCTACTGCATCTGAGCTTCTTCCCCACCATCACATCCGGCCCGATTATCCGCGCAGCCGCTTTTAAAAGCATAGACGGAGAACAAGCAGGCGCATTGGCGCAAATCCGCACCAAACAGGCACGCCAACTGATTTATCCGGCGTTGGCGGTCGGCCTGATTGTATTGGGCATTGCTAAAAATGGTGGCTTGCCGGCGTATTGGCGGAAGGCTGGGTATCACCTGTTTTTGAAAATCCGGCCCAGTTCGACGGCTGGGGCGTGTTGTCTGCGATTTATGGCTACACCTTCCAACTCTTTTTCGACTTTTCCGGCTATTCGGATTTGGTCATCGGCTTGGCCATGCTGCTCGGCTTCCAGCTGCCGAAAAACTTTGCCGCGCCGCTTCGCGCCATCAACATCCGCGACTTCTGGGACAGATGGCACATCAGCCTGTCTACTTGGATTCGCGACTATATCTATATCCCTTTGGGCGGCAGCAAAAAAGGCTTCGGACGCACCCAGCTCAATCTGATGATTGCCATGTTGCTTTCCGGCATTTGGCATGGCTACGGCTGGAGCTTTTTGATTTGGGGCGCGCTGCACGGTGCGGCTTTGGTATTGCTTAACTGCGGCGACAAAATCGTCGGCCGCAATGCCTTAGGCCGTCTGAAAATCGGCAAACCGCTCGCCTGGCTGTTTACCTTCCATTTCGTTTGTTTCGCTTTTGTCGTGTTCAACAGCGCAACGCTTGCCGATACGGAAATGCTGTTCAGCGCATTATTTGCCAATGACAAAGGTTGGAATGCGCCTCTGCCGACCGACCTCATGTTGCTGGGTGCATTTGCGATGATGCTTTTGCTGTACCCGTATTTGCTTCGCCTATTTGAAGCATCGGTAAAAGGCTTGGACAAACTGCCTGCATGGCTGTGGTTTATCCCCATCACGCTTATCCTCGCCCTGATTATCGTCTTCGCCCCGTCCGGCATTCCCGGCTTTATTTACGCCAACTTCTAAGGAGTAGAACATGAAACGCTTTATCTCCTTGTTTGTTTCTATTCTGCTTAGCGCGGTTGCGCTGACGTGGTTTGCCCAAAACTCCATCAATGCCTATTGGCAGCAGACCTATCATGAGAACAGTCCGCTTGAGCCTTTATCCGAATACGCTTGGTGGCGTATCGGTGCGGATTGGCAACAAAAAGCCTACGAATTTTCAGACGGCCTGAAAGCTTCACTGGAAACGGAAGACGCTTTGGCTTCGGAAGACTCTGGCATTGAAACAACAAGGCCGTCTGAAAATACGGAAAATATTGAAACATCGGACAATCAAAAAGACTCTGCTGCTTCTGATGCGACTAACAATACAGATACCACAGCCAGCGAGCCAAGCAATCAGGATGATCAGTCGGCAACGCAGGTTGTATTGAAAAAAGGCAACAAAGTTTTCTTTGCCGGAGACTCGCTGATGCAGGGTGTTGCACCTTTCGTACAAAAACACCTCAAGCAAGAATATGGCGTACAATCGGTCAACCTCAGCAAACAAAGCACCGGTTTGTCCTACCCCAATTTCTTCGACTGGCCGAAAACCATCGAACAAACTTTGCAAAAAGAACCCGACATCCGCGTTTTGGTTGTATTCTTAGGCCCTAACGACCCTTGGGATTTCCCGATGGGTAAAAAATACCTGAAGTTCGCCTCCCCCGAATGGGAGGCAGAATATCTCAACCGCGTCCGCCGTATTCTTGATGCAGCCTCCACACATGATGTCCAAGTCATTTGGCTGGGCATTCCTTACATGAAAAAAGCCAAGCTCAACGAACAGATGCGCTACCTCGACAAAATCCTGTCGGGTACGGTGTCGCCTCAAGCCATTTGGCTGCCGACCGACAAACTGTTGAGCAATGGCGCAGAAGAATATGCCGACTCTGTCAAAGTAAACGGAAAAATCATCCGTTACCGCAGCAAGGACGGCATTCACTTTTCCGCAGAAGGCCAAAAACTACTGGCCGGAAAAATTATGGAAAAAATTAATTTTACACACGATACACAACCATGAAATTTAATAAAACCTTACTCCTCACGCTTCTCGCACTCCCTATTACCGCCTGCGCAACCAATGACGGCCTGTTAAGCAACTACGGCTCCAACCACCCTGCCTGGCTGAACAAACTGCAACAGCTCAACCATACTTCAGACGGCAAATTCCGCATTATCCAAGTCGGCGACTCCCACACCGCCGGCGACTATTTCACCGACCGCCTGCGCCGCCGTTTACAACAACAATGGGGCAACGGCGGCATCGGTTGGGTTTATCCCAACACCGTCAAAGGCCAGCGCATGGCAACCGTCCGTTACAACGGCAGCGGTTGGAACACCATCAGCAGCCGCAAATCACACAGCGATTTTTCTTTCGGCGGTATTGAAGCACGCGCCGATGGCGGCAGCGTTACCTTAAGCGCAGCCGACGGCAGCATGGATATGCAACAAATCTCCATTTTCGGCAAACCGGTTTGGTCAGAGCAAACCCTGACCGTCAACGGCCGCGAAATTCCTGCCACACAAAACGGTTGGCAACTGCTGCGTACCAATGCTTCCCTGCCGATGACCCTCAGCAGCGGCATGCCTTGGCAAATCGGTTTCATTAATATCGAACGCCCCGGACGTGGCGTAACCGTTTCCGCCATGGGCATCAACGGTGCACAGTTATCCCAATGGTCAAAATGGCGGCCGGGTATGTGGGAAGATTTGGCACAAACCAAAGCCGATTTAATCATCCTTGCCTACGGTACCAATGAAGCCTTTTCCGGCAATCTCGATATTTCCTCTACCGAACGGACATGGCGCAATTACATCCGTCAAATCAAAAACACCCTGCCTAACGCAGGTATCCTGATCCTCGGCGCTCCGGAATCTTTAAAAACCGCCTACGGCAGCTGCGGCAACCGTCCTGTCTTGCTCAGCGAAGTACAACAAATGCAGCAACGTGTTGCCCGTGACGAAAAAATCATGTTTTGGTCTTGGCAGGATGCGATGGGCGGAGCATGCAGTATGAAAAACTGGATGGCTCAAGGCTTGGCAGCCAAAGACGGTGTTCACTTCTCTGCACAAGGTTACGAAACTGCAGCCGATAAGCTTGCCGACAGCCTGATCCGCTTTGCTCAATAAATTGGCCAAAGCCTAAGTACTTTTCATTAACAGTACACAAAAGGCCGTCTGAAATTAATATTTCAGACGGCCTTTTGTTTATCGCTTATTCAGCAAACTGCTTAATTTTTAAGCCAACATATTGCTGCTCATTCGTTGCGTTTGGTTTTCCGTAAAACGAACCAATCTTGCCTGCTTGTCAAAGCCTAATGGCTTGGCGACAAGGCGGTTGGGCAGCTTGTTTAAATGATGGTTGTAGCTTCCGGCTCTGCGGTTGTAAGTGCGACGTGCCGATGCGACTTCTGCCTCTGCTGCATCCAGCATTTCCATCAAACCAGCCAATTGCTCATCAGGATACTGTTTCAAAAGGCCGTTTACAGCAGTTTGCAATTTTTTCAGCGCATAATTCAATGCTGTTTCGGCTTCACACAGATGTTTGATTTTGGATTCGGAAAATGTTTTGGCAGTTTGCGCCAATGCGGTTTCGACTTCAGCACACATCTGCTGAACGTTGTGATCCGATGCAATACCCTGCTCTTGCAGGTGTTGGCTGTATACATCCAATACATGACGGACGGCCTGATGTCGACAGTCGAGCGCAATGCGCAAAGAGACAAAGGATTCGCGACAGTCTTTTTTGCGGTCTTTCAACTGTTGTTTGAAATACAATAAGACGGCGGCGATTGATACGAAGATAAGTGCAAGACTAATAATGCCCATAGTGAGTTCCCTAGTTATGATGCCACTCATATCGGTGGCTGATTTTATTAACATCGATTATAACCTAATTCAATATTTTTTCCCAATTTTCATAAAAAAGGCCGTCTGAAATTCAGACGGCCTGAAGTTTATATTTCTATTTCAATGCTTTGACTTGATGTCAATAACCCACACTTCTGATTGCGAACCCAAACGCAGGGGAATGCCCCAGAAGCCGTAGCCCGAAGTAGTGAAGAAATGGCCGTTGCCGATCGCCTCATAACCGTAAGCAAGACGATAAAGCGTACGGACGATAAGGTTGGCAGGTGCAACTTGGCCGTTGTGGACATGGCCGGAAACCTGCACATCAATCGGCAGCCGGGCATGGGTTTCGATTGAAGTAGGACGGTGATCCATCAATAAAACCGGTAATCGGGTATTTTGACCTTCCAAAAGCTGCTCCGCACTGGGGCGCTTGCGATCCAAATCATCGCTCCGCCCCACCAGCAACACACCATTCACTTCCAAAACCTGATTGGCCAAAACCGTCAAACCTGCCGCTTCCAATTCATGCTTGATACGCTTCTGATCGCGGAACCAGTCATGATTGCCCAAAGTGGCATAAACGCCTATCGGCGCAGTCAGCTTCTGCAAATGCGGTTTCATGTTTTCTTTAAGGTAGGCATCAACGGTATCGTCCATCAAATCCCCCGGCAGCAACACCATGTCGACTTTTTCCCGCTTCATGATGTCCGTTAGCTTGTCCAATTGACGCGCGCCAAACAAAATCCCCAAGTGCAAATCGCTAGCCACGCCAATACGCAGCGGCTTGTCCATTTTCTTATTGATGAAGACGGTTTGATAGCGGACAACGGGCGTATAGGCGTTATACATCCCAAA
>NZ_KV831677.1:60726-90263 GCF_001837185.1 Neisseria sp. HMSC064D07 | reverse complement strand
CCCAAAACCGAGTAAACCAGCCACAAACAAAGGCGCAAACAGCCGCAGGCTTCGTGACAGCGGTTGGCGCGCCACAAAACGGCGCAGCAAAAGATACAGGATAAATGTCGCCAACGCGGCATACATCACAAACAGCAAGATCACCATCCAAAACGCCACCACGCGGAACATCATATGTCCCAACTCCAGCAGCAAGCCGACCAACAAGCCGTTTGTAATGCAATAGGAAATACCCATCAGCCAACGTCTGCCAACTTTGCCAATCCAAGGCGCAAACAGCCATTGCAACGAACGCCCAAGCCCGAATGTAAACACTTGCAACAGAATGACGCTCACAAAAAACATCTTGCCAAACATGCCTTTCCGCCCTAAAAAATCAAAAGGCAGATTTTAGGCCGTCTGAAACTTTCAGTGTATAATCCCCCACGTAAAAACCCATAATATTTTGAAAGGAATCATCATGAGCCACCCTCAATCAGCTATTATTCCTGATCACGCACAAGCCGGTATTTTTATCGAAGCAGACATTTCAGACGGCCGAAACGAAGACATCAAATCCGCCTGCCGTCTTTCTTTGGAGGCTCTGGCCAAATTAAAAACCCGTTTTCCAAATGATATTTTGGGTTTGACCATTGCCTTCGGCAGTCGCGCATGGCAATTGTTCGGCCATACTGACGAAGGCAGTGAAATCAAACCTTTCCCAGAATTGGGCAACGGCCTCGCCCCTTCCACCCAACACGACCTCTATATCCACATTCAAGCCACCGAGCAAAAAGCTGCCTATGCCTTGGCTCAATCTGTTTTAGGCGCATTCGGCGACAGCATCCGCGTATCCACTGAAGAACACGGCCTGCGCCTGTATGAAGACCGCGGCTTGGACGGTTTTGTCGATGGTACGGAAAATCCGCAGGGCGATGACAATGTGCGCAATGTCGCCATTATTCCCGAAGGCAAGCCCGATGCCGGCGGCAGCTATGTTTTGCTGCAAAAATACCTGCACGATTTGAAAAAATGGGATGCCGTTCCTACTGCCGAACAAGAAGCCAGCGTGGGCCGCAGCAAAGAAACCAATGATGAATTCAGCGAAGATGTACGCCTGCCCGACTCCCATCTCGGCCGCGTCAATGTCAAGGAAAACGGCGTTGACTTGAAAATTGTCCGCCGCAGCCTGCCCTTCGGCAAAATCAGCGGCGAACATGGTTTGATGTTCACTTCCTATTGCAACACGCTGCACAATATTGAAGTTCAGCTGCTCAATATGTTCGGCGATGCAGACGGCAAAACCGACTTACTGCTGAAATATTTGTCTAAAGCCGTATCAGGTGCTTACTACTACGCGCCTTCTGTCGAGCGTTTGCAAAATCTTTAACGGCTCACAGGCCGTCTGAAAAAACCTGCCTTTTCAAAGGCAGGTTTTTGTTATTTAAATTCCCTTAATAATTTTATGGTATTATCATAGAAATTTGTTTCATAGCAGTTTAGCAGACCCTAATTACAGACAACGATAAAAACTGATGCGCCCCAAGCAGCTATTTTCGATAAAATAAACCCAATTATTATCCCTATAAAATTACGACACCATGTATAAATCCCGCCTTCTGCCCCTGCCCGTATTGATTCTCTCCGCGCTAAACGCCTATGCGGCCAATACGCCGAATCCGCTTGATCAAATCGATAAAAACGTACCCAACCAATTCGACAAAGACTTCCGCGACAATCTCGACCAGATTCATTCGGTCGAAATCCAAAAACGCGAGCAGTCGGCATGGGATTTACAAAAAAAACAAGATAACGATGCGGTTGCACAAGAGGTGCCGTCTGAAAACAATACCGAATGCTTGGATTACACCGGTATCGAACTTTCCGGTATTACCCTCATCGATTCCCAAAAGATTGAAGCCAAGTTACCCAAATGCATCAATCAAAACAGCATCAACCAACTGAACCGGGATATCGTTGCCGAATATATCGCTCAAGGCTATCCGCATACGCAAATCAAATTTGAAACCACGCCTGAACGCGTCCTGAAATTGGCAGTCATCGAAGGCAAAATCCGTGAGATTACCGGCAGCTCCCATACAGTCAACGTTGATACCCTCTTCCCCAATCATCAAGGCAAACCGCTGAACATCCAATACCTCGACCAAGGTATCGAACAGGCAAACCATGTTGTCGGCAACAACGTCAGCATCGATGTTTATCCGCATGATGACGGCACCGCCTCCATCCAACTCAACAACGATGCACAAAAACATTGGGGCGGCAGCGTTACCATCGACAATAAAGGCAGCAAACCCAATACCACGACACTGCGCGGCAGCCTGAGTGTCGGCAGCCCGTTGGGATTGAGCGACTCCCTTTATTTAAACGGCTATACCAATCTAAACAACCACGACAGCCATTACAGTCGCGGCGGCAGTATGTTCTACCAAGTACCTTATGGCGCATGGACATTCAGCACTTACGCCGCCGCGTCGCAATCGCAAAGCATCTTAACGCCCAGCGTAACGCGCTATGCCTACCGCTCCAAATCCAAAGCGGCAGGAATCAAAGCGGACCGCGTATTTTCACGCAGTCAAAAACACATTACCTCCGCCTATGCCGGCATCGATTATGTGAAACAGACTGCAAAATTTGCTGACAGCAAACTGGAACTGCAAAGCCCGGAAATCTATTCGGCACAAGTCGGCCTGTCGCATACAGCCATCCTGCCAAACGGCATTTGGCTCAACAATATCGGCGTAGAACAAGGGTTTGCGAAAAATACCGAACATACGCCGTTCGACAAGCGCTATACCTCTGTATCCTTGCAAAGCAATTTGATTCAAAACCGTCCATTGGGTAAATGGATCGTGCGCAACCATCACCAAATCGATGCCCAATATAGCCCGCATGATTTGTTTGCCACCAAAGAAATGGACATCGTCGGCTATCAAAATGTACGCGGTTTCCGTTCGACTTCTTTGAGCGCAAACAGCGCAGTCCTGTTAAGCAATACCGTTTATTTCCGCCGCAATACGCCTCACGGCATCTATATCGAGCCTTATCTGAGCGCGGACATCGGCGTTGCCAAAAACAATAACGAAGGTTCGCAACGTGCCATGGGTGTGGTTGCAGGTTTGAATTTAGGCAAGGCGGACAAATGGCAGCTTTCTGCCGACTATGGCAAAGGTTTTGCGCGCATGCCCAACCAATCAAACAGCGAAATACAGGATCATGTGACCGTTTCTTTGCGCATTCCATTTTAAAGTTATGTAAATATATATCCTTTTATCCAATATATAAACCGCCCATCTTAACGTTATTAATTTTTCATTAATATCAATAAGATGGGCGGTTTATATTTGCATTTGAAATAGTGCACACAAGGCCGTACTGGTGGTATGATTGTAAAAAATTTTATAACAATGTTAATACATTCAAAATTTCCTCAACAGAAATCTCATACCCGATATGGGATTTCTGATTCAATCTCCATCACGATAAATAAGGATTAAAATCCATGAAAATCGACACTTTATATCAGCCTAAGCTCTCAGCTTCCGGCAAAGTAACTGTCGCCGTGTGCTTTGCATTCCTGGGAAATGCAGCGGTAGCGGCCAATATCGAAGCCATCGGCCAAACTTCGGTACAGCAGCAATACAATGTTGACATCGTCAACATTGCCGCACCGACGGCCCAAGGTCTTTCTCACAACCAATATAACAAGTACAACGTTTCCCAACACGGCGCCGTTTTGAATAACGCCCTGTCTGCCGGTAAATCCCAACTGGCCGGAAACCTGTCTGCCAACAAAAACTTCCAAGGTCAGGCCGCATCTGTGATCTTGAATGAAGTGGTCAGCAAAAACCCTTCCCTGATCTTGGGTCAGCAAGAGATCTTCGGTATTGCCGCAGACTATGTTTTGGCAAACCCTAACGGCATTACCCACAACGGTGGCAGCATCCTGAATGCCAACCGCGCATCCTTAGTTGTCGGTTCGCCAACCGTTTCAGACGGCGCGTTGAAATCTTTCCATATCAGCGACAATGGCAAACAACTGCAAGTAAACGGCAATTTGAGCGGCAACCGCGTAGTTGACCTGCTCGCGCCGCAAGTTGTAGTCGGCAAATCAGCCAACGTTAATGCCGCCGATGCCATCAATGTTTCTTCAGGCAAAAGCAACTTCGACTACAAAACCGCACAAATCGAAGCATTGGACGCTGCTTCAAATGCACCGGTGCTTGACGGCCATATCTTCGGCAGTATGCGCGCCGGTACCATCCGTATCCACGCGACTGACAAACGCGCCAAACAAAACATTCAAAATGCCGCCATTACCGGCACCCGCTACCTGAATATCGACAGCAAAGGCAACCTGAGCATCCAGTCAGCCAATCTGACCGGCACACAAATGGAATTGTTTGCCCGTGATACCGACATCAAAGGCACGGTTACCAGCCATTCCGCCAATAAATCTTCCAGCGGCAAAGAGGCGAAAAATGTTCAGCACTTCCGTTCGGACCGCAACAAAACAGAAACCTTTACCGCCAGCAATATCAATGCATCCGAGTCATTGACTTTGAACAACAGCGGCAGCCTCAACCTGAGCGCGGCCAACATCAATGCCGGTGCGCTGACTGCCTCTGCCACGGGCAACATCAATTCTAACGCGGTAAAAACAACCAACCGTACAGAATCCGACCACACTCAAAGCAAAGGCCTTTGGTACAACAACAACCTGAGCTCTTCTGCTGACGAAAGCCTGCATCAAACCAAAATCAATGCCGGTTCTGTCAATATTGCCACCACAGGCAAAGTTCAATTGGATGCGACCGAACTAAACTCGGCTGCTGATGCTCGCATTGCCGCCCAACAAGGAATCGTATTGAGCAGCAACAGCGAAACTGACAGCAGCTCGACTTATGTCAGCTTCAAAAATGAAACTGCTGCCCTGAAAACCGGCATCGCTACAAAATCTTCAAAAAACTCTACCGCCCATCAAACTAAAATCTCCGCAGCCGGTGATATCGGTTTGATTTCCGAAGGCGATTTGAGCACTTACGGCGCAAGCATCGCGGCAAACGGCAATGTCGTTACCGATGTCAACAAGATCAACTTGGGTACTCAAACCACCATCAACACCAACAGCCTCGACGACCAGAAAAAATACTGGGGCGGCCTGTTCGGCGGTGAAAGCCAAGTTCAAAACAACCGTACAGAAAACCTGCACGGCAGCAGCATTACTGCCAACTCAAACGTAGTCTTAGGTACAAAAAACGGCGTCAACGTTTACGGCAGTACCGTTGAAGGCCAAGCCGGTACATTCGTCAGCTCCAAAGCAGGCAATGTTGATATTAAAAACGCCACCAGCACCGATACTTCCTCACAAAGCGCGCGTAAAGGTACGATTTTCAATATCACTACCTCTAAAACCAGCAGCAACAGCAGCATTGAAAAAGTAACCGGTTCTACCTTGGTTTCCAATGCCGACCTGACCGTTGTTTCCAACAAAGACATCAATGTGATCGGTTCTGCATTGTTTGCGGCACAAAAACTGCAACTGGCTTCCGCAGGCGATTTGACCATTGATGCTGCCAAAGCGGTAGAAAACAAACAGGTCAACGAGTATTCCATCAAAGGCTACTCTGGTATCGAAACCAATAAAGAAAACGGCAGCGTGACTGCCAAAGCCGGTATCAAATTCACCGATACCCACACCGACACCCATTCTGTCGGCCTGAACGGCAGCATTTTGACCGGTAAAAACACCCAGTTGTCTTCCAACTCAAACGTTACCGTCAGCGGCAGCCAAATCAACGGCGAAGAATCCGTCAATATTTCCGCAGCCAATGACGTCAATATTGTTGCATCCAAAGGCAGCAACACTGTAACCGAATCCGGCCGCGTAACCGATTTGGGCGTATCTGCTACTGCATACGAAAAAAATAACGTTGCAGGCGTCGGCGTATCTGTCGGCATTACCAGCACCAAAACAGATGCAACTACCGTAACGAATACATCTCATGTATCCAACATCAACACCGGCGGCAACTCCACCATCACTGCTAACGGCAATATTAATCAAGAAGGTACAGTGATTAATGCGACCGGCAATGTGGTTGAATCTGCCAAAAACGTTACCCATGCAGCGGCACACAGCGGCGCGAAATCCGATGTGAAACAAAACGGCGGCGGTTTGGTCGTTTCTGCCGGCATCAGCACCAACAAAGGCATCGGCGGTGAAATCACTGCACAAGGTCAAGGCAATTCTTCGACCCACAATGAATCCACTGCAACCGTAACCACCATCAACGCAGGCAATGCCATCGTTTTGGCAAATGACAAAGTGTCTGATGAAGGTACAAAATACGATGTTACCGGTGCGATCAACATTGATGCAGGTTCATACCACAACACTGCCGCCCACAACACCAGCAACAGCAGCAGCAAACAAGGCGGCGCTTCTTTGACTATCGGCGCATACACCAAAGACGGTTCAAACGTTGATGTGAATGCCAACCTGAACGTCAACTACGCTGATGAAAACAAAAAAGAATCTACCGCCGTCAAAGGCGATATGAATGCTACCAATGTTGTCATCAACGCCAAAGACTCTGCTGAAATCGCATCCAACATTACCGCCAACAACAACGTCAACATTACCGCAGGCAACGGCGTAACCTTCACCGAGTCAGCCAATACTGCCTCCAACCAAGGTACAGCCGTCAATGTCGGTATCGGCGCTGGCGCGACAATCAATGTTGAAACCGGTGTTGCCGTTCCTCACGTCAATGGCTCTGTCGGCGTCAACAAAACCGATAACGCTTCTTCTACCGCCGCAGGCGCAAATGTAGCGGCCGGCAACGATATTAAAATCAATGCCAACAACGGCGACGTCAACCTGCACGGTACCAACTTGGTATCCAACAACTCCGTTGAAGTAGAAGGCAACAAAGTCAATACTTCCGGCGCGATCAGCAGCGTTAACGAAAAAAATCTGACCGTCAATGTCAACGGCAGCTACGCTTCAGGCAAACCAAACGGCGGCATCAACGCCAAAGGTAAAAACGAAGCCAACGTAACCAATACGGCAAACACCATCCAAAGCGACAATGTTGTTATTACTACCGGCTCTCCAACCGGTTTGAGCGTCAACAATACGACCATCAACGGTAATAATGTTGCGTACTACTATGACGACAGTAAAGCTCCTGCGGCGAACCGTTATACCTACCGTCCTCGCCAACCAAGCTACGCCAGACGCCGTTTGCGCTACTAGGATGCGCTATTGAAGTCATTTAATAGCCATTAAGACATGCCGTCTGAAAACAGAAAGTTTTCAGACGGCATTTTTATCATCAATGCAAAACAACACACTATCTCTGTTATGATAATGCCTCGCTAATATTATTCCGTTCCAACCATGTCTTCCGCCCTTCCTTTTGACGCGCTCACACTTTCCATCGACGGCACCAACCTTATCGAAGCTTCTGCCGGTACGGGTAAAACCTACGGCATTGCCGCGCTCTTTACCCGACTGATTGTTTTAGAAAAAAAAGACATCGAGAAAATTCTGGTCGTTACCTTTACCAAAGCGGCGACGGCAGAACTGAAAACCCGTTTACGCGCGCGTTTGGACGAAGTGTTGCAGGTTTTGAACGAAATCCAAACCTTGGGCGGCAAGCTGGAACATATTTCAGACGGCCTGAACAAATATTACGAAAAAGAAAAAAAATCTCCCGATGACTTTCTCAATCGCTTGATTCCTTTGGCTTTAGGCGAGCAAGACGGACAAGAAAGCTGCCATCGCCTGATTCTCCGCCTCAAAGCCGCGCTGAGCCAGTTTGACAACTCCTCTATTTACACCATCCACGGCTTCTGTCAGCGCGTCTTGCGCGATTACGCGTTTTTGTGCGGCGCACCTTTGGATGTCGAGCTGTCGGACGACTCGCGCGAGAGGCTGCTGATTCCTGCACAAGACTTTTGGCGGCAGAAAGTGGCAACCGATGCCACATTGGCACAATTGGTTTTTGACCGGAAATGCACGCCCGAAGAAATGCTTGCCGAAATCAAAAGCTATACCGGCCGCCCCTATCTGAAATTCAGACGGTCTGAAGGCGATTTGAAAGAAGCCCAAGCCAACCTTCAAGAAACATGGCAAAAAGTTTGCGCTCAGTTGGAAGACTTGGAAAAAGCATTTTGGGCAATTTTTCCCAAACTTAACGGCCAAACCTACAAAAGAAAAACCTTTGAAAATGTTTTTACCGATTTAAAAACAAACGCCGAATCCAACCGTCTGCCCCGCCTGAGCAAACAAACGCTAGAAAAATTAAGCCTCTTCAGTATCGACACGCTCAACAGCAAACTGAAAAAAGAATATAAAACCGATGCCGATATGCCGGAAATTATTCAGCTGCAAGCCTTGGCCAATCTCGGTCGTGATTTGCAGGCAATGGAAAGCGCGGAAGAAGCGGTCTTCATCCGCCTGCAACTCGACCTCCTTTCCCACATCAATCAGTCCATTGCCGAACAAAAAAAATCACGCCGCGAGCGCGTGTTTGACGATTTGCTGCTGGACGTCCATCAGGCATTGACCACCAATGAACACGGCAACGCGTTGGCAAAAGCGGCGGCGGCAAACTGGGAAATCGCGCTGATTGACGAATTCCAAGATACCGACCCGCTGCAATACGAAATTTTCCGCCAAATTTTTATCGAACAAGGCTGCCCGCTGTTTCTCGTTGGCGACCCCAAGCAGGCGATTTACAGCTTTCGCGGTGCGGACATTTACGCCTATCTGCAAGCTGCGCAAGATGCGGACAGGCATTACACCCTCGCCGTCAACTACCGCAGCCATGCCAAGCTGATTAACGGCATCAGCGCCTTGTTCAAACAAAAAAAACACCCCTTCGTCTTGGAAAATATCGATTACAGCGATGTCTCCGCCAGCCGCGCCGAAAGCCGGCTGTCGCCACACCGTCCCGCCATCCAAGTACGCTGGCTCAACACGGACGATCAGACCAACAAAGAGATTTTGCGTGGCCGTGCCGCCGAATATTGCGCCGATGAAATTGCCTTTGCGCTCAATGAAGCAGCCGAAGGCCGTCTGAACTTCAAAGGCCGCGCGCTGGAGTCCGGCGATATTGCGGTTTTGGTGCGCACCAACAACGAAGCGGCGATGATTGCCGGTAAACTGAAACAGCGCCGTATCCAAAGCGTGTTGCTGTCGCGCCAGTCCGTTTTCGATTCCGCCGAGGCAGATTCGCTGTCCGCGCTGATCGGCTTTTGGCTCAACCCAAGGCAAACCGACTGGCTGCGCTTTGTCTTGACCGGCGTTTTATTCGGCTATACCGCCAAAGAGATTTACGAACTCAACCATAACGAACACCAGCTGCTGAAATGGCTAGAGTCATCTGCCCAAGCCATGGAAAAATGGCGGAAAGGCGGCATTTTTGCCGCCGTGCAGCAGTTTGCCGCCCTACATGACATCGAAACACGCCTGCTCAAAGGCGGCAACGAGCGCAGCCTGACCAACTACTACCAAATTCTGGAGCTTTTGGCCGAAGAAGACAGTCAAAGCCGCAACCCTGCCGCCCTGCATAAATGGCTGAACGAACAAATCAGCCGTGCACGCAGCGGCCATTTCCCATCAGACGCGCAAACCATCCGTCTTGAAAGCGACGAAAAACTGGTCAAAATCGTTACCATGCACGCGTCGAAAGGTTTGCAATATCCTTTGGTGTACTGCCCCTTCGCGTGGGATACCAAAGACAATTCCAAAGAAAACTGGAAAATCCTGCATACTGAAAGCCACGAAACCGAGCTACTGGCAAAATCGCAAACCTCGGAAGCAGAACTAAGCCATCTTGCCGACGAAAAGACGGCAGAAGATTTACGCCTACTTTATGTCGCCCTTACCCGCGCCGAAGAACAGCTCAATATCTACGCCGCCGCCAACAAAAACTGTACGCCAAACAATCCTTTTGCCTATCTGCTCGAAGGTTTGTCGGATGCCGGCCGCGAGAGCGTCAGCCAAAGCTATAAAAGCGCGACAGACGTTGTAGAAATGCTTAAAACCAACTGGCAACGCTTTATCAAAAACGCGCCTGAAAATACGGAGTTTGCCTTCACGGAAGAAGCCCCGCCGGAAACCGTCTATCAATACAGCCGCCAGCAAGACCAAGCTTTTAGCGCACATAGCATTAAACGCCGCGATTTTGACTTTATCCGCCACACCAGCTTTACCGGTTTGAGCCGGCACACCAAGTCAACCGACGAACAACACGAGCCTTTGCAACCTGCCATCGATCCGGCAGAAAGCGCAGACCGTGCCATGCCGTCTGAAAACCTGCCGCCCCCACTTTCAGACGGCCTCGATATCCACCATTTCCCCCGCGGCACCAATGCCGGCGTATGTTTGCATGAAATGCTGGAAAAACTCGATTTCGCCGCCTCTGCCGAGAGCCAATCCGAAATGATTGCCGAAGTTTTGCAACGCCATAGCTTTGAAGACAAATGGCTGCCGACGGTAATCACCATGCTCGATACCTGCCGCCTTACGCCTTTAATCGGAGAGAGCCTGTCGCAGATTCCGCCGACCCGACGCCTGCCCGAAATGGGGTTTACCCTATACATGGACGATTTCAAACTGGACGACTTGCGTCGTTGGTTTGCCTCAAGCGAAGCAAACCTGCCGCCCGAATGCGTCCAAGCCGCGCAACTGCTTGATTTCCATGATTTGCAAGGCTATTTAAACGGCTTTATCGATATGGTTTGCCAAGATTCAGACGGCAATGTCGTTTTAATCGACTACAAATCCAACCATTTGGGCAACGATGCAAGCGCATACACGCAACAGGCGATGAACGAAGCCGTGGCGCATCATCACTACTACCTGCAAGCCCTGATCTACGCCGTTGCCATTGCGCGCTACTATGCCCTGCGCGGCAAGCCGTTGCCCAAAATCGCCATCCGCTACCTCTTCCTGCGCGGCATGGACGGCTCGGATCAAGGCATTTGGAAATGGGACATCGATACCGCCCTGCTTTCCACTTTCGTTGAACGAAACACAAATTCTTGATAAATCATTTTGTTAAACCGTCAAAAAGGCCGTCTGAAACGTTTTCAGACGGCCTTTGATTATTTGTGCAAACCGCATTCCTTACTGTCTTTACTCTCCCACCACCATCGTCCGGCGCGGATATTTTCGCCCAGCTTGACCGGACGCGTGCAGGGTTCGCACCCAATGCTGGGATAGCCTTGATGATAAAGCGCATTGAGCGGAACTTGGTGCTCGTCAGCATATGCCCAAACGTCCTGCTCTTCCCAATCGAAAATAGGATTGAATTTGGCAATGTTGCGGCCCGTATCCAGCTCTTCAAAATTCAATTCGCTGCGCGTTTCCGACTGGCTGCGGCGTTGTCCGGTCAGCCATGCCGGCGCATTATACAAAGCGCGGTTGAGCGGTTCGATTTTGCGGATATGGCAGCAACGGCGGCGCAACTCGACGCTGTCGTACATGGCGGTTGTGCCGAATTCCGCTTCAAATTCATCGGCGGTTTGCTGGTTGGGATAAAACACTTCCAATTCGGTTTGATAGCGCGCATTGGTTTCGGCAATCAGCGCGGCGGTTTCGGGATTGAGTTTGCCCGTATTGAGCGTGATGATACGGATGGGCAGTTTCAGACGGCACACGGCATCGGTAATGACCATATCTTCAACCGCAAGGCTGGATGCGAACACGGCTTGCGGATAGCGAGCGGCAATGTCTTGCAAACGGTGCTCCAAAGCAGCCGCCAACTCAGGCAGGCGGCGGCGTTCGTCATCGCTGATTTCGGGGATTTTCCAGAGTTGTGGACGGAATAAAGACATGGCTGGTTGTTCCTAATAATTTTCAGACGGCCTGTTGAAACGGCTGTCGATATGGTTATGGAACGATATTGTCCTGCGCCCTATCTTCAAACGGAAAGAATGCTTTTCTATTTCTTTATAACCAAAGCGTCTGCTGCTGGTTTTTCGGCAGCAAATGGCTCACGCCGATACCGATCAGGCGGAAGGCGTCTTCGCGTTGCGACGGTATGCGTTGCAGCAAAGTATGCGCCGCCTGAAGCAGCGAGGCGCTGTCGGGAAGGACGGAAGAATACGTCAGCGAACGCGTAATAATGCGGAAATCGTGAGTTTTGAGTTTGAGGGTAACGCCTTTGGCTTCGACGTTTTTGCGTTCGATTTGCCGCCAGAGGTCTTCGGCAAGGTGCGGCAAATGGCTTGAAGCCTGCGCCAAAGACAAATCTTCGGGCAAAGTGATTTCGGTTGAGATTTGCAGGCGTTCGCGTTCGGCTTTGACCGGCCGCTCGTCGATACCGCGTGCCAAATCATAAAGGCGGTAACCGTAGCGGCCGAAATGGTTTAAAAGTTCGCCGCGCTCAAAACGGCGCAAATCGCCGGCAGTTTGCATACCGAGGGCATTCATCTTTTTCAGCGTGACCTTGCCAACACCGGGAATCTTACCCAACGGCAGACTCTCCAAAAACGCCATGATTTTTTGCGGTGGCAGCACAAACTGCCCGTTCGGTTTGCGCCAGTCGGAAGCGATTTTGGCTAAAAACTTATTGGGCGCGATGCCCGCGGAGGCTGTCAAACCGGTTTCTTCAAAAATTTCAGCACGAATACGTTTGGCCACCTCGCTGGCGTACGGGATATTTCCAAAATTTCGGGTAACATCCAAATAGGCCTCGTCCAAAGACAAAGGCTCGATCAAATCGGTATAACGCCGAAACACGGCATGAATCTGCGCCGACACTTGACGGTACAAATCGAAATGCGGCGGCACAAACACCGCCTGCGGACACAGCCTTTTCGCCGTTGCCACCGACATGGCTGAGTGCAAACCGAATTTGCGCGCCTCATAAGAAGCGGCACAAATGACCGACCGCGTACCGTCCCACGCCACAACGACAGGCAGCCCTTTCAGGTGCGGCTGCTCGCGCAGTTCTACCGAAGCGTAGAATGCGTCCATATCGATATGGATGATTTTGCGTTGGGACATGGGAAAAGGTGGATAAGAAAAAGGCTTATTGTAGCAAAAGGCCGTCTGAAGTTTCAGACGGCCTCTATGTTTAAGCCTTATTTTTTACTGGAAAGTTGGTCAAACAATCCGCCGTCGGCAAAGAATTTTTTCATGATTACTTCCCACGGGCCAAATTTCTCATTCGGATTAAAGGTTTCAATATCGGGGAAATCGGCTTTGTGTTTCGCCAATACTTCGGCATTGCGCGGACGCAGATAAAGATTGGCGGCCAACTCTTGAGCCGGTTCGCTCCAGAGGTTTTGCAGATAGGCTTCGGCAGCGGAGCGTGTGCCTTTTTTGTCGACTACGCTGTCCACGACGGCAACCGGCGCTTCGGAAAGAATGGTGTAGCTCGGATAGACGATTTCAAACTGGTCTTGGGTCAGCTTTTTGCTGACGTAGTTGGCCTCATTTTCAAAGGTAACCAAGACATCGCCGATATTGCGTTGACTGAAGGTCGTCGTTGCCGCGCGACCGCCGTTTTCAAATACAGGCGTGTTTTTCAGCAATGCGGCCACAAAATCTTTGGTTTTGCCTTCATCGCCGTTATTCACTTTCAAACCATAACCGTACGCACCCAAAAAGGCGTAGCGGCCGTTGCCGGTGGTTTTCGGGTTCGCCAAAACGATTTGCACGCCGTCTTTGGCCAAATCGCCCCAGTCTTGGATGTGTTTTGGATTGCCTTTGCGTACCAAGAAAACGACGTTACTGGTATAAGGCACGGCATTGTCCGGCAGACGGGTGTTCCAATCGGCTTTGACCAAACCTTTTTTCACCAAAAGCTCGATATCGGAAGTCTGGTTCATGGTCACCACATCGGCAGCCAAACCATTGGCGACAGCCAAAGCCTGCTTGCTGGAGCCGCCGTGCGACTGTTGGACTTCAACCGTTGCACCGCCGTTTTTCGCAGCATATTCTTTAACAAACAAAGGATTGTATTCTTTATAAAAATCTCGTGCGACATCATAAGAGACGTTCAACAGCTTCACATTACCGCCCTTGCCTGCGGAAGCGGCATTGTCGGCAGACTGTTCGTTTTTGGGAGAGCAGGCACTCAACGCCAGCGCGGCGGTCAATGCGGCAAAAGAAAGGGTACGGATATTCATGGTCGGCTCCTATTAAAAGTATGGCGATACTTTATCGGGTTCGGAGGCAAACGGGAAATAATGTTTGCTTTTGGGTTTATCAGTTTTGGTTATATAAACCGAGGCCGTCTGAAATCAAAAAATAATTATTTATAACTATAAAATCTAAACCATATTATTTACAAAGTTAATAAAAAAGAGTACCGTTCGTATTCGCCGAATCATTAGGCGTTTTGTTCAATAATAGAAAGATGGAGTGTAGAAACGATGAAACAGTGGATGCTTTTAGGATTGCTGGGATTAGGCGCAGCGGCGCAGGCGCACGATGTTTGGGTGGCCGCACCGGCACATCAGCCTGCCGGCAAAATCCTGTATGCGGATTTGGGTTACAGCCACGACTTCCCCAATGTCGAAAAAATCGCCGACGACCGCGTGCATATTTTCAAACCGCTGCAATTGACCGACAGCTCAAAGAAAACCGTTGATTTGGTGAATAAGGGCGAAAACTATCAATACGTTTCCAAAGCCGCCCTGCCCGCAGGCTCCTACTGGGTCAGCGCGACCTACCAACCGACTTTCTGGTCGAAAAACCAAGACGGCTGGAAACAGCAAACCTTGAAACAGCTGGCCGGTGCCACCTATTGCGAACAATCGCAAATGTTCGGCAAGAGCTTTGTCCAAGTGGGCAACGGCGCAGTTGATGAAGCTGTATTGACCCGCCCTATCGGCCAAGAGCTGGAACTGGTTCCGCTGAAAAATCCGAACGAAGTCAAAGCCGGCGGTATTTTGCCGGTCAAAGTCCTGTACAAAGGCGAGCCTTTGGTTAAAGCCACCGTTACCGCCAGCTCGGACACTTTGGCGGAAATGGACTTGGAATCAACCCATGACCACCGCGAGCCTCAAGGCTTCTCCGGCAAAACCGATAAAAACGGCGTGGTCAATGTAATTACGCTGATTGACGGTTTGTGGAAAATCAAAGTCGTGAACGAGACCGATTACGGCGATAAAAGCGTATGTCAGAAAGATAATACTTACGCAACGCTGATTGTGCCTGTCGGCACCAAACGCGCAGCCGCACGCCATGCCCACCATCATCATTAACAACCATTAAAAAAGGCCGTCTGAACTTTCAGACGGCCTTCATTTATTCTAATTCATAACCCAAATTTCTAAAAAAACGGGAGAATGTTTCCAACTCATCACCATTTAATTGGGTAAAACGGATACGGTTGCAGCCGGTCAAGACCACACTTCCCATCCAGTGCGCCCCAAAGACGCGCTCTAAAGGGACATTCCTCATTCGATTGATAAACGGTACTTCTGAAGAAAATTGCGTAGCAATATTCGGAGGCGCGAATTTCAAACCTAAGTCCTGCAATCTATAACGGTGTTGCGCCGTCAAAAACATATCTTCGTGGTGCAGCCGTACCAGCCATTCCATATCGGCAATCTTTTCGTCTTTCGGCGGCAAAGGCGGTCGAATTTCTACATTTAAGTCCAGTTGTCGCGGCATGGTTAAAAGCCGTCTGCTACGCAGGCTGAAACCGCCGTTCTGAGGCTCGTCAAAATTCGGAGAAGTCTGAATCAGATGTTGTTTGGCCAAATATTGGTCGGTTCCCTTCAGGAAAAACTGCCCGTCGGCTTCGGTTTCCAACAAAATCGGCAAAGGTGCGCCAATATAGTCATATTCCCGATAGGCATCCTGCCAGTTTTGGCCGTTCAACACCCAGCCGTCATTTTGAACAATCAAACAATAATCAGTATCGATGTAATACATCAGTTGGTACAAAACGAACAGATTGTATTCCAGATAACCGAATGGCCGGCAAGGCTGATGTCGGATATTTTCCGGCAAACCTTGCGGACGGCTTGGGCTGATTAGCAATCCACGGCTTCCGGGCAATTCGGCGCAACTGCGGGCAACGGCGTACATCGTGCCCTCGGTATAAGAATCTGCGCCGGTAATACCCACCACGGTAATGTCAGCAAAACTCATTATATGTTTCTCCTGTTTCAGACGGCCTTTGAGTTATTTACGACACCTTGTTGCAAATTTCTTTCAAGCGATACAAGGCATCCAAGGCTTCGCGCGGCGTGAGGTTGTCTGGCTGGATTTGCGCCAAAGCTTCAGCCAATTCATTGGTCTGCAAATTATCAATAGGTTCAACTTCTTGTGCTTTCCCTTCCTCATCTTCCCTATTTTCAGACGGCATGGCGCTGAAAATATCCAACTGCGGACGGTTGGCGGCAGCTTGGGCTTCGAGTTCGTCCAGATGTTTTTGGGCGGCTTTGAGGGCGCGGTTGGGCAGGCCAGCGAGTTTGGCGACGGCGATACCGTAGCTTTTGCTGGCGGGGCCGGGCTCGATGTGGTGGAGGAAGACGATGTCTTGTCCTTGTTCGAGTGCGGAAAGGTGCATATTGACTGCCGTTGCGTGGGCTTCGGGCAGGCGGGTCAGCTCGAAATAGTGGGTGGCGAAGAGGCTGAAGGATTTGTTTTTTTGCAGCAAATGTTCGGCGATGGCTTGGGCAAGGGCGAGGCCGTCAAAAGTCGAAGTTCCGCGACCGACTTCGTCCATGAGAACGAGGGATTGCTCGGTGGCGTGGTGGAGGATGTAGGCGGTTTCGCTCATTTCGACCATGAAGGTGGAACGGTTGGAGGCGAGGTCGTCGGAGGCGCCGATGCGGGTGAAGATTTGGTCGATGGGGCCGATTTGAGCTGAATCGGCAGGCACGAAGCTGCCGGTGTGCGCCATGAGGACGATGTGGGCGACTTGGCGCATGTAGGTGGATTTGCCGCCCATGTTGGGGCCGGTCAGGAGCATGAGGCGGTGTTTGTGGTCGAGGCGGGTGTGGTTGGCGGTGAAGTGGCGCACTTGTTGCTCGACGACGGGATGGCGGCCGTTTTCGATATGGATGACGGGGTAGTCGGCGAACTCTGGGCAGACGAAGCCGCGTTCGGCGGCGGTGGCGGCGAAGGTGGAGAGTACGTCCAGCGCAGCGGCGGCTTTGGCGGCTTTTTGAAGCTGCGGCAAGGCCGTCTGAACTTCTTTCAGCAGGGCTTCAAACAGGCGTTTTTCCAATGCCAATGCCTGCTCTTGCGCGGTCAGGACCTTATCTTCGAAGGTTTTGAGTTCGGGGGTGATGAAGCGTTCAGCGTTTTTCAGGGTCTGGCGGCGTTGGTAGTCGGCAGGCGCTTGTTCGGCTTGGACTTTGGATAGCTCGATGTAGAAGCCGTGGACGCGGTTGAACTCGACTTTGAGGGTGGAGAGGCCGGTGCGTTCGCGTTCACGCGCTTCAAGCTCGAGCAGGAATTCGTCGCCGTGGTTTTGGATGTGGCGCAACTCGTCCAGTTCTGCCGAATAGCCTTGGTTGATGACGCCGCCGTCTTTAAGCCAGACGGCAGGTTCGGGCATCACAGCGGCTTTGAGGGTTTCGGCGACGGGCAGGGTTTCGGGGAAAACGGCTTTGAGGGTTTCTAAGAGACTGCTGCCCTCGGCGGACAATTCGATTTCGGACAGGGCAAACAGGCTGTCGCGCAGGGCGGCGAGGTCACGCGGGCGGGCGTTGCCGACGGCGATGCGGGCGGCGATGCGTTCGATGTCCGCGATGTTTTTCAGACGGCCTTGCAGGGTTTCATATTGCGAACCCAGCGCGGCAACAGCTTCTTGGCGGGCGCGGATGTGGGCGCGGCTGCGTAAGGGATGGTGCAGCCAAAGTGCCAAGAGGCGGCTGCCCATGTGGGTAGCGCAGCCGTCGAGTATGGAAAACAGGGTCGGCGATTTTTTGCCGGAGAGGGTTTGCGTGATTTCGAGATTGCGGCGCGTGGCAGCGTCCATGCCGATATATTGGCTGTCGGTTTCGAGCGAAATGCCGTCGAGGTGTTGCGGCATCAGGTTTTGCGTCAGGCGGATGTAGTTCAACAGCGCGCCCGCCGCGCCGACGGCGGCTTCGTGTTCTTTGCCGTCCAAACCGAAGCCGTGCAGGTCTTGGCAGCCGAAGTATTCGGTCAACAATTTCGCGCCCGCGTCGGCGGCAAACTGCCACGAGTTCAGGCGCGTGATGTTGGCAGAGGTCGTCTGAAAACCATCAGGCAGGCTTTTGCCTTCGGGCAACAGGATTTCCGCCGCCTGCAAACGCGCCAGCTCGTCGGCGAGTTTGTCCGCCGTCGTCAGCTTGGTTTTGAATTCGCCGCTTTGCAAAGATGCCCACGCGATGGCGACGTGTTTTTTATCCGCGTTCACCGCCGCGATGCGGTTGGTTTCCTTGTCTTCCAAAAACGCCGCGTCGGTCAGCGTGCCGGGCGTTACGATGCGCACGACTTTGCGCTCCACCGGCCCTTTGCCCGCGCCGACTTCACCCACCTGCTCGCACACCGCCACGCTTTTGCCCATCTTCACCAGCCGCGCCAAATACTGCTCCGCCGCGTGAAACGGCACGCCCGCCATCTTAATTGGCACGCCGTCCATCTGCCCGCGCGTGGTCAGGGTGATGTCCAACAGCTTCGCCGCTTCCACCGCGTCATCCAAAAACAGCTCGTAAAAATCGCCCATGCGGTAAAACACCAGCTTGTCGGCGTGTTGCGATTTGATGTAGAGATACTGCTGCATCATCGGGGAAACAGTGGGTTTGGACATGGAAAAACCTTAGAAACGCAAAAGCGTTATTGTAACAAAAGGCCGTCTGAAAAACAGGTTTCAGACGGCCTTTAACAGCAGCTTGGTTTTAAACCAAAGCCACTTCCAAATTATCAATCAGGCGCGTGGTACCCAAACGAGCGGCGGCAAGCACCACCAATTCTTTATCGCCGACATGAGCTACTGCCAAGCTGTGTGCATGGCGGATTTCAACGTAATCAACCACCCAGCCGGCATCGCTCAAACGGCGGATACATTCAGCCTCAAGCTGGGCGTAATCCAGATTGCCGTTTCTCAGGGCGGCGGCAATGTTTTGCAACTCTTGATAGAGGCGGGGCGCTTCTGCGCGCTCTGCTTCGCTCAAATATTGGTTGCGGCTGGAAAGTGCCAGGCCGTCTGAAGCGCGGCCGGTATCGACCGGGACGATTTCGATATTGAAATTTAAGTCTTCGACAAAGCCTTTGATAATCGCCAGCTGCTGATAGTCTTTTTTGCCGAAACAGGCGGTATCGGGTTGAACAATGTTGAACAATTTGGTTACAACGGTCGCAACACCGCGGAAATGGCCCGGGCGGAATTTGCCGCACAATTCGTTTTGCAGGTGCGGAGGCTCGACATTGAAACGCTGTTCCACATTCGGATACAGCTCTTTTTCATCAGGCGCGAACAAGACGGCAACACCCTCGCCTGCCAATTTGTCGGCATCTTGCTGCAAAGTGCGCGGATATTTGTCAAAATCTTCGCCTTGTCCGAATTGCAGGCGGTTGACAAAAATACTGACCACAACGTTATCGGCACGTTTTTTCGCTTCGCGCACCAGCGCAAGATGGCCTTCGTGCAGATTGCCCATAGTCGGCACAAATGCCACTTTTCCGGCAGTTTTGCGCCACTCGCGCAATTCTTTAATCGTATGAATGATTTGCATGGTTTGAAAAATCCTTTATCTTTTCCGCCGTTTCATCAACGGAAATCACGCGCCGATTATACGCTTTTATTCATTAAAAAGGCCGTCTGAAATAAGTTTCAGACGGCCTGGAGTTTATTTTATCCGGCAAACGTATGTTCGACAGATGGGAACGTTTTTGCTTTGACTTCGTCCACATAGGCTTTGACCGCAGCTTGAACGCTGTCTTTACCCTGCATAAAGTTCTTCACGAATTTGGCGGTTTTACCGGGGAAAATGCCGAGCATATCGTGCATCACCAAAACCTGACCGTCGCAATCCACGCCTGCGCCAATACCGATGGTCGGGCAAGAAACGGTCTCAGTCACTTTTTTCGCCAATTCCGCAGGAACGCACTCCATCAATACGATTGCCGCACCTGCCGCATCATGCGCTTTGGCGTCGTTGAGTAACGCTTCCGCCTTGTCGCCGCGGCCTTGAACTTTATAGCCGCCGAATGCAAACACGGATTGCGGGGTCAGGCCGATGTGCGCGCAAACAGGAATGCCGCGCATTTGCAGAAATTCAGTGGTCTCCGCCATCCAGACGCCGCCTTCGAGTTTGACCATATGCGCGCCGGCCGCCATCAATTCGGCCGCCGCCGCAAATGCCTGCTCTTTGCTCTGCTGATATGCACCAAACGGCAAGTCGCTGACAATCATGGCATTTTGAGTGCCGCGAGCCACGCATTTAGTGTGGTAGCACATATCCTGCAAGCTCACCGGCAAAGTAGACTGACGACCTTGCACCGCCATGCCCAAAGAATCGCCGACCAGCAATACATCTACGCCGGCATTGTCCATCAGCGCGGCAAAGCTGGATTCATAAGCGGTCAGCATGGCGATTTTCTCGCCCTCTGCTTTCATTTTTTGCAAAGTGTTTACGGTAATCATGGTGTTGTGTGTTCTGCCCGGTGGGCAGCCCTTTGTTATAAATGGAAACGCGGTATTATAAGGTCTGCTTTTAAAATATCAAAGCATAAGCAAAAAGCCCGACTGCTTTCACAATCGGGCTTTTAATTGGTGCCGGCACCAAGAGTCGAACTCGGGACCCCCTGATTACAAGTCAGGTGCTCTACCAACTGAGCTATACCGGCTTACTGAAATGCCTTGCGGCACAATCAGTCTTTAACTGGTGCCGGCACCAAGAGTCGAACTCGGGACCCCCTGATTACAAGTCAGGTGCTCTACCAACTGAGCTATACCGGCAAGGAAGTCGGCATTATGCCGATAAGTTCCCATCTTGGCAAGCATTTTAAAACAAAGTTACTCACGAAATTATAAAAACCAATGATTTTAAAGAAAATTAAATACACACCTTGTCTTTCCATCCGACACACACAAAGGCCGTCTGAAAACCGCCCCAGCGCAAAACATCATGGTTTCTGTTAAAATAACGCCTTTTATATCTTTCATCTGCACCCATGCCACCCCGCCATCCTTACCGCCGCCTGCGCCCTGCCAAATCCCATCTGCCCGAAGTCGGCATTTCCGAAGAAGGCAATATCCGTTCCCTGCACTTGGGCAGCGACACCATTCAAAGTTCCATGAATGTCGATCATCCGTCCGAGCTGGTGTTGTCATACAGCCGCGCCATGATGGGTTGGCTGCTGTTTGCAGAAACCCCGCCCAAATACATCACCCAAATCGGCTTGGGCGGCGGCTCGTTTGCCCGTTGGATAGACAGCTACCTGCCCGATACCAAGCAAACCGCCATTGACATCAATCCGCAAGTCATCGCCGTGGCGCGCAGCCTGTTTGAATTGCCGCATGAAGGCGAACATTTTGAAATTATCGAGGCAGATGGCGCGGAATATATTAAAGTGTTCCGCCACAATACCGATGTGATTTTGGTAGATGGTTTTGACGGCGAACAGATTATCGATGCTTTGGTGGAAGAACCCTTCTTCGAAGACTGCCGCAACGCCCTCTCTCCCGACGGCGTATTTGTGACCAACTGGTGGAGCGGCGACCAGCGTTATCAACGTTTTGTCGAACGCCTTCTCAACGTCTTTGACGGCCGCGTACTCGAGCTGCCGGCCGAGAGCCACGGCAACGTAGCGGTCATGGCGTTCCAAAGCAGCCCCAAAGAACAAAATCTCGACAACTTAAAAAAACGCGCCGAAAAATTAAGCGAAAAATACGGCTTGGACTTCAAACGGATGCTTGCTGATTTGAAAGCCAACAATCAAAACAACGGCAAGAATTTTTATCTGTAAACCGTTTCAGGCCGTCTGAAAAAACAAACAAGGACACACTCATGCTCAAACCCGACATCATTCAAATCCCCGGCCCGGCCGGTTTGCTGGAAACCATCTACCTGTCAAGCACACAAGAGTCCGCCCGCGGCATCGCCGTCATCAACCATCCCAATCCCCTGCAAGGCGGCACCAACACCAACAAAGTCATCCAAACCGCCGCTAAAGCCTTATCGCAACTCGGCTTCCATTGCTACCTGCCTAATTTGCGCGGCGTAGGCAATAGCGAAGGCGAACACGACTACGGCCGCGGCGAAACGCAAGACTGCATTGCCGTTATCGACTACGCCCGCGCGCAACATCCAGACGCACCGCAATTCGCCCTGGCCGGCTTCTCATTCGGCGGCTACGTTTCCACCTTTGCCGCCCAAGAACGCACACCTGATTTGCTGTTACTGATGGGCGCAGCCGTCCATCACTACACCGATCGCCCGGAACCATCGGACGTTCCCGACGTCGCCAAAACATT
The DNA here is from genome assembly GCF_001837185.1 of Neisseria sp. HMSC064D07. Lineage (NCBI taxonomy): Bacteria > Pseudomonadati > Pseudomonadota > Betaproteobacteria > Neisseriales > Neisseriaceae > Neisseria > Neisseria sp. HMSC064D07. Next base: position 67,827 of record NZ_KV831677.1, on the reverse strand, counting down.
GATGATTCATGGCGCGGAAGACGAAGTCGTCGAAATCAACAAAGCCCTGACCTGGGCAGAACCACAAGGCCTGCCAGTTGTAACCATTGCCGGCTCGTCCCACTTCTTCCATGGCAAACTTATCGTTTTGCGCGATACGATCACACGGTTTGCACCGGCTTTATTAGGTTAAAATCCGGCTACAAAATAAAACAATGCCGTCTGAAAGCTTTTTCAGACGGCATTGTTTGTATCTTAACATATCAATTTTGAGTCAACCAATACTGCAAACCAATCAAAGTCTTACCATCTTTGATTTCATCGTTTGCCAATGCAGCGCGCACCTCTTCCTTGCTCATCAAGACGGTTTCAGTAATTTCATCTTCATCATTGCTCAACTCGCTGCCCAAACGCACGCCTTGCGCTTGGTAGAGATACATTTTCTCATCACAAAAACCGACTGCCGTGTAAAAGCTGTACAACAACTTAACACTGTCGGCAACGTATGGCGTTTCTTCCGCCAACTCACGCAAAGCGCATTCGGCAGGATCTTCGCCTGCAATATCCAATTTACCCGCCGGCAATTCCAAAGTCGCCTGATCGGCGGCATAACGCCATTGGCGAACCAAAACAACTTTGCCGTCTTCCGTTTCCGCCAACACACACGCAGCACCCGGATGGCGGATCACAACCCGTTGGCTTTCATTGCCGTTGGACAGGCGCACCCGATCGCGGCTGATGGTAACAAAAGAACCTTCATAGATTAGCTCGCTGCTTAATTTAGTTTCTTTCAAATCCATTTTTTACCTCATTTCCAAATTATTAAATATTAAAGGCCGTCTGAAATCCTTTTCAGACGGCATAGATAAACCCTATTCCCGAGTGCGTTCAATTTCAATACCAACCTGCGCCACATCAGGCAAGATACCGGGTTTCACAATACGGACGCGCACTTTGGCCGCACCAAAATCATTTAAAATCAATTGGGCGATATGTTCCGCCAAAGTTTCCAGCAGTAAAAAATCCTGTTCGGCAAGGCTGCGGCGTACGACTTCGCATACTTCGCCATAATGGATAGTGTCGCCGATATCGTCGCTCGTGCCGGTACGCTCTGGAACACTGATTTCCAAATCCAAAATCAAAGTCTGTTTACGCTCGCGTTCCCAATCATATACGCCGATTAAAGTATCGGCTTTCATGCCGTACAAAAAGATTTTATCCATTTGCCTGTCCGTTTTTTTGATAGAATAACCATTCCCATTTTAAGTAAAGCACCCAAAATGTTCAATGTACTCGCCATTATTGCCGCCTATCTTATCGGCTCCCTGTCTTTTGCCGTCATCGTATCAAAATATTACGGCATGGACGATCCGCGCACTTACGGCTCCGGCAACCCCGGTGCCACCAACGTCTTGCGCACCGGTAAGAAAAAAGCGGCCGCACTGACCCTGCTCGGCGATGCAGTAAAAGGCTTGATTGCCGTCATCTTGGCACGCTGTCTGCAAAATGCTTTAAATTTGTCAGATGCAACGATAGCCCTGATTGCCATCGCCGCATTGGTCGGTCATATGTGGCCAATATTTTTCAATTTTAAAGGCGGCAAAGGCGTAGCCACCGCATTAGGCGTCTTACTTGCCCTCTCCCCCGCAACCGCCCTACTCTGCACATTGGTTTGGCTAGTCATGGCATTCGGTTTCAAAGTATCCTCACTCGCCGCACTGGTTGCCACCATCTGCGCACCCATCTTCGCCTTCTTCATGATGCCACACGCCTCTTGGGCATGGGCAACTGTATTCATTGCCGCATTGGTGTTATACCGCCATAAAAGCAATATTCAAAACCTGATTCAAGGCAAAGAAAGCAAAATCGGAGATAAAGCCGGAAAATCTTAAAAACGTAGACACAATCAATCAAAGGCCGTCTGAAAGTATATTTTTCAGACGGCCTTAATAGTATTCAAAAATCAGAAGGGTCGTTTCTATATATTACATTAATCATTATCCAACCTGATAATAAATGCCTAGATATAAGTAATAAATGCATCAATATACTCTACCACTACTCCTTCTTTTGAGAATTAAAACAGTGGGCATAACATTAAATAACAAGCACATAACTATGCTAATATCTAAAAACTTAAGTCTCAGTAGAAAGTAAAAATATAGAGATATTATTCCCAAAGATGATGTTTCATCAATTAACTGTTTTTTGGCACACTCCACCTGTTCTACTTTTCTTTGAAATAGTTGTTGAATTTAAAATACCGATAATTACTAATTTCTAAAAAATACAGCAAGAGTAAGTCAAATACCACCATAATCAAAATGCTACTAACCCCGACCAAACTAAATTAAAAGCAACATTAACATTGCTTACGAGCGTATACAAAATTCTAATTTAATATATATCTTTATGACCAATATGAGAAGTTTGAAGAAGCGATTCGGTTTATACAAATACTATTTTCAGAATTAGAAATAGCGTTTTTATTTAAAATAATCTTTTATAAAGAAAAAACTGGTAATAATAGAGAAATTTAGCCTAAATTTCACTATCAATTTCTTCCCCAATCGTATTCATATATGCTTGTAAATCAATAGCAGGCACTGTTCCAATTGCTTGTTGCAAATAACGGGTTAATTGCATAAAGAAAGTGATTAATGAATTTTCAGGCTGACTAAATACTAATGATTGAAAAGTTCGATTATGATAATAATCATGAATGCGTTTGCTAAAATCTATTCTCTCATTGGTATCTTCTTCCCCTTGATATTGCACAAAGAAGCTACCATAATCCACAATACAACCCAAATCAATCCCCTCTAAATCAGTTAAAGAGTTGATATGCTTTTGAATGGTATCATTGTTAGTATGTGTAAAAGAATTGGTTGTGGTTAAAATCCCACCAATAATCTTTGTTAATGGGCGAGCAGGTAGTTTTTGCCCAGAATTAATCATAGATGTTGATGTGCGGTCTAATTTTCTGACACTGGCAATTTTTTGACCTGCATACTGAATGTAATTAATATTGCCAACCGTTCCCTGAATATCAGGTTTGACTTCAAAAACCGCATAAACGCCTTCGGCTGGAATGTATTTAAAACCATTTTGATTAAAAATAAATGGTGTAAACCAATTATCATAAATAACAATATCAATTTGATCACTAGTATTCCCATGATAATCAATAACAATTGCCTTATCTACACTATAACGATTCGGCAAATAATTTTGCAACCATTCAATCCAAGCATTTTCTAAGGCATCGCCTTTTGACCCCGGATGATGAATAAATTCACGATTAGTACTTAATTGGCTTTGCATTTGCCCTTGCATGCCACGAAACAAGGCTGATAAATCAACATTATTCATAAACAACCAACCTACCTTTATCAAAAATAAAGAAATTAAAATCCAACAATTTATTGTTAGAAATACTTAAAATAAGCAAAACAGGATTATTCAGCTGAACTGTATTACAAGAAGCAATATTATTCATTGCTTGCAAATCCGTTAAACTATACCACGCTGATGCATTGGGATGACTATGCCATTCACCTATATAATATAAACCAGTTTCCTGAAATATTTTTTCAAAATTATGAATTTTTACATTCAGTTCACGCCTAAATTCTACCGGAGAGTTAGTATATTTATCGACCAACAAAAAATCTTTAATATACAACTTAGTAAAATCATCAGAGTAATAACCTAAAAGAAACCCACCATATTCGTTTGGATAATGATGAATTGCTTTTTTTGCCATAAGTTCAATGAGCTGGTATTCAAAACATAATTGAAGATTTTTGTGTTTTCTCACAATCATTAAAACCTCTCAACCTTTAAATTGAGATTATCATCATATTGAATAGTAAAATTTTGATAACTATTCTCTTGAATCATTAAGTTAATTGTTTTTAATGATAGTTGAACCATAATGGCAATATCATTATACGATGCTTTAAAAGTTGGATTCCAACAGCCAATAGGATTATATAAATCTAAAGTATCATTCTCTAAAATATTATCAAACTGATGTCTAACAAAGCGGTAATGATTGGGTGAAACACCACACACCAACGCTTTTGCGTGATTTGTTATAGATAAATTCAATATAGTGCTGGTTAAATTTAACTTGCCTGTAAGATACATTAAATCATCATCGGTAGAACAATCAAAAATATAATTAAATTCTGAAAATTGCTCTGATAAAAAATTAAGATATTCTGATGGAAGATCAAATTTAATATATTCTGTTGCTAAATGACGAATGGAACTCAACTCAACAAAAGGAGATATACGCCATAAAATACCTGCTAATTCATCTGTTTTATTGGTATAAGGTGGAAGAAAGTTATATTCTGAACGGCAAATATTCTCTGGCTCTTTAACATCATAATCAGCAATGGTAATATTCTTACAACCACCACGCACAAGTGTCTTAGCAACTTGGCTTCCAATCGCTCCTAGCCCAATAATAAGCACTTTTTTATCAGTTAGATTTGGATGAAACGCACCTCGTCCGAAAAAATAATGATAGGATGAATTTTTTGAAATAACCCAATTTATTTTCTTATCGCAAAGTTCATATATTCCTTGCGTATTTTTGAAAAATTGGTCTTTCAAATCAATCATCGCAACTTGCCAGTGAATGTTCTGATTTTTTGTATTATATCCAATAAAAATAGGTATATGCTCTTGTTGAATGGTAAGAGTAATTCTCCAAATCTCACTTAACATTTCTTGGTTAAATAGGGATTTAAATTCTTGCCAATTTGAAAATGAAAATCTGTCATAAATTGAGGGTTTATCTTCAATAAAGATATAAATTCCTAATAAGTTGTTTTCCTTGCTTGAGTAAAACGATGACCATTGGCAATTTTTCTGGGTAATATTATGCGTAAAAGATTGTACTAAATAATTGTGTATATCCTTACCTTGATATTTTGATTTTGTTAAGAAAGTGTTGGTAACAATACCAATCTCATTTTGAGAAAATGATTCATCAACATCTGTAAATTGAAACGAAAAATATGTCTCTTTATAAGTACAATTTTCTGTGATTAGATGTTCATAATGCTCATCTTTTTCTTGGTTAATAACATATTTAACAATCCATTGTTTAATTGCGTGAAAATCCTGCTGTAACTTTTTGTGAAAAGTAATACAGTGTTGATTATGAAAACAAATTGCATTGTTCAACATTACATGGCTAAATTGTTTATACTCATCGTCTTTTAGATAAAAGCGAATGGACTCACTATCACTGATTTTTAATGGGTAGGCTTGATCAATGATAATATTAAAATCAATAGGTTTATCTAATTCTTCAAAATCAAAAGTAATGTCAAAACTTACCTGTTCTTGTGAAAAATGAAGAGCAGATAAATTTTGAATGTACGGAATGGATTGAATAGCTTGCTCTAATTCAATTTGCGAAAATTTCATATCAACCAAATCTTTGTGAAACTGGTGGTGTTGAAATTAAAACTGAGCTTTTAAGACCATAAGCCTTATTCTCATCTTTATTATCTTCGGCAAATTTTTTATTTAATGGAAGATAAAACTCTATTTCCTTTTCATTTGATTCAATTTGTTCTAACATAGATTTTAATCTGAAAACCAACATATTTTTCTCAATATCATCTAGCGATAATGCCAAATCGTTATTGTTGTTGCCAGGGTCTTTGAGTGTAAAATTTTCGCTTTGAATATTATCAATAATATAATTTAAAACGGTTTTAAATTGTTCCCATAAGTTACCCTGTGGAGATGATTTTTCATAAGCCTTAATTACCAATAGTTCAATAAAAAAAGACTTGTATTTATATTGATGACAAGCTTTCCATATTTTTAGCAAGCGAATAACTTTTCTTTCATTTTCTTTGGCTTTAATGTGTTCAATTTGAGCATGAATATTGGTTTTAAGATATCCATCACTTTGTGTTTTATGTAAATTTAAGTTTTTTTTCTACTGGAAATGAATCTTGACTTGTCTCTCTCGCAGGAACAACATCAATATTAATTTCATCTTCTTCATCAAAAGTTAAACCTATAGAAACTCCTTGTTTCTTTACAGTAGTTTCATCTTTATACTTTTCTGTTAGTTTTTCCAAAACATCTTCAAACATTTTTTCTAATGTTGAAAAAGCATTATGTTTAAATGGTACAACCAAATCCAAATCAAACTTGGTATTAATGGCCGTGTGTTTTTTATACGAACCAGAGTTAAATGGGTCATAAATTTTACTACCGTATTGTTCATTTAAAAATTGCTTAATCTCATCTCGTTTAGTGCGATATGTGTTGATTAGCTCTTCAATATGTTTCATTCTGTAACTTTCCAGAACAGAATTTAAGTAATCGCTTTTGTAGTCAGCCATAGTCAATCTCCATAAATTTTTTAGTACATAACGAATTATGTGGGGTTATGATGCACTCAGAATAGTTTTGTTTTTGCTATATTGGATCGAACCTATGGAATTTCAAGCCTTAACTGATAGTAAAGATGATTTTGATTAAAATATAAGGTGCTGTCTTAGATAACTAGGGAAGTTCAAATTAAGCCCAAATTATCTGTATTCAAAAATGTCGTCTAAGTAGTTATAAACAAAATAAATTAACTGAGCTATTTGTTGCAGTTGTAACTGCAAGAAAGACAAACAGAGTTAGTCCGTATTAATAAAAATACCCCTGCCTATTATTTTCATTACTTACATCTACTTATCTATTAAAGCAATCTGCTTTTGGAAATGTTTGACAGAGAAGTAGAAGTTGATGAAAGTTATTTGGGGAAAACATAAAGGCAAATACTGTTATGCTGCTACCAGTAAAGTCGCCGTATTCAGGCTTTTGAAGCAAAATGGTAAGGTTCACATTGTTACTGCATCAAATACTGAAATAGAAACTTTATTACCCATTATTCGCGAACAAGTTAAACCTGACAGCATTTTTTATAAGGTACCACCGTCTATGCTGATAAAGGCTATGACAGTGAGGAAAACTGGCAACATCTGGAAGAGCATCGACTGCAGGACGGCATTATGCACAAAGCCCATCGTAAACATCCGCTATAGTAAGCGCAAACTAAACGCAACCGATATTTGTCGAAGACCCGTTATG
>NZ_KV831677.1:25880-60626 GCF_001837185.1 Neisseria sp. HMSC064D07 | reverse complement strand
GCAACCGATATTTGTCGAAGACCCGTTATGTGGTCGAACAAAGCGTCGGTACGCTGCACCGTAAGTTCCGCTATGCCCGGGCAGCCTATTTTGGTCTGATTAAAGTGAGTGCGCAAAGCCATCTGAAGGCGATGTGTTTGAACCTGTTGAAAGCTGCCAACAGGCTAAGTGCGCCTGTTGCTACACAAAAGGTGGTTGGATGCCTGATTAATCAGGTACTCAAGGGAGATTAAAGAGGGTATTTGAGTAGAATCAGTGGATATTTGAAACAAAAACAGCCGAAAACCTGTATTTAGGTTTCGACTGTTAGGAGAACAAAGGTCTCAGACCGTCTGAAAGTATATTTTTCAGACGGCCTTTATAGTTTTTATTCACGCATAATCAGTCAATCTTAATATATTCTACCGACAAAATCTCTATAACCTCGCGTCCTTCCGGTGTATCCAAGACAACTTCATCTCCTTCGCGTGCTTTAATCAGGCTGCGCGCCAAAGGGGAAATCCATGAGATTTTGTTTTTAGTGGTATCGATTTCATCTACGCCGACAATTTTGACGGTTTGTTCACGACCGTCTCCGCGCAATAAGCCAACGGTGGCACTGAAAAAAATCTGATCCGTGGCTTCACGCGCTTCAGGGTCGACGACGACGGCGGCTTCCAAGCGTTTGGTTAGGAAGCGGATACGGCGGTCAATTTCGCGCATACGGCGTTTGCCGTAAAGATAGTCGCCATTTTCGCTGCGGTCACCATTGCTTGCCGCCCAGTTAACGATTTGGACGATTTCCGGACGTTCTTTGTTGACCAGATGATAAAGTTCGTCTTTCAGTGCCTGCCAACCGGTAGGTGTGATGTAATTTTTGGTTTCGGTACTCATGATGTGTCTAAAACATAATTAAAGGCCGTCTGAACATTAATTTTCAGACGGCCTTTATTGTAAGTCAATTTACTTTATTCATCATCATCGCTATCGCTGATACTGATGCTGTGTTCCATTTTGCTTGGATGAACTTTCAAGCCACCACAACCTGATTTTTCGGTAGAGAGACGGTTCAGATATGCTTCATCGATATCGCCGGTTTGATAAACACCGTTGAAGCATGAAGAATCAAAGGATTCGATTTTTGGATTGAGCGCTTTGACTACTGCCTCCAAGTCTTCTAAGTTTTGGAAGACAATACCGTCCGCGCCAATCTCGGTTGCGATTTCTGCTGCGCTGCGGCCGTTTGCAATCAGTTCTTCACGGGTCGGCATATCGATACCGTACACATTTGGATAGCGCACTTCGGGAGCTGCAGAAGCAATGTAGACTTTGCGTGCACCTGCCGCGCGTACCATTTCAACGATTTCACGGCTAGTCGTACCGCGCACGATGGAATCATCCACCAACAAAACGCTTTTGCCGTTAAACTCGGTTTCCATCGGGCTGAGTTTTTGGCGCACTGATTTTTTGCGTGTTGCTTGGCCGGGCATAATAAAGGTGCGGCCGATATAGCGGTTTTTAATCAGACCTTCGCGGTAAGGTTTTTCGAGATGAACGGCAAGCTCCATCGCGCTGGGTCGGCTGGTATCGGGAATCGGCATCACGACATCGATATCGTCGACAGGCAACTCGCGTTTGATTTTTTCCGCCAAAGAAACGCCCATATCCATACGGGACTGATAAACGGAAACACCATCGATGACGGAGTCTGGGCGGGCAAAATAAACATATTCAAAAAGACAAGGGCTTAATTTGGCTTTATCGCTGCATTGACGGGAAATAATCGTGCCGTCAAAACCAATAAATACGGCCTCACCCGGCTGGATATCGCGTTCCAAATCATAGGCAAGTGCATTAAAGGCAACAGATTCGGAGGCAACGGCATAAGATTTTTTGCCGGATTCGTCAATTTGCGAACCCAAAACCAACGGACGGATACCGAAAGGATCCCGGAAAGCCAGCATGCCATATCCGGCAATCATGGCTACTACGCCGTATGCGCCGCGCACCAAGCGGTGTACTTCGGAAACGGCGTTGAAAATATTGTCGATGGTAAGTTGATAAGGGGCTGTATTTTTAGAGACTTCGCGGCGTAATTCGTGCGCAAATACATTGAGTAGGACTTCAGAATCGGAGCTGGTATTAACGTGGCGCAGGTGTTTGTTGCATACGTTTTCATAGAGCTCTTCGGTATTAGTCAGATTACCATTGTGTGCCAAAACAATGCCGAATGGGGAGCTGACATAAAACGGCTGGGCTTCTGCGCTGCTGCCCGCATTGCCTGCGGTTGGATAACGGACATGTGCGATGCCGGCATTACCGACCAAGTCGCGCATATTACGGGTACGGAACACTTCGCGCACCATGCCTTTGCCCTTGTGCATATGAAATATATTGCCTTCGGCAGTAACAATACCTGCTGCGTCCTGACCACGGTGTTGCAACATCTGCAAACCATCATACAACATCTGATTGACCGGCTCATGACTAACCAAACCTAATACACCACACATATCGTGCTTCTCCGAGTTTGAAGATTAAATGGGTAAGTCATTATAAAATAATTTAGATGAGTTTGCTCGAATTGTTGACAATATGATGCTAAATTTACGCAAATAAAAACGGATTCAGACGACCCATAGGCCGTCTGAATCCGTCAAACTTAATCATCCAATTCTTCAACTTCAGCCGCTTTACCCGAAAGATGGGACATTGCGGTATCTTTTCCAGGCAGATAAGGCATTGCAGCATCGGCAAGTGATTTAAAATACGGAATTGTGTGCGAACTTTGCCACTCTTCCGTTTTCGGCAAATCAGTGTGTGAAAAAACCATCACTGCCAGTGTCACCAAAATCACACCTTTCACTGCACCGAATACGCCGCCAAGCAAACGGTTAATGCTTCCCAAACCAACGGCAGACATCAAACTGCTCAACAGCGATCGTGCCAGTTTCTGCAACAGCCATGCCAGAAAAAACACAGCGGCAAAACCCATGGCAACCGCCAAAGAATGCGGCTCAACCGATTTAAAGACCACATCGGCAAACGGCACGGCGAGCGTTCTGGCTGCAATGAACGATATCACCCACGCCACCATCGCCCCTGCTTCGGTAATAATACCCCGTGTCAACGAGATAATGATGCAGATGACGATGACGGCGGCAGCCAACAAATCGGCAACAGGCAAATTACTCACTGGTCACCTGACCGGCAATGCCATGTACACGCAATTTGTTTAAATCGCGCTCTGCATCGCGTGCATTTTTATAACTGGCTGATTTCACGCGATACACCTTACCTTTATCGGTCATCACTTCAGTAATGGTCGAGTCGATACCTGCGGCTTTCATTTTACGTTGCAGGCTTTGCGCACGTTCTTTTTCAGCATAACCAGCCTGAATGGCAGCTTTTTTCGCAGGCTTGGCTTCTGCTGTTTCTTTTTCAGCTTTAGGCTTGGCTTTTTCAGACGGCTTCTCGGCAGTTTTTACCTTATCGGCTTTTTCTGCTTTGGCCGTTTCTGGTTTAGCTTTTTCATTTTTTGGTTTTTCAACTTTGGCTTCTGCTTTCTTAGCAGGTTCGGCCTTGTCTTTTACGCTGTCTTTGCTGTTTTTGGCAGATTTACGCTCGGCAATGGCTTTCTCTGCTTTTTCCAATTGTGCCAATTTATTGCGTTCTGCAGCGGCTTCACGCTCTGCTTTTTCAGCACGCGCTTGAAGTACGCGTTTTTTAGCTGCCAATGCGTTTTCTTTCTCTGCTGTTTCCTGTTGGGCTTGTGTTTTACGGGCCGCAGCAGCACGTTGTTCAGCCTGACGTTGGCGGCGTTCTTCGGCTCGGCGCTCTGCAGCTTCACGTTTGGCAGCCTCGGCACGTTGAATACGTTCGGACTCTTCCAAACCTTTAATATTGCCGTCATCCAAAGTATCGTTGATCAAAACCAACGGCTCGCCAACATCTTCGGGGGCAGATTCACGGTTTGGCTTCAATACTTCAACCGGCGCATTGTCTTCTTCGTCGCCTGCATTTTGAGGTTTGCTTTGCGCTTCGGCATCCGCATGGCGGGCTGCTTCTTCAGCCATCGCAACATCCTCTTTATTCGGCTCTAGGACAACAGCCTTGCTGGGCTCATCAGCCGTTTTGACTTGGCTCTGACCGACAGGCGCTTCTTTAAACGGTGAATTTTTATCGTCGCCGGAAGTCAGTGCCAGACCGAACAGCATACCCGATGCCACCACCAAGCCGGAGGCCAAGACCAAGCGACGGCGGTTGCGACGTTTGAGTTGTTCGTAACCGTCTAAATCGTATCCGTTTGGAGTTTCTTTTTGTTTATTGTCGGACATGATAATTTCCTCGTTAGTGTTCTTTCAAAACAGCCATTACATCGGCAACAGTATGGAATGAGCCAAAAACAACGATTCTATCATTTTCGGTTGCTTTAGCCAAAGCAGCACGATAGGCTGCAGCGACAGTTTCAAAAACATTTACATTGTCGATGCCGTGTTCAGTCAGTTTAGCCTGCAAAGCCTCTACCGTCATGCCGCGCGGCACATCTAAAGGCGCGATGTTCCACTCGTCAAACTGATCTTTAACGATTTCCAGCACGCCATCAATATCTTTGTCGGACAACATACAGAATACAGCAGTACGTTTTTGGGCAAAGGCAAGGTTAATCAGACTGCGGCGCAAAGCACGGGCTGCGTGCGGATTGTGGCCGACATCCAAAACCACCAGCGGACGGCCGGGCAAAACTTGGAAACGTCCAGGATTCTCAACCAACAGCAAACCGCGTTTAATCGCGCCGATGTCAACGGGCAGCTGATTATTCAAACACTCCAACACCGTCAATGCACACGCGGCATTGGACAACTGATAGGCACCGCGCAAAGCAGGAAACGGCAAGGAATTGCGGTTACGGCTTTGGCCGTCTGAAGATTGCGGATGGAAGCGGTAGTTCCACTGTACGCTTTCCATTGATGCAAAATCAAAATCTCGCTGAACCATCAACAGTTTCGCGCCAATTTCTTCTGCGTGTTTGACCAATGATTCAGGCGCAGGATTCTGGCCGCACACGGCTGGTTTGCCGCTACGGAACACCCCGGCTTTCTCAAAACCAACCTGCTCGACGGTATCGCCCAAAAAGGCCTGATGATCCAAATCCACACTGGTAACGACTGAACAGTCGCCATCGAATACATTCACAGCATCTAATCTTCCGCCCAAACCGATTTCCAAAATCATTACGTCCACATTTTCATGCATGAAAATATCGACGGCAGCCAAAGCATTAAACTCAAAATACGTCAGAGAAATTTCGCCGCGCGCCGCTTCGATGCGCTCAAATGAGGAAACAATCAATTCATCTGAAACCGGCTGAGTATTGATGGCGATTCGTTCGTTGTAACGCAGAAGATGCGGACTGGTCAGCGTACCGACTTTAAAACCGGCTTCTTTATAAATATGCGACAAATAGGCGCATACGGAACCCTTGCCATTTGTACCCGCTACCACGACGACAGGACATTGCGGCACCAAATTCATGCGTTTTTTCACTTCTCCCACGCGCTCCAAACCCATATCGATAAGGCCGGAACTATGGGCAGTCTCCAAATGAGAAAGCCAGTCTTGTAATGTTTTCATTGTATTTATCGCTTCAAAAGGCCGTCTGAAACAGCCGTTTAATCCATATCTGCCGCAAGTTCTGCTTTGTCTTCTTTTTCACGGCACCAGCGCGCCCATACTTTCAGACGGCGGTAGGCATCGCGGTCGGCCATATCAGGCAAGATGCAGTGCTTGACTATTTTTCCGTCAACATTCCATTGCAAAAACAAAGCATAAACCGTCAACATACTGCTGTCTTGCAAAACCGCGCTTCTTCCCTCTTCCTCGTTATTCAAATAAACCGTCGCACGGTATTGGCGGTCGATGATGATTTTTCTGACCGCATTTTGAGCGTGAAAATTAACGCTGCGCCAAGCATAGGCAAAACTGCCGGCCAATGCCGCCAAACCCAGCCACATCATCCAACCGTAAAACTCGGCAAGGCATAAGGCCAACGCCGAAAGGTGTAAGAAGACAATCAGAATTTTCAAAGAACGCGAGGGCGTTAAGGCCGTCTGAAAACTTCTCACGGCTTTACATCATATTGTCGAAAACAGGCGTAATGTTCAATTCCGCCTCTTCCATATCCAAAACCATATCGTGGATTTCGGTATCGAAAAATTCCCAAAAAGCCTTCAAGCTCATGTCTTGCGGCCATTTGCTTTTATCGATGTCCCAGCCGGCCAATTCGGCTTCAAAAATCTGCTGGTAACGCTCGTCAAAATAGGAAATGACGGATTCGGGTTCGTCAAATTGCGGCACAAGGAATACGGAACAGTTGGTGCGCAATTGCTCGACGGTCAGGTCGGGCATATTTTCATCGGCGGATTTCAGCCATTCCAAAAAACGGGCGGTCGGCTTCAGTACAACAGCAGTACGGTCAACAAAATACATTATTTTCAACTTTCAAAATCATTCAAACCGATCATGCCGTCTGAAATTTCAGACGGCCCTAGTTTAATGTGACATCACCTGTTGCAGGAATTGTTTGGCACGCTCATGTTTTGGATTGGTAAAAAATTCTTCCGGCGTTTCATCTTCCAGAATCTGGCCTTTATCGACAAAAATCACACGGTCGGCGACTTCGCGCGCAAAACCCATCTCATGGGTTACACACATCATGGTCATGCCGCTTTCCGCCAAGTCTTTCATCACTTTCAATACTTCGCCGACCATTTCAGGATCAAGTGCGGAAGTCGGCTCGTCAAACAACATCACGCGCGGCTCCATCGCCAAACCGCGTGCAATCGCGACACGCTGCTGTTGACCACCGGAAAGCTGACCGGGCAGCGCATCTTTTTTATGCGCCAAGCCGACACGTTCCAAAAGCTCCATCGCTTTCTTTTCCGCCTCTTCACGGCTTTGGTTTTTCACTTTCATCGGAGAAAGAATAATATTTTCCAAAACGCTCAAATGCGGATACAGATTGAACCCTTGGAACACAAAGCCCACTTCTTCACGCACTTTGTTCAAATCGGTTTTCGGATCGGCAACATTGATGCCGTCTACCCAAATCTCGCCGCTTTCAATGCGCTCGAGTTGGTTTACCGTACGAATCAGCGTCGATTTTCCACTACCCGAAGGGCCGCATACAACGACCACTTCGCCTTGTTTGACTTCCAGATTCACACCGTTGATAACGTGCAAATCTTTAAAATGTTTGTGTACATTTTTGAATTTAATCATTATTTCTTTCCAAACTACCAAAATTTTCGGGGCTTGAGTTGCGTTTACCGCTGCCAAAGCAAAGGAATGGCCGTTTCCAGCCCAAAGCGGCAACTGACTATGCTGCCGGAGATTCCGCCTTTATTGTACCGATTGACTTTAAATTGCTCTTCCCTATCGAGACGATGCCCGGTCAATACCCAAACTGCGCCGATAATTGCTGCTTCAAAACGGTGCCGCTCAGGCGGCATATCCTTACTGGAAAAATACTGCGCCAACTCGCGCCACAAATATGAATCACCCAGAAACCCCCATTGAATAGGAGGTTGCTTAAAAATTGCCATCACTGTTTCAGACGGCCTTTTGAACCAAATAATTGCTCAATTCCACATATTTCTCAGCGGCAATGTGTTCTGCCCTATCCTGCGGATTAATGCCGACTGCCTGCAAATCATCATCGCCGGCAAGTTCCTTCAAATTATTGCGTATGGTTTTGCGACGTTGATGGAAAGCCAGTTTCACCAGTTTGGCAAAATGTTCAAAATCTTCCGCTTTACCGATTCGGTGTTTCACCGGAATCATGCGCACAACGGCCGAATCTACTTTCGGCGCAGGATCAAAGGATTCAGACGGTACTTCAATCAACATTTCCATATCGAAGAAATATTGCAGCATCACGCCCAGACGGCCATAGTCGTTGGTTTTCGGCTGCGCCACCATGCGTTCGACCACTTCTTTTTGCAGCATAAAGTGCATATCGATCACATCGTCGGCCACTTCGCTCAATCGGAACAAAAGCGGCGTGGAAATATTATACGGCAGGTTGCCGACAATTTTTTTCTTGCCTTCAATGCTGTTGAAATCAAACTGCAATACATCGCCTTCGTGTATTACCAATTTATCTGCAAACGGCAAGGTTTTCAGACGGCGTACGATGTCACGGTCGATTTCGCAGACATGCAGGCAGTTGAGTTTTTTCGCCAAAGGCTCGGTAATGGCTGCCAAGCCTGGGCCGATTTCAATCACGATATCATCGGGCTGCGGTCTGACCGCGTTGACAATATCGCTAATAATCCGCGTATCCTGCAAAAAATTCTGCCCGAAGCGTTTCCGGGCCTTATGTTCTTTCATATCTTTCTTCAAGCAAGCTGTTTAAGGCAGTATTGTAACTGAAACAGGCGTTTTTGTCGGCACGCTTTCAGACGGCATTTGCCTAATTTTAAACAAACGGCGGCGCTTCCAAACCCAAAGATTTCAGTAGTTGCGCGGTCTCATAAACCGGCAAACCCATCACGCCGGTAAAGCTACCCTGCAAATGCTCGACAAATACGCCGCCCAAGCCCTGAATCCCATACGCACCGGCTTTATCCATCGGCTCACCACTGGCAACATAGGCTGCAATCTCCTCAGCCGTCAACGTTTTAAAGCGCACTTCGCTCGTCTGCACGACATCATGGCGCACGTCTTGCCAGTAAACGCATACAGCCGTCAGCACTTGATGCGTCCGTCCCGACAAGCGTTCCAGCATATCGACCGCATCAGCCTCGGATTCAGGTTTACCCAAAATAGCCTCACCATCCGCCACCGTCGTATCCGCCGTCAATACAGCAAACTCAGGCTCTTGATCATGAGCAGTAAACCATTGCGCTACTGCTACCTGATTTTTCTCGCAGGCCATACGGCGCACATACTCTACTGCGGCTTCGCCTTCTTTGGGGGTTTCATCAATATCAGCAGGAAGGCGGCGTACCGTGAAACCCAAATTCTCCAAAATCTCACGACGGCGCGGACTGCCCGAAGCCAGATAAATTGCGTTCATTGTATTGGTTGTCCTTATTTTGAAATTTTATGCTGACCGGACAGGCGGACATAATGCGCAGAGGAATACGTCAAAAATGCCTTTTCCTCATCAGTTAGCGGACGCACTTTTTTCACAGGCGAGCCGACGTATAAAAAACCACTTTCCAAACGCTTGCGAGGAGGCACCAAACTGCCCGCGCCTATCATCACATCATCTTCGACAACCGTATCATCCAAAATAATCGAGCCCATGCCCACCAACACACGATTCCCAATTCGGCAGCCATGCAGCATGACCTTATGCCCAATCGTCACATCATCGCCGATAATCAAAGGCGAACCGTCAGGCTTCGCCGCATTCTTATGCGACACATGCAAAACGCTGCCGTCCTGCACATTGCTGCGTTTGCCGATAGAAATACTGTTCACATCGCCGCGCAATACGGCATAAGGCCAAATCGATACATCTTCCGCCAGCGACACTTCGCCAATCACTACCGAAGTCTCATCTACAAAACAAGACTCATCAACCGACGGCACATAATCCAAAAACGCACGAATAGGGTTTGCCATTTCCAATAATCCTTTTCTCAAAACCAAAACTGATCAGACCGTCTGAAAACACGGCGTAAAACGATTTTATACTACAACAATACGAAATCAAGCCAGAAAATCATCAAAAGGCCGTCTGAAACAGTTTTCAGACGGCCTTTCATCATAACCCCTTTATCTTGGCTTACGACTATTTATCATTAGCGCCCCAACTATATCTTATGGAATAATTGTCTTTATTTGATTCTTGGAGAAGCCGATGGATACACGTTCGGGAAATTATGCAGCGCCCCTATTGGTCGTCGGCTGCGTCGTCTTCGGCTTGGGCAGTTTGATTGTCAAATTTGTCGATGTCGGCTCTTACGCCATCGCATTCTGGCGTTTACTGATTGCCGCCCCTATATTCTTCCTGCTCGGGCGTTTTTTCAGACAAAAAATGCCCACGAAACGAAAAACAGTTGGCTACGCAATCTTATCCGGCATTTTCCTCGCATTCGACCCCGCCCTTTGGCACGAAAGTATTCACGCCGTAGGTCCCGGCATTTCCACCTTGCTCAACAGCCTGCAGATTTTCTTTTTAGCCGCCATCGGCTTCTTCTTTTATTCGGAACGTTTAAGCACCCTGCAAATTTTAAGTTTGATATTGGCCACCATAGGCGTAGCCTTAATCGGCAGCCCAGAGTTCGGTCATAACGACAATGCCGCATGGGGATTTGTCAGCGGCGTAGTATCCGGTGCCATGCTGGCCCTGTCTATGGTTTTCGTACGCAAAACCCATGAGCAGGAAAAAGTCGGTTTGTTTCCACTGATGATGATTTTAAGCTTCGGCGGCGCAATGGCACTGGTCATCCCATCGTTGCTATTCGATGCTGCACATCTCTATCCCAAAACTTTAAACGATGTGATTCTAGTCTCCATCTACGGCATCGTCATGCAATGTTTTGCTTGGGCATTGATTGCTTACGCCATCCCGCTTTTATCCCTATCGCTGACCGGCCTACTACTGCTCTCCGAACCAGTTGCTGCCATGTTGATCGATTATTTCTGGCTGGACAAACCGATTAATACCGTCCAATGGAGCGGCGCCACTTTGACTTTATTGGCGATTTATTTGGGTTCGTTAAAAGACAAAAAATAGATACAAAAAAGGCCGTCTGAAAAATTTCAGACGGCCTTTTAATCTGTTTATTGCTTATTGGATACTGGTACCGATACGGCTGAGTTCGCCAAAGTTCATCCAAACGAAGAAGGCTTTACCGACAATCAGTTTATCATCGACAAACCCCCAGTAACGGGAGTCGGCGCTGTTGTCGCGGTTGTCGCCCATCGCGAAATAACGGCCTTCTGGAACTTTACAGATAAAGCCATTGCCGTCTTCTGCATATTCGCAATTTTCCAAACCGCTTGTTTCAAGCGAGTAATTGCTTTCAGGCATTACTTCGGAGGTGTATTTGTTCAATACAGCAATCGATACAGAAGGCTGACCGGCCTCTTTGACAACGTCAAAGTTTTTGCCGTTTAAGGCCGTCTGAAAACGCTCAAGCGTATGAATCATGGACGGATCGGTATCATCTGCATATTGATAATTACCGTTTGGTTTTTCTGAAATAATTTCACCGTTAACAGTCAAAACCTTATCACGATATTCCACAACGTCGCCCGGAATACCGACGATACGTTTGATGTAATTCATCTCAGGCTGAAGTGGGTAATTGAACACCACGACATCGCCTCGTGCAATATTGCCAACAGGGATAATGACCTTATTCAAAATCGGCAGGCGGATACCGTAAGAGAATTTGTTCACCAAGATAAAATCGCCTTTAACCAAGCCAGGACGCATGGAGCTGGACGGAATTTGGAACGGCTCGGCAATAAAGCTGCGCAATACAAAGATAACCAAGATGATGGGGAAAAAGCCGCCCATGTAGTCGGTAAAATGCGCATTGTCTTCGCCGGTCTCGCTTTTTTTCAGACGGCCTTTATGGATTGCCCAAACAATACCGGTAAACACGACAAACACCAGCAATACGGCGGTAAAGCTCATAAATTCGGACAAAATGCCGAATACGCCGACCATGCACAAGAGATAACTCCATTGCAGGCCGGAGCTCCATTCGCCGTTTTCCTGACGCTCTTTGCTGCTTTTGAAGTTGAGGACCAAGCCGGCCAGCAGTACAACGATTGCGCCTAAAGTCAGATTTATACTCATTATTTATCACTCACTTGCAGAATCGCCAAGAATGCGCTTTGCGGGATTTCCACATTGCCCACTTGTTTCATGCGGCGCTTACCTGCTTTTTGTTTTTCGAGAAGTTTTTTCTTACGCGTAATATCGCCGCCGTAACATTTCGCCAAAACGTTTTTACGCAGGGCTTTAACGTTTTCGCGGGCGATAATCTGGCTGCCGATGGCGGCTTGGACGGCGATGTCGAACATCTGACGCGGAATCAGTTCGCGCATTTTTGATGCCAGCTCTCGACCACGGTGAACGGCGCTTTGACGGTGGACAATCAGGCTCAGGGCATCGACTTTTTCTCCGTTGACCATAATGTCGAGCTTAATCAAGTCAGATGGTTGGAACTCTTTGAAATGGTAGTCCAACGAAGCATAACCACGCGAAGTCGATTTGAGCTTGTCGAAGAAATCCATTACGACTTCGTTCATCGGCAAATCATAAGTCAGCATGACTTGGCGGCCCATGTATTGCATATTGACCTGAACGCCGCGCTTTTGGTTACACAAAGTCATAACGTTACCGACATATTCCTGCGGCACAAGAATGGTCGCAGTGATAATCGGCTCAAGAATGGTTTCGATAGTGCTGATTTCAGGCAGTTTGGACGGGTTTTCAACTTCGATTTTCTCGCCGTTTTTCAACACGACTTCATAAACCACTGTTGGCGCAGTGGTAATCAAGTCCATGTCGAACTCGCGCTCCAAACGTTCCTGCACGATTTCCAAGTGCAAAAGACCCAAGAAGCCGCAACGGAAACCGAAGCCCAATGCTTGGGAAACCTCAGGCTCAAATTTCAACGAAGCATCGTTCAGCTGCAATTTTTCCAAAGCATCTCGCAAGGCTTCGTAGTCGTGGCTTTCCACCGGATAGAGACCGGCAAATACTTGACTTTGCACTTCTTGGAAGCCGGGCAGCGGCTCAGAGGCAGGGTTGGCAACCAAAGTAACCGTATCGCCGACTTTTGCCTGACCCAATTCTTTTACGCCGGTAATCAAAAAGCCTACTTCGCCGGCTTTGAGTTCTTGTTTTTGAACCGATTTCGGCGTGAATACACCCAGCTGCTCAACCTGAGTTTCCGCCTTAGTGCTCATAAAGCGCACTTTGTCTTTCAGCTTGATGGTGCCGTTTTTCACACGAATCAACATAACTACGCCGACGTAATTGTCAAACCACGAATCGACAATAACCGCTTGCAACGGCGCATTTTCATCACCAGTCGGCGCAGGGATTTTGGCAACGATCTCTTCCAAAACATCTTCCACACCAATGCCGCTTTTTGCAGAACATTGCACCGCACCAACGGCATCAATGCCGATGATGTCTTCAATTTCCTGCTCCACGCGATCGGGTTCTGCTGCAGGTAAGTCGATTTTGTTCAAAACAGGCACAACTTCCACGCCCAAATCAATCGCGGTATAGCAGTTCGCCACGGTTTGCGCTTCTACACCTTGAGACGCATCGACCACCAAAAGCGCACCTTCGCAAGCCGACAGCGAACGGGATACTTCATAAGAGAAGTCGACGTGTCCCGGAGTATCAATCAGATTGAGCTGATACACCTGCCCGTCGCGTGCTTTATAGTTGAGCGCGGCGGTTTGCGCTTTAATGGTAATGCCGCGCTCTTTTTCGATGTCCATGGAATCGAGCACCTGCGTACTCATTTCGCGCAAATCCAAACCGCCGCAGTATTGGATAAAACGGTCGGCAAGCGTCGATTTGCCGTGGTCGATGTGGGCAATAATGGAGAAATTCCGTATGTTTTTCATATTGTTATTAAGATAAATGCAATTAAAGGCTGAAAGGCCGTCTGAAAAAACAGGGATTCGGTTTTCAGACGGCCTTAGAATAAGGTTGAATCGTTCCGTATTCTAACGGAAATTCAACGCTTTTGCATGATTTTATAGCGATTTGACAATCTCGGTCACCATCTTCGCCGAGCTGACGGCCGCCGTTTTCAAAAACTCTTCAAAGCTGATGTCCGCTTTCTCATCTGCCGAATCGGATACGGCACGAATAATCACAAACGGCACTTCCAACTGGTGACAGGTTTGCGCAATCGCCGCAGCTTCCATTTCCACTGCTTTTACGTCAGGAAAATGACTGCGAATTTCCGCGACGCCTTCGCTGCTGTGTACAAAACGGTCGCCACTGACAATCAAGCCTTGCGTAACAGCCGCTCCGTCAAAAACTTGCGCCGCCTTTTCTGCTTGACGAATCAAGTTTGAATCCGATGCGAACACAGCAGGAAGTTGCGGCACTTGTCCCCAAACATAACCAAAAGCCGTTACGTCAACATCGTGATGCGCCACAGTTTCGCCGATAACCACATCGCCGACCTTCAATCCTTTGCCCAAACCGCCTGCACTGCCGGTATTGATGACGCAATCCGGTGCAGACTGATGAATGACCCAAGAAGTAGAAACCGCTGCATTGACCTTACCGATACCGCTCAAAACCAATACCATGCGTTTTCCGGCCAATTCGCCTTCATATGCTGAGAATTTACCGAAGGATACATGCTTGACATTGGACATGCTTTCACGCAAAAGCTCAATTTCCTGTTCCATTGCGCCGACCACGGCAATTGTTTGTACTGACATCTCGTTACCTTTCCATTCACTAATCGGGCAACATTATAACAGCAGAATTTAAAATCACAGGGATACTGAAAAATCTGCTATATTCCCAGCACGATACTCAATTTAAAACAGATTGCCGCTCTAGCGGGCAAAACAGCAAATAATGATTGCTTCTGTTATAATTATTCTCAATAAAATAACTCTATTTCAAATACCTAAATTCTTATGTTTGACGAAAATACTCCGGGCGCAAAAGAAGAATTGTTCGCTTGGCTACGCCATATGAACAAATACAAAGGCTCCGACCTTTTCATTACCACCAATTTCCCGCCTGCCATGAAAGTGGACGGCAAAATCACGCGACTGAGCGATGAGCCGTTAAGTGCTGAAAAATGTATGGAAATCGCTTTTTCGATTATGTCTTCCAAACAAATCGAAGAATTTTCTTCCACCAACGAATGCAACTTTGCCATCAGCCTGCCCGATACCAGCCGCTTCCGTGTCAATGCCATGGTTCAACGCGGCGCAACAGCTTTGGTATTCCGCTCCATTACCAGCAATATCCCTAAATTTGAAACGCTTAATCTGCCACCGATTCTGAAAGACATCGCCCTCAGAAAACGCGGTTTGGTTATTTTTGTCGGCGGTACAGGTTCGGGCAAGTCCACTTCCCTCGCCTCCCTTATCGACTATCGAAACGAAAACAGCTTCGACCACATTATTACCATCGAAGACCCGATTGAGTTTATCCACCAACACAAAAACTGCATCATCACCCAACGTGAAATCGGTGTAGATACAGAAAATTGGCCGATTGCATTGAAAAATACCCTGCGCCAAGCACCGGATGTTATCCTGATTGGTGAAATCCGCGACCGCGAGACCATGGACTACGCCATTTCCTTCGCGGAAACCGGCCATTTGTGTATGGCGACACTGCACGCCAACAGTACCAACCAAGCGCTGGACCGCATCATCAACTTCTTCCCCGAAGAGCGCCGTAACCAGTTACTGACCGACTTGTCGCTCAACCTGCAAGCCTTTATTTCGCAACGCCTGATTCCCCGTGAAGGCGGACGGGGACGCGTAGCGGCTGTCGAGGTTTTGCTCAATTCGCCCATTATTGCCGACTTGATTCGAAAAGGCGAAGTCCACAACATCAAAGAAATGATGAAAAAATCAAATGGCATGGGCATGATTACTTTTGACCAAGCCTTATACGATTTGTATGAAAACGGTGATATCAGCTATCAAGACGCTATTAAAAATGCCGACTCTGCCCATGATTTGCGCTTAGACATTCAATTACGAAGCCGTCGCGCACAAAATGCCGGTCCGGATTTAGAATTGATTTAACAGCTTCAAAGCATAAAAAAAAGAAAAGGCCGTCTGAAACCTCACCACGAGTTTCAGACGGCCTTTATTCCATCAAATAATCAAGCCTGTTTCAATTTTGCATCGGCATCACGCAATGCAGTACGCAGACCTTCCTCGATAACCGGATGGTAGAACGGCATATCCAGCATTTGCGGAATCGTCATCTTCATTTGATGAGCCCAAGCCATCAAGTGTGCCAAATGTTCGGCAGCAGGGCCGACAACTTCCGCACCAATGAAACGGCCGGTCGCTTTCTCAGCATACAAACGCATATGGCCTTTGTTTACCAACATAACACGGCTGCGGCCTTGGTTTCGGAAGGAAACTTCACCGATGACAAACTCATCAGGCTGATATTTCTCCGCAACTTGCGCGTATTTCAAACCGATAGTGGCAATTTGCGGACTGGTGAATACCACGCCGATTACGCTACGGCGCAAACCACCCTCAATATTCGGGAAAATAGCGGCATTGTGACCGGCAATTTTACCTTGGTCGGAAGCCTCATGCAGCAGAGGCAATTGATTGGACGCATCGCCTGCGATAAAGATATGCGGAATGCTGGTTTGCATGGTCAGCGGATCAGCAACAGGCACGCCACGCGCATCTTTTTCGATATTCAGGTTTTCCAAACCGATATTGTCCACGTTCGGACGGCGACCGGCGGCAGCCAAAGCATATTCGGCATGGAACACACCTTTTTCGCCATCTTGTTCCCAGTGAACTTCAACATTGCCTTCTGCGTCCAATTTGACTTCGGTTTTGGCATCCAAATGCAAAGTCAACTCTTCACCAAAAACGGTTTTGGCTTCTTCAGCGACAACAGGATCGGAAATACCGCCAATAGCGCCGGCCACGCCAAAAATTTCAACTTTTACGCCTAAACGGTGCAAAGCCTGACCCAACTCTAAGCCGATTACGCCAGGGCCGAATACGGCCACACTCTTAGGCAGGGTATCCCAAGAGAAAACATCATCGTTCACAATCAAGCGATCGCCCAAAACTTCCCACTGTGGGAAAATCACAGGGCGCGAACCTGTGGCAATCACAAAACTTTTTGCAGTGATTTGAGTGTGGTCATCAATTTGGACGGTGTGTTCGTCAACAAATTTTGCCGTACCCATAATACGCTTGTCGGCAGGCCACTCTTCTACATCGCTGACCACAAAACCGACAAAACGGTCGCGTTCGGACTTCACGCGGTGCATGACTTCTTCGCCGTTTACCGTTACGCTGTCTTTATCCAAATGCACGCCAAACGGATCGGTATGCAGAGCATGATGGCGCGCTTCCGCAGCCGCAATCAGCAATTTGGACGGCATGCAGCCGACACGCGCACAAGTTGTTCCGAATACATTGTTTTCAATCAGGTAAACATTGTCTGTATGAAGTCGGGCATTGCGAAATGCGCCCATACCGGCTGTACCGCCACCCAGTACTACCACATCTGCTTGAATCTTTTTCATATTTTATCCTTACTGTCTATATCCAAACCGATATTGCCATCAGGTTATCCGTTTTCAGACGGCCTAAACTTCATAAACTATCAAAATTTAAAAATCAATAGCCAATATCTAAATATCGATTTAAAACAATAATCTCAAATTCTACTTGTAAATATAGAGTTATTCAGAACGCCGATTTGCAAACGTCGTCTGAATAACTCTATATTTGGGTATTTCAGACGGCCTTTTAAAGCCGTCTTAAGCATACAGGCAATTAGTTTTTAGCCAAGTAAGCTTCCAAGTCTTCGCTGCCGCCGATGTATTTGCCGCCGATGAATACTTGAGGAGCAGTCATCTTACCGGTAATAGCGCGTACGGAAGTAACAGTTGCATCTTTACCCAATACGATTTCTTCGTAAGACAAGCCTTTGTCTTGCAGCGCTTTTTTAGCTTTAGCACAGAATTGGCAGCCAGGTTTGGTGAAGATGGCAACAGACTCTTGAGCTTTCCAGTCAGGAGCAATGTATTTCAACATAGTGTCAGCGTCAGACACTTTGAAAGGATCGCCTGGTTCTTCAGGTTCGATAAACATTTTTTCAATCACGCCGTCGTTAACCAGCATGGAGTAACGCCAAGAGCGTTTGCCGAAGCCCAAGTCTTCTTTGCCAACCAACATGCCCATGCCTTCAGTGAATTCACCGTTGCCATCAGGAATCATGTAGATGTTGTCAGCTTCTTCTTCAGCAGCCCAAGCGTTCATTACGAAAGTATCGTTTACAGATACACAGTAGATAGCGTCAACACCGTTTTCTTTGAACGCGCCAAACAATTCGTTGTAGCGTGGCAGGTGAGAAGAAGAGCAAGTTGGAGTAAATGCGCCAGGCAGAGAGAACACGACTACTTTTTTGCCTTTGAACAAATCATCAGTAGAAACATCTTTCCAAGTGTCGCCAACGCGAGTGCGGAATACTACGGAAGGTACTTTTTGACCGGTACGATCTTGCAAAGCCATTTTTAAGCTCCTTAAAAATTCGGGTTTGAGAAATGAATCAATGCTTGCATTTTAATGCAGGCCTATCGATTTGTATAATTTATAGTTCAAATAATATTAATTACATCAAACTATCAATTTAATTAAATCGAAAACAGCTGTTCTTCTAAATGAAGGCTGTCTGAAATAAAACAAGTACCTGACTGAAATTATTTTTTAGGTAAGGGCTGAACAGGCGAATCCGAAGCCACAATTTCGCCGATGGCTGTTTCCGCAATATCCTTCAAAGCATAGCGGTCTTTATCCGGCATATCTGTCGGTTTGTATTGAGGCGAGAAATCCAAACGGATACGAATTTTCTTCATAGAAACAATACGCCACAAAGACTGAAACAGGTTTACCTCCGCATAGGATGGCAGATCCGTCCGTTGTCCTTCGTCATCATAATATCGCAAAGTTACCGCCTGAATCGGCGCTTTCGCATCAATAGCCGATTGGAACAGGGCAGCTTTAAACGGCAAAATACCCAAGCCGGAAGAAGTGCGCGCCTCGGGGAAGAAGCTGACATTCTGCCCTGCTTTCAATGCCGCACAAATCGCCTGATTAATCGGCTCGACATCACGGCGGGAATTGCGGTTGATAAACACCGTACCGGCATTTTTACCCATTTTCCCCAAAACCGGCCAGCCGCTGATTTCCTGTTTCGCAATAAAACTGCTTGGATAAACGGCACTCATGGCAAAAATATCCAACCAAGATACATGATTGGCTACCACCAAAGTACCGCTCACATTTCCTTGAGGCGGTACGCCGATTTCCAATTCAATATCCAAAGCATCCAACGCACCTTTTCCCAAAATAACCACAGCGCGATTGCGTTCCTCTGCATTGTTGCCATCAATGGCACGCAAATCCCGGCCGGTTCTGAATAACCAAGCTGCTAAACGGCAAAGTCGGCTCAGACGTTTAAAAAAAGGAGCTTTTTGTTTAGACATAAAATTTCTTCTGTATTGTGTTCATTATTTTCAGACGGCCTCTAACATTTAAGGCCGTCTGAAACTATTTCTGGCAATTTGGACAATAAAATGTTCCACGCTGCCCCAAAGTTTCTTTAAAAATCAGCCCGCCACATTGGACACAAGGCTCATTGTGGCGGCCATAGACCGTATATTCCTGCTGAAAGTAGCCGCTTTTGCCATCGCTATTGACGAAGTCTCGCAACGTACTACCGCCGGTTTCAATCGCCCTTTGCAGAACCGCTTTAACGGTTTCCACCAATAATGCGCATTCTTTCTTGGTCAGCTTATTCGCCGGACGCAATGGCGAAATACCTGCCTTAAACAGACTTTCATTCGCATAAATATTACCGACACCAACCACTACTGCATTATCCATCAGCGCTAATTTAACTGCACGCTTTTGGGTTTTCAATTTCTGATACAGGTAATTTGCATCAAAATCACCCGAGAGCGGCTCCGGCCCCAACTTTTCCAACAGCGGATGATGCTCGACAATACCCTCATACCACAATACCGCACCAAATTTACGCGGATCGTGATAACGCAATACGGTACCGTCATCAAATACAAAATCTAAATGATCGTGTTTATCCGGCGTTGCGATACGCTCATCATCGGCGGTAAAAATCCGCAAACTGCCGGACATACCCAAATGAATAAGTAAAATACCCGTTTCAAAAGTAATAATCAAATACTTCGCACGCCGATTACATGCCAAAACTTTGCGCCCGGCCAAAATTTGCACCAAGTTTGGATGGATAGACCATCTCAATTTAAACTGGCGAATAATGACTTTTTCTATCTTTTTGCCATCAATATGCGGCGCGATTCCGCGTAAAGTCGTTTCTACCTCAGGTAATTCAGGCATCATTATTCTCCAAAATCATCATTATATATAGGCCGTCTGAAAACTATTCGGCCAAACGTGCCGTACTTAAAGCAACCGTATTGCCATCAAATGCAGATTCCAATTCAGGCAAAGGATGGACACCAATCAAATGTTTCGTTAACACCACACCATAAACCGCTGCACATTGCGGCCACCACCTATCCCCGGCCTTTTCCATAAACCGCCAAAACTTCAAAGCAGATGGCGAATTTACAGCAGGCAGATAATCCATAAACTGCCCATATTCCATTTCAAAACCAATAGCGGCAATTTTTAGTTTCAACTCAGCCAGAGCCAAGCATTGAGATTTCAAAGGCAGCTTTTCCCCATCAAACCAAGAGCTCAACCCCCACAAAGATTTAGGGTTGAACCCCGTCAAAATCAACCTACCCTCAGGTTTTAATATTCTAAATGCCTCTTTCAATACCAAATCTTCAGATGAAACTTCCAAAAGATGAGGCATCAATAACACATCCACGGAATGCGTTTCAAATGCCAACATTTCAGCATCCATCCGCACATCGCGAGGCACTACAAGCATGTTTTCAGACGGCCTCTGCCATACACCGCCCAATTGAACCGCCACCTGCCTATTCAAATACTGCAAATGCCGTCTGAAGAAATCTGCCTCTTTTAGAGCAAGATATTGCCCCATTGGCGTTTGCATAAAAAAAACTTCCATTAAAGGCTCCCCTATGCATCCCGACTTGTGTGACAGAATTTTAACACCACGACCACATCATACAAGCAAATTCCCTGCTCGACTTGACGTTTAAATGCTGAAACGATACTATCAAAAAGACGAAATTTTATTATATATTTGATAACTTTATTTACTATGGCAAAACTAAAAACCATCGCTCTGACCGTTTCAAGCCTGTCGGCGGTTTCCGCCACAGCCTACGCACAAAACGCTACACCCAACCAAGTCGGCATGGCCATGATGCGCCTCAACTCCGCCCTACTCGACCAAGCCAAAGCACAAACCTTCGGCTCCGGCAGCTTATGGGCATCATTACGTAAAGACTTCCGCATTAACGAAGTCAACACAGAACTGGTTCGCCGCCATGAAAACAAATTTGCTGCAAACAGTGCATATTTCGACCGCACCATCTCCCGCAGCAAACCTTATATGTACCATATTGCCAATGAAGTTAAAAAACGCAATATGCCAGCTGAAATCGCTTTGCTGCCTTTCATTGAAAGCGCATTCGTAACCAAAGCCAAATCACACGTCGGCGCATCCGGCCTGTGGCAATTTATGCCGGCTACCGGCCGCCACTTCGGCTTGGAAAAAACGCCTTTGTATGACGGTCGCCACGACGTTTACGCCGCTACCGATGCCGCATTAAACTACCTGCAATACCTGCACGGTATGTTCGGCGACTGGTCTTTGGCCCTTGCCGCTTACAACTGGGGCGAAGGTAACGTCGGCCGTGCCGTAAACCGTGCCCGTGCGCAAGGTTTGGAACCGACATACGAAAACCTGCGTATGCCGAACGAAACACGCAATTACGTTCCAAAACTCTTGGCCGTCCGTAATATTGTTGCCAATCCGCAAACTTTTGGCATGAATATCAGCGAAATCAGCAATCAGCCGTATTTCAAATCTGTCAGCATCGACAAACCTATTGATAACAGCACAATCGCTCGCTTTGCAAACATCAGCGAAAGCGAACTATTGGCACTCAACCCAGGTTTCAATGCCCCGGTATTTATCCCTAAAAATAATCGTCGTCTGTTGTTGCCGGTTTCTGCGGTTTCTGCATTTGAAAAGAACTACCGCAATGCCAATCCAGATACCCTGATGTCTTGGGATATTTATACTTCTTTGGGTAACAAAAAGCTTAATGCCATCGCCAACGATACCGGCATGAGCGTAGCCGAACTCAAGCGCCTCAACGGCCTGAGCGGTAGCGCCATTTCTGAAGGCCGCAGCATTTTGGTGGCTAAAAACTCAGCTACCCAAAGTCAAGACATTATTAACTTTATCGACAAAGACAATACTCCGGATACTTACCAATCCAATATGCCGGCTATGTCTCCGATTATTGCTTCCAGCGTAGCAGAACCGGTTAAAGTTGCTCAAACTACTGTGACCAATATCGTTGCTCCTGTTGTTCCACAGTCCAGCAAACCGGTTGACTTTATTGCACGCAGCAAAACTGAAAACGTTACTTCCGTAGTGGTAACAGAAACCAAAGCCCAACCTCAAGTTGCAAATGCGGAAGTGCCTGCTCCAGTTGCAGCCATGACCCATGCGACTACCGAGACCATTGCTAAAAATGTTACAGAAGCGCCCAAATCAGCCATCCCTGCAGACTTGACCGCGCCGACTGTTGCCGCAAACGATGTAGCCCCTACTCCAGCAGTTGAATCTGTTGCTGTTGCTCCTGTTCAAGAAGAGCGTGATGACCTGATGGCTTTGGTACAAAGCCAACCTGCGGAGGAACCTGCAGCAACTGTTGCTGAAGCGACTTCTGAAGCCAAACAAGTTCAAACTGTTGTTACTGCCGAAAGCGCTCGTACCGCACGTATCGCAGCCAATACCGCTAAACAACAACAACGCATCAATGCGCGTCTTGCTCGTGTAAATGGCCAACAAAACACACAAACCGCAGCACTTACAGCAGGCACACACCGTGTGGCAGATGGCGATACATTGTTTAACATCTCCAAACGCTATAACCTGAGCGTAGCCGATTTGATTATTACCAACAACATCAAAGGCAACAATATCAAAAAAGGCCAAATCCTCCGTGTTACAGCTGCTCCGGCAAAAGTCCGCAGCAACCCGGTTCAAAACGTTTCCTACACTGTACGCAAAGGCGATACCCTGAACACCATCGCCAGCCGTTTCAATGTTGATATTAACGATATCCGCCGTTGGAACCGCAATACACGTACGGTGACCCCTGGTCAACGTTTGAAACTGATTGGTAGCTAATACTTGCTTCAAAACAAAGGCCGTCTGAAATATTCAGACGGCCTTTTTCTTTATGATAAATAATAAATTCAATTTTTGATAACAAAATAGTCATCTCTTCAAGACATAAACATCTATGCAATAACTACCACATAGAAAAAAGAGTATGCAAAAACACACTCTTTCTCAAACAAATTGCCATCAAATTTTACTCTTAACAGCTGCATTCAAACATATAAATCCTGTATAAACATCACTATGCCGGTGAAAAAGCATCACAGAAGAAGGCATCTTCCGGTAAAGCGCAATTTTGAGTCAGCAAACTTTGCGCATTCTCCGTCATGGCTGGTGACCCGCAAGCATAAACTTCATATTGGCTCAAATCAGGATAATTTTGTGCTGCAACGTTTTGCACATATCCACTCTCCCCTTTCCATTCAGAATCAGGCTTAGAAAGAACAGGCAAGAATTTCGCATTTTTCAGACGGCCTATTAATGCTTCTGCTTCTTCCAATGCGTACAAATCCTCCTGCTGTCGTGCTCCCCAGTAAAAATGAACCTGACGTTCGCTATTCTGATGAATCAAATCAAGCAAGATACTGCGGATAGGTGCGTAACCTGTACCCGTTGCCAACAAAACAATCGGTTTATCACTGCCTTTTTGCAAAGTAAACGTACCCAATGGACCTTTAACACGGACAATACCTTTTTCTTTGATCTTAGGCTCTACACCAAAAATCATTTCCGAACATACGCCGTTTTCACGTTTACGGATATGCAGCTCCAAAATGCCTTCTTGATCAGGCGAATTAGAGATTGAATAGCTGCGGCTGATATTGCCGGGAAGCAGCAAATCAATATATTGTCCGGCATAAAATGCAAATGGCGGCGCTTTAGGCAAAGCCAATCTCAACAAAGCAACATCGTGTTTGATTTCAATGTTTTCAATACGTGCCGGCAATGTGCGTATTGGCAAAGCATTTTGATTAAAACCTGGCACATTAATTTTGAGGTCACTCTTCGCAGTGGTACAGCACAATAACACTTTACCCTGCGCTTTTTCTTCTTCACTGATGGCTTTATCAATATGCTTGCCCATTTCAAATTCGCCACTCATCAACTCGGCCTTACATTGTCCGCAGGCGCCACTTTTACAAGAATGAGGCAAATTTAAATTCTGACGGGTCGCGGCAGCAAGAACGGTTTCATCCTCGTTTGCCGTAAATGTGATTTCATCTGATAAGGTAATAGTATGTGTCATGGTATTTAGAATAATTTTAGAATCAAAAATAAAGGCCGTCTGAAAAATAAGACCTATTTTTCAGACGGCCTGTCCTATCTATCAAGCTAATTTAGCTTTAATCAACTCTTGAACCTGAGCCGGATTAGCCTTGCCTTTACTTGCTTTCATCACTTGGCCGACAATCGCATTCAGGGCTTTCTCATTACCGGAACGGAATTGCTCAATGGCTTTCGCATTGTTTGCCAACACTTCATCCACCATAGCTTCAATTGCGCCAGTATCGGTAATCTGTTGCAAACCATGTTTTTCGATGATTTCGGCAATACCTGCTTCAGGCTCAGCCCACATCGCCTCAAAAGCTTTTTTCGCCAATTTGCTGCTTAATGTTCCATCTGCAACTTTAGCAACCAACTCGGCAAGGCGTGGAGCTGTAATCGGGCTTTCAGCCAATTCCAAACCTTCTTTGTTCAAGGTAGCGGCAAGCTCGCCGTTCATCCAGTTCGCCGTCAATTTACCTTGGCCGCAGGCTTTGGCCGCTTCTTCAAAATAGGCAGCTTGGGCGCGGCTGGCAGTCAACAGACGCGCATCATAGTCAGACACGCCGTAATCGGCAACAAAACGCGCTGCCATTTCATGTGGCAATTCAGGCATTTGCTCTTTAGCTTTCTGCAATTGGCCGTCTGAAATAATGACTGGCAACAAATCCGGATCTGGGAAATAGCGGTAATCGTGCGCATCTTCTTTCAAACGCATCACACGAGTTTCGCCTTTTTCAGGGTCAAACAGCATGGTTGCCTGCTGTACTTTACCGCCGTCTTCCAAAATTTCGATTTGCGCTTCCACTTCATAATTGATGGCTTGCTCCAAGAAGCGGAAAGAATTGAGGTTTTTGATTTCTCGACGCGTACCGAACTCGGCCTGGCCTTTTGGACGTACAGAAACGTTGGCATCGACGCGGAACGAGCCTTCCGCCATATTGCCGTCACAAATATCCAGCCAAGTTACCAAACCGTGCAACGCTTTAGCATATGCCACAGCTTCGGCAGCGGAACGCATTTCAGGCTCGGAGACAACTTCCAATAAAGGCGTACCGGCGCGGTTTAAGTCGATACCGGTTGCACCGTTCAAACCTTCATGTACGGATTTACCCGCATCTTCTTCCATGTGCGCACGGGTAACATTGATGGTTTTGACCTCGTCGCCCACTACGATTTCCAGCTTGCCGTGCTCAACAATCGGCAAATCCAACTGGCTGATTTGATAGCCTTTTGGCAAATCAGGATAAAAATAGTTTTTACGGTCGAATATGTTTTTCTGATTGATTTTCGCATCCAAAGCCAAACCGAGTTTGATGGCTTTTTCGACGACTTCGCGGTTCATTACCGGCAATACGCCCGGCAACGCACACTCAACCACGCTGGCGTGGGCATTAGGCTCGGCACCGAATGCAGTGGATGCACCGCTGAAGATTTTGGATTGGGTGTTGAGTTGGACGTGGATTTCCAGTCCGATTACGGTTTCCCAAGTCATAAGGGTCTTTCTGTCGAAAAAAAGTTAATCGGTTAAATGAGTGATTCGTTTTTCAGACGGCCTGAATAAAAACCATAACATGCCATCTGTAAGATAAGTTTATTTCCTGCGGCGTTGGAAACCGGGCAGTTGCCAATGGAAACGGTATGCAGTCAGGCGAAACAACAATCCGCCGGCAAAAAGCAGGTTTAACGTAAAGATATTAATCCAGCTCAAATGTCCGAACAGATAAATCAGCCCGCCAATTAAAATAGCCACGCTACCGTAAAGGTCGGTGCGCAAAATCATCGGCACATCATTGACCAAAATATCGCGTGCAATACCCCCGCCAACGGCAGTCACAAAAGCCAAAGAAATAACGCCGAACAGATTAAGCTGCAAAGCCATACCGATTTGTGCACCGGTAATGCTGAAAGCTGCCAAACCGATGGCATCGGCAATAATAAAAGCAGCAGCCAAATAGGTGCTGCGATAACGTTGCACCCTTATCAACCATGCAATGGCAAGCGTGGCAAACACAACAATCAGCGCATCGGTCTGCAAAAACACTTGCGGAATCCGACCGACCAAACCATCGCGTATCATGCCGCCGCCGACAGCCGTCAGTAACGCAGTAATGACAACACCGAGTACATCCAACCGCTTGTTGTAGCCAACCAAATAGCCGGAAATGGCAAACGCGGCTGTCCCAATGATTTGAATGAAGTCGGTTGTATTCATATATATGTTTTATTCATCAGATGATAGTTTATTTTATAGGAGCTAAACCATTTCTTATTTGCTCTTCGATTTCATCTAACATCTGATAACGCTTACGATACATGGACCGTTTTTTGCTTTCAATTTCCTCAAAATCTTTACGCACCGGCTCTTTTGGAAGATGCCATAATCCATCAACACCCTTTTGAGCACCATGCTCCTGCCAAAATTGGTCATAGTTCATTTTGACACGTTTCTTCAAGCGCCAACGTAGCTTAACTTGCCTATCTTGTGTGATACCAATCACACCATCCAGCTTTAATGCAATAGCAAAATATTGCAATGCATGCACCATCAGTTGCTGAGGGCGCAATCCATGTAGCTTCTTAGTTAAACCCCGTACAGTATCTTTCGCCTCTTCTCCTGCTGGCCCCTGAAGGGAAGCTGCAAGCAGCATATTATTTACAAAGGCGAATGTTGTCATATACAGACGTCTTCCATTGCTTTCTCGTAAAGAAAGAGACCACATTCCCTCATCGACGCAATTGTCATTTCGGTTAAGCCAAATCTCAAGGCCGTCTGAAGGTTTTGCCAAAACAATATAAAAGGAACGGGTTTTCATACCCATTACTCTTTCTTTTCCAAACAGCTTTTCTGCAGCCTCAAAATCTGACTGCATAATTTTTAGCCTATCTTGACCACCAAGTTTCTTATCAACAAACTCATGTATCAAAGGATAGGCATCTTGGGGCATTTGACTAAAAAAACTTTGGCATATTTCTGAAGCATTTACAAACTGCTCAAATGCCTTAATTTCTTTACGATACCACAATGTCCGCAATGTAAATTTTAAATGTTGCGTTTTAAACTTTGGAGCATTCTGATAAACAGTTTTAAATCCCGGAAAAGAAAACTTTTCAGGCATATAGACTCCCTACCCTTATTCCGGCGCTTTAGTGTGCCAATCGCTGTTCAATTGAACCTGATGTGCGGCACCCAAAATTTTGGCTTCGGAGAAATAGTTGCCGATAAATTGCACACCAATCGGCAGGCCGTTTGCGCTGAAACCGGCTGGCAGAGTCAATGCGGGCAAACCGGCAAGGTTCACGGCGATGGTGTAAATATCGGACAAGTACATTTGTACAGGGTCGTGGATGTCGCTGCCGAGTTTCGGCGCGGCAGTCGGCGCAGTCGGCGCCAGAATGAAATCACATTGACCAAAGGCCGTCTGAAAATCATTGGCTACAAGGTGACGCAGTTTTTGCGCTTTCAAGTAGTACGCATCGTAGTAACCATGACTCAATACATAAGTACCGATCATGATACGGCGTTTGACCTCGCTGCCGAAACCTTCGGCACGGGTGTTGCTGTACATTTCTTCCAAATCGCCGAATTGCGCTGCACGATGGCCATAACGTACGCCGTCGAAACGGGACAAGTTGGTACTTGCTTCCGCAGAGGCGAGAACGTAATAAGCAGGAATCGACAATGATGTTTGCGGCAGGGAAACTTCAACAGTCTCTGCGCCTTGGGCTTTGAGCAAATCGATAACGCTTTGTAAGGCCGTCTGAACATCGGCATCTGCGCCTTCGCCGAAATATTCTTTAGGCAAACCGATTTTCAAACCTTTGAGCGGCTTGTCCAAATCACGGGTGTAGTCTTCTTTGTCGCGCTCCAAACTGGTGGAATCGCGCTCGTCAAAGCTGGCCATGGCGTTCAACAAAATCGCACAGTCTTCGGCCGTTTGCGCCATAGGGCCGGCTTGGTCAAAGCTGGAAGCATAGGCAACCATACCAAAGCGTGAAACCGTACCATAAGTCGGCTTGATACCGGTAATACCGCAATGCGACGCAGGTTGACGGATAGAACCGCCGGTATCCGAACCCAAGGCAGCCGGTGCCAAACGCGCCGCAATTACAGCAGCCGAACCGCCTGATGAACCGCCGGGAACATGTTCAAGATTCCACGGGTTTTTGGTTGCGCCGTAGAATGAAGTCTCATTGGTCGAACCCATGGCAAATTCGTCCATATTGGTACGGCCAAGAGTAACCATGCCGGCATCCAACAAGTTTTGCACCACAGTAGCAGTATAAGGAGAAACAAAGTTATCCAACATTTTGGAGCTGCATGCACTGCGCCAACCTGTTTGGCAGAAAATATCTTTGTAAGCAACCGGCACACCGGTCAAAGCCGTTGCATTGCCGGCTGCGATACGCGCATCGGCTGCTTTAGCTTCAGCAAGGGTCTTATCTTGATCGATGGTAACGTAGCCGTTGATGGCAGGGTTTTTCGCAGCAATAGCGGCCAAATATTCGGTCGCCAATTCGACTGCGGAAATTTGTTTGGATTGCAGCAGGCTGCTGGCTTGTTTGAGCGTGTAAGCGGTCATTGTGCCGTACTTTCTATAAAACAGTTTTTGCTTTCAAAACAGATATTGAAAACATCCGTTTAAATCAATAAATCGGGCCGTCTGAACAGAATATCCTTTCAGACGGCCTTGCAATAGGGGCTTGCCGATAAGCAAAGGCCGTCTGAAACCTTATTCTTCAATCACTTGAGGAACGATATACAGTCGGTTGCGCACTTCTGGGGCAACAGCCTGATATTCGGCGGCATGATCGGTTTCAGTCACTTTATCTTCGCGCAGGCGCAAAGCGGCTTCGTGCGGATGCGCCATGGGTTCGATGCCGTCGGTATTGACGCTTTGCATGTTTTCAACCATGGCGAAAATGTCGTTCAACTCGGCAAGCGTTTTGTTTTTTTCTTCGTCCGTTAAAGTGAGGCGCGAGAGTTTTGCGATTTTTTCCACATCATTTAAGCTTAAAGCCATAAAAAATCCTTGTCTGATAGCAATGCACCTTGGGTTTGGGGTATCATTGCATTTTGTCTTCTATGAAGCGAAGAATTATAACCGAAAACCAAACAGGTTGGCATGGTGTTTTAATTCAGACGGCCTTTTAAGGGGGCATTTATCCGTCTAAAACCGTGTACCTGTTTTTCTTATTTTAAATAATGCTAAACACATCCGGGCTGGGCCGGAATTTCAGGAATCCTATGTTTCGTCTTTTATCTCGTTTCCTCTCCAATGATATTGCCATCGACTTGGGCACGGCCAACACGCTGATTTTTGTACGCGGCAAAGGGATTGTTTTGGATGAGCCGTCCATGGTTGCGATTCAATCCGGCGCAGGCAATAAAAGTAAAATTATGGCGGTGGGTACGGAAGCCAAAAAAATGCAGGGCCGTGCGCCGCGCAATATTGAAATCGTCCGCCCGATGAGGGACGGTGTAATTGCTGATTTTGTGATTACCGAGCGTATGCTGGGTATGTTGATTAAAAAAGCCACCGAAGGACGGTCTTTGGTTCCGCCTCGTGTGGTTATCTGTGTTCCTGGCGGCTCTACCCAAGTGGAACGTAAAGCGATTTTGGATTCTGCGTTTGCTGCCGGCGCGGCAAGCGTGCATTTGATTGAAGAACCGATGGCCGCCGCTTTGGGCGCGGGCTTGCCGATTGAAGATGCGGCAGGTTCGATGATTGTCGATATTGGCGGCGGTACGACCGAAATCGGCATTCTTTCACTGGGCGGCATGGCCTATTCTGCTTCCGTCCGCGCAGCCGGTGATGAATTCGATAAAAGTATCATCCATTACCTGCGCCGCCATCGCGGTGTCTTGATTGGCGAAGCTACGGCAGAAGAATTGAAGAAACAAATCGGCTCGGCCTCTGGTTTTGAAACCGAAACAGCCATGCGCATTAAAGGCCGCGACCTGGCCGAAGGTACGCCTAAATCCTTGGCGGTTACTTCAAATGAGATCCGTGAAGCATTGAGTGAAACGGTAAATCAAATCATCCGTGCCGTTCGTCTGGCTTTGGAACAGGCTCCGCCCGAACTGGCCGGCGACATCGCCGACCGCGGCATTATGCTGACCGGCGGCGGCGCGCTTCTGCACGGTATCGATACCGTCTTGGCCGATGCAACCGGCCTGCCCGTCGGTATTGCCGACCAGCCTCTGAACTGCGTCGCCTATGGTGCCGGTAAGGCTTTGGACTATATCGGCAAATGGGATACCGTATTTACGGAAAACCCATAAGGTAGATGGTTATGGAACGCTCTTCTTTGCGCTTTGACGAGGCAAAAGGCCCTAAGCTGTTGCCTCGTTTTGTCGTTTATATCGCTCTGGCTGCCGACCTGATGGTGGCCGATTACCGCTTTTCATTGATGCAGCCGGTGCGTGCGGCAGTAATGCCCATGCTCTACCCTGTTCAATGGCTGGCGAATCAACCTGTTCAACTTTATCAATATTTTGCCGACCTCTCCCAGTCCAAATCCGAGCTCTTGGAACAAAACCGCCAGCTTCTGGAAGAAAATGGCCGTCTGAAAATCGATTTGCAGCGAGATAAAGTCAATACCGATGAATTGCGCGAATTGAAAAAACTGTACGGTTTACAACAAAAAGGCATTCACAACGTTATAGGTGCGGAAGTCATTTCCAATGGCAAAGATCCGCTTTCCGAAAGACTGATTATCGGCAAGGGCAGCCAAGACGGTTTGAAAGTTGGCGATGCAGTCATCGATCAAAGCGGTTTGATTGGCCTGTTGACACAAGTTCACACACAAAGTGCGGAAATTGAACTGATCTCAAGCGGACAAAGCATTGTCCCCGTAGCCGTCAGCCGCACCGGTGAACGCAATTTGGCATACGGCAATGGCAACGGTTTGGATTTGCGCTATTTCCCAACCGGCTCAGACTTGAAACCCGGCGATATTCTGCTGACTTCCGGTTTGGACGGTACTTATCCGGCGGGGATTCCCGTTGCAACCGTCAGCAAGGTTGTCCGCGCATCGGGAACACCTTATTACGATACGCAACTGACGCCTTTGGCCGCTTTACGCAGCAGCCGTTTTGTCTTGGTACTTTCTTCCGCCCCTTCTTCCCCACGCTGATTTCATGAACGATTTTGACGATTCTTACCGTGCAGTACCGCTGCACATCATGGCGGCCAGTCTCATTGTGATGATGATACTGGACTTTATGCCGTTTTCCTTTGACGGATTCTTTTGGCTGCCTGAAATGACGGCACTGATGTTGCTATATTGGACATTGCACCAGCCGCAACGCGCAGGCATGGGACTGGCTTTTGCCATCGGTCTGATTGTCGATGCCGCAACCGCCGCAACTTTGGGCTTGCACGCCCTGTCTTACGTCGTGATGACTTATTTCATTTTAAACCGCCGCCGCCAAATCATGCTGTACGGCCACATTATGCAATTAGCCGCTGTATTGGCTGCGCTGCTTCTCAATCAGGCCGTCTTAACTGTTGCCCGTTTGTTCCTTAATCATCAGGTCATCACTTTGCAAGGCTTTGTTGCTCCATTTGTCGGCGCACTGCTTTGGCCCATACTCAGCCAGCTGATGCTGATTGTGACCCGTATTTACCGCTCCCGCTGAAAAGATGAAACCGACTCTTCCACGCCGTCTTTCCGGTGGTCAACATACCAAAAAACCTTCCGCTCAGGCAGCACAAGCCGATGCTTTGTTGCGCCTGCTCGTTGCCTTTATCCTGATTGTCATCTTCTTTTCCATCTTGCTGGCGCGGTTCTTTTACCTGCAAGTGACTCAACACAACGAGTTTTCCGGCCAAGCATCGAGCAACCGCATCACCCTGATTCCAACGCCGCCCGTACGTGGCGAAATCGTCGATATCAACGGCGTTCTTTTGGCCAAAAACTATCCTGTCTTTTCACTCGAAGTTATTCCCAGCCGCATTGAAGGCAAGATGGAAGATATCATTAAAGCATTGAAAAAATACGTCGATATCACGCCGACAGATTTAAAACGCTTCAAAAAATACCGCGAAAGCTATAGAAAATTTGAAAATATCCCACTCAAACTCAGACTGACCGATGAAGAGGCCGCCCGTTTATCCGTGCATTTGCGCGAATTCAAAGGCGTAGAGGTCAACTCACGCACATTCCGCGAATATCCTTACGGCAAGCTGACTTCCCACTTCTTAGGCTACATCGGCCGTATTAGCGATAAAGACAAAGAAATGCTGGAAGAAGAAGGCCTAACCGCACTCTATCGCGGCAGTACGCATATCGGCAAATCCGGCTTGGAAAAATATTATGAACACCAGCTTCATGGCGTTCCAGGCTATCAGGAAGTCGAAAAAGACGCTTACGGCAATATCGTCCGCGTATTGAAAAATGTCCCGTCCAAAATGGGGCAAACCTTGCGCCTAGGCATGGATATCCGTATGCAGCAGGAAGCCGACCGAATCTTGGGCGACCGCCGTGGCGCATTGGTGGCCATCAATCCGCAAGACGGTACTGTTTTGGCTTTTGTTTCCAAACCATCCTTCGATCCCAACCTCTTTATTGATGGCATCGACAGCGACACTTGGAAAATGCTGAATGACGATTGGAAAAAGCCTTTGATCAACCGCGTTACCCAAGGCCTTTATCCTCCAGGTTCTACATTCAAACCCTTTATGGGCATGGCCTTGTTGGAAAGCGGCAAAATCACTCAAAACACCATCGTCCCCGCTCCCGGCGCATGGAGCATACCCGGCAGCCGCCATATCTTCCGCGACTCCGTCCGCAGCGGTCACGGCTCGGCCAACTTGAGCAAAGCCATTCAAGTATCCTCAGATACCTTCTTCTACCGTTTGGGTTACGAAATGGGTATCGATAAAGCCTCTCCGTATCTAGCGCAATTCGGTTTCGGCCAGAAAACCGGCATTGACCTGCCCAGCGAATACACAGGCGTTTTGCCCAGCCGCGAATGGAAAGCCAAACGCTTTGCCAAATCTTCCGACCCGACTGCCAAAGAATGGCGCGCCGGCGAGATGGTTTCCGTCAGCATCGGCCAAGGCTACAATGCCTACACGCCTTTGCAAATGGCACATGCGACAGCATCTCTGGCCAACAACGGTATTGTCCATCAGCCGCATTTGGTCAAAGAAATATTGGATTTCGGCGCGCGCAAAATTACCCGTATCAACCCCAATCCCGAGCGTCAAATTCCGTTTAAAGCCGACAACTTCGAATACGTCAAACGCGCAATGGAAAAGGTATTGAAACCGGGCGGTACGGCACACCGTATCGGTGGCGGACTCGCCTATACGATGGGCGGTAAAACAGGTACGGCCCAGGTCGTACAAATCAAACAGGGCGGACGCTACAATGCCGCAGCCCTGCGCGAACAACACCGCGACCACGCATGGTTTATCTCGTTTGCGCCATTGGAAAAACCTGAAATCGCCATTGCCGTTATTTTGGAAAACGGCGGCTGGGGTGCGTATGCCGCGCCATTGGCCCGTGAAATGACTGATTTTTATATGCTTCACGTCAAGCCGAAACAGT
Organism: Neisseria sp. HMSC064D07; assembly: GCF_001837185.1. Lineage (NCBI taxonomy): Bacteria > Pseudomonadati > Pseudomonadota > Betaproteobacteria > Neisseriales > Neisseriaceae > Neisseria > Neisseria sp. HMSC064D07. The sequence continues at coordinate 26,731 of NZ_KV831677.1, read as the reverse complement.
TTTCAGACGGCCTTGAATCAGATTCGGCCAAAACTGAAACAACGGACAAACATCAGCCTATTACCAGCATTTTCCAATCTGCCTACGGACTGACGCCGACAAGCCCTGCCTCACAGCCGGAGGTTCATCATGAATAACACATCAGCGTGGAAAACATTCAAATCCACCATTACAGCCCCGATTGACCCTTGGCTGTTTTTTGCCATGCTCGCCATCTACATCATGAGCCTATTCCTGCTCTATTCTGCAGACGGGCAAGAGTTCGGCCAATTGGAAAACAAAACCATCCATACCGTTTTGGGCTTTACCCTTTTATGGATTATCGCCGTATTCAAGCCGCAAATGGCTGCCAAAATTGCCCTGCCTGTTTACATTGTCGGCGTATTACTGCTGATTGGCGTCGAAGTTGCCGGCGTCACCGTCAACGGCTCGACCCGTTGGTTGAGCCTCGGCTTTACCCGTATCCAACCTTCCGAAATCATGAAAATCGGTATTCCCATGACTGTCGCGTGGTATTTCCAACGCTATGAAGGCCGTCTGAAATGGATACATTATATTGTTGCCCTCGTGCTGATTCTTGTTCCTGTCGCCCTGATTTTGAAGCAGCCCGACCTCGGTACAGCCGCGCTGATTATGGCTTCGGGTATTTTTGTCATCTTCTTTGCCGGATTGCCTTGGAAGGCCATTTTTGCTGCTATTATTGCCTTTGTGGCCGCTTTGCCGCTCTTGTGGAATTACGGCATGCACGACTATCAGAAAACCCGCGTCCTCACCCTGCTCGACCCAACCAAAGATCCGTTAGGAGCAGGCTACCACATCATCCAATCCATGATTGCCATCGGCTCGGGTGG
>NZ_KV831677.1:0-25780 GCF_001837185.1 Neisseria sp. HMSC064D07 | reverse complement strand
GTATGGGGGAAAGGCTGGCTAAACGGTACGCAAACCCATTTGGACTATATTCCCGAATCAACGACTGACTTTATTTTCGCGGTATTCGGCGAAGAGTTCGGCCTGATTGGCAATATCCTTTTACTGCTGGTTTACCTTATCATTCTGGCACGCGGATTGTGGATTGCCGCGCAAGCGCAATCCCTTTACAGCCGTACTCTGGCAGGCGCGTTGACCATGACCTTTTTCTGCTATGCCTTTGTAAACATGGGCATGGTCAGCGGTATTTTGCCCGTTGTCGGCGTCCCCCTTCCCCTGGTCAGCTACGGCGGTACAGCTACACTTTCCATCATGGTGGTACTAGCCCTGTTGATGGGTATTGCCAATGAACACAAAAACCTCCGCCGTCGTAATATAGACAACGACGACCTGACTTCAAGCAAGGAATAATATGGAATTAGGTGTAGAAATCGGCAAACTTCTCGTTGCACTTCTTGTACTGATCAACCCCTTCAGCGCACTCTCGATTTATCTTGACCTGACGCAAGACCACAGCACCAAAGAAAAACGCAGAATTGCGCGTACTGCCGCACTAGCCGTTTTCATCGTGATTGTCGTCTTTGCGCTGGGCGGCGGTATCTTGTTGAAAGTACTCGGTATCAGCGTGGGCTCTTTCCAAGTCGGCGGCGGTATTCTGGTTTTGCTGATTGCCATCTCCTTAATGAACGGCAACGACAATCCGGCCAAACCCAAAATTGACCCCCATTCAGAAGAACATCAAAGTGCGCAACAAGTCCGCCGCAATGAAAAAGCCATTGCCGTCGTACCCATTGCCATTCCGATTACCATCGGCCCCGGAGGTATCTCCACTGTCATCATTTACTCCTCTGCCGCCAAAAATTACAGCGATATTGCCCTAATTATCATCTCCGGCTTTTTGGTCAGCCTGATTTGCTATTTCATTCTGGTCGTGGCCGGACGCATCAGCAAACGCTTGGGCACTACCGGCCTGACTATCCTCAACCGCATCATGGGCATGATGCTTGCCGCCATTTCCGTAGAGATTATTGTTGCCGGCTTAAAATCCATTTTCCCCCAACTGGTCGCTTGAAGTACAATCATCACAATAAAAGGCCGTCTGAAACATTTTCAGACGGCCTCATAAAAACATAAAAATAAAGGAGCCAACCATGTTTCACAGCACCCATGTCTTCACCGGAGAAACCATTTACCGCCGACCGGCGCAAAGCTATACCGAGTTCACCGACGAATTAAACCGCCTCCAAGCCATTCAGCAAACCTTCGCACAATCAAGCATTATCGAGCGCACCGCCCTCTTACAGCAATTTGCCGATAGCCTCACCCAAAACCAAGAACGCCTCGCCGAAATGGTTTGCGAAGAAGTCGGCCGTTGCCTGCACGAATGTCGTGCCGAAATCAGCAAATCCATCGAGCTTATCCGCTACTACGTCCGCCTCGCGCCCGAACTGCTAGCCCATAAAACCATCGCCACCCAAGCCAGTCTCAGCCAAGTCCGTTTCGAGCCTTTGGGTGTTGTTTTGGCGGTCATGCCGTGGAATTATCCTGTTTGGCAGATTTTACGATTTGCCATCCCTGCCCTTTGTGCAGGCAATGCTTGTGCAGTCAAACCTGCGCCCAGTGTCGCCCGCGTCAGCGAAACCCTCTTCGGTCTTGTTCCAAAAGGTTTGCCGCTTATCGGCGCATGGTTAAGCCATGAAGACACGCTTAAAGCCATTGAAGATACCGATGCCATGGCATTTACCGGTTCGACCCATACCGGCCGCTTGCTGGCCGCACATGCAGGCAGACATCTGAAAAAAACCGTCCTTGAACTGGGCGGCAGCAATCCGTTTATCATCCTGCCCGACGCCGATCTGCAACGCGCAGCCATCGATGCCTGCTATTCTCGTTTCCGTGATGCCGGGCAATCCTGCAACGCCGCCAAACGCATCGTTGTTACCCAAGATATTGCCGAACAGTTTATCCCGCTTTTCCTTGCCGAGTGCGCCAAGCTGCAAACCGGCAACCCCAAAGACCCGAACACCACCCTTGCCCCACTTCACCGCCAAGACCTGCGCCAAAACGTGCACGAGCAGGTTCAAGATGCAGTTGCACACGGCGCGCAATGCTTGAGCGGTGGCTATATCCCTGAAGGAGAAAGCTGGTTTTACCCTGCCACGGTATTGGATCAAATCAACCCAAACTGCCGCGTTTGGCACGAAGAAGTCTTCGGCCCGGTCGCCATGATCTTACGCGCCGACAATCCGGATCATGCCGTTGCACTTGCCAACGACACACCTTTCGGCCTCGGCGCCTGTATCTACACAGCCGACACGGCAAATGCATGGAAATACGCCGAAAAAATCCAAGCAGGCTCTGTCTTTATCAACCGCCACACCAGCAGTGACCTGCGCCTTCCCTTTGGCGGCGTCAAAGCTTCCGGCTATGGACGCGAACTATCAGAATTCGGACTGTACGAGTTCGTCAACGTCAAAACCTATTGGCAAAAATAAACCGTTTCATTAACTCAGGCCGTCTGAAAACCCAATTTCAGACGGCCTGATGTTTTTTTAAAGACTGGCATAAATGTTGTATTTAAAACCCATACCAATTCTGCAAAATCAAAGCGGCTCAAAAATAAGAAACCTATTTTAGAAAGCAATTCATATTTCCACGCCCATTTTGAATCGGCAGCTTACCATGTTTATCATTCCAACCGTTTCATTAAACTCTCTATAAAATACCCAATAAACAAAAATGCCGTCTGAAATACAACTTTCAGACGGCATTTTCAATCAAATACTACTTACCGGATTACAATTTCAAACCGGCCAGTTTAGCAGCGTACGCATCCAAGTCGGCGATTGGACGGGTAGCCACGCCACTTTCCATTGCTGCTTTAGCAGTAGCCGTAGCAACGCGAGGCAACAGGCGGGAGTCGAATGGAGTAGGAATCAGGTATTCCGCACCGAATTCAAATTTCTTACCATAAGCAGCAATCACTTCTTCAGGAACTTCTTCCATTGCCAAGTCAGCCAAAGCATACACGCAGGCGCGTTTCATTTCTTCGTTGATGGTGGTCGCACCGACATCCAATGCGCCACGGAAGATGAATGGGAAGCACAATACGTTGTTCACTTGGTTCGGGAAGTCTGAGCGGCCGGTACCGATCACCACATCCGGACGGGTTTCTTTTGCCAAAGGAGGCAGAATTTCCGGATTTGGGTTTGCCATAGCGAACACGATTGGTTTTTCGTTCATGGTATTTAGCATTTCAGGAGTCAGCAGGTTTGCACCGGACAGACCCAAGAAGATGTCTTTACCTTTAACGGCATCGGCCAATACGCGTTGACCGTTGTCTTCGATGGCGTAGAATTGTTTGGATTCGTCCATCGAGTCTTTGTCGTCGCGGGTTTTGTAAATCACGCCTTTGGAGTCGCAGACGGTCACGTTTTCACGTTTCAGACCCAAGTCCAGCAATTGGTTCAAGCAGGCAATCGCTGCGGCACCTGCGCCGGAGCACACCAAAGTCGCTTCTTCAATTTTGCGGCCGGTATAACGCAAAGCATTCAATACAGCGGCAGCGGTAATGATGGCGGTACCGTGTTGGTCGTCGTGGAATACAGGGATTTTGCAACGTTTGCGCAATTCGCGTTCGATGTAGAAGCACTCAGGCGCTTTGATGTCTTCGAGGTTGATACCACCGAAAGTCGGTTCTAAAGAAGCGATGATGTCTACCAGTTTTTGCGGGTCTTTTTCATCGATTTCGATATCGAATACGTCAACACCGGCGAATTTTTTGAACAATACGCCTTTGCCTTCCATTACAGGTTTACCGGCCAATGCACCGATGTTGCCCAAACCCAACACTGCGGTACCGTTGGAAATCACGGCAACCAAATTGCCTTTGGCAGTGTATTTGTAGGCAGTTTGCGGATCGGCATGGATTTCCATACAAGGAGCGGCTACGCCCGGAGAGTACGCCAACGCCAAGTCTTTAGAAGTGGCCAAAGATTTGGTTGGGGTAACGGAGATTTTGCCCGGCACGGGGAATTCGTGGAACTGCAGGGCGGCTTCTTTTAATGAATTTTCCATTTATCGATCCTGTTTGCGAGAGAGATTTTACAGCGAACAAGTCTGAAACAGGCTGCTTCAGACGTTTAAAATTTCTAAAGTCGGGTTGTTAACAGACCGGCTTTGTAAGAGGCCGTAATTTTATCATGTTCTTTTGGTGGCGCATACCGATATTTATTACATTTGTTTTGATATTTCGTTTTATTTGGTTTTATGTCTAAAAACTTCTGTAATAATATTTCTTCGCCACATTACCCTTCTTTCAGACGGCATTTTATTTAAACTTAAACATTCAATCCAAAATGACTGTCTAGCGCGGTTTCAATCTGATTTTTTACCGCGTCCAGACTTTGACTGCTGTCGATGACGGCATAGCGTTCCGGCTGTTCGTTAGCACGTTGCAGATATACTTCGCGCACCCGATTGAAAAACTCGGCTTCTTCTTGTTCAAAGCGGTCTTTCTCACGCGTTTGGTTGATGCGTGCCATTGACACTTCCAAAGGCACCTCCAACAGCAAGGTTAAATCTGGGCGGAAATCGCCCTGCACCCAATGCTCAAGCGTGGCAATATCTTGCAAGGGAACGCCTCGTCCGCCACCTTGATAGGCAAACGTTGCATCGGTAAAGCGGTCGGAAACGACATGCGTGCCGTTTTTCAGGGCGGGCAGAATGACTGTTTCCAAGTGTTGCTGTCTGGCTGCAAACATCAGCAGGGTTTCAGTGCGCAGGCTGACTTGGGTGGCAGGATTGAGCAGGATTTCACGCAATGCTTCTCCGGCCGGAGTACCTCCCGGTTCGCGCGTAAACAATACGGGCAGTTGGTGTTTCTCAAACCATGCTTTCATTACAGCGAGGTTGGTGGACTTGCCTGCGCCGTCTATGCCGTCAAGGGTAATAAATCTGGGTTTCATATGGATATCGTCAATTTAAAGGCCGTCTGAAACTGGGATTATAAATGTTTCAGACGGCCTATTCGGTTTATTTCTTCAAAATATATTTGCGTACGGCAGCGTTATGTTCAGAAAGATTGTGGCTGAACTCGCTCAGGCCCGTACCATCCATTTTTGAGACGAAATACAGATATTTTTCATTAGACGGATGACCCGCTGCCTCAAGCGCGGCCTTGCCGGGAAGCGCAATCGGCGTCGGCGTCAAACCGCTGCGCGTGTAGGTATTGTAAGGCGTATCGCGTTGCAGGTCGGCTTTGCGGATTCTGCCTTTATACGCATCGCCCATGCCATAGATGACGGTCGGGTCGGTTTGCAGGCGCATACCGATATTTAGGCGGTTGACGAATACGGCGGCTACATGGGCGCGGTCGTCTTCGTGCGCGGTTTCTTTTTCAATCAGACTCGCCATAATCAGCATTTCGTACGGATTTTTATAAGGCAGGCCGCTTTGACGGTCGTCCCATGCTTCTTGCAGGTTTTCCCGCATTTTACGGTAGGCGATTTTGTAAATTTGAAGATCGCTGCCGCCGGCATCAATTTCGTAACTATCCGGGAAAAACTGTCCTTCAGGATTGCTGCTCAAGGCGTCGGGTGCTACTTCGGCCATCAGTTTTTCATCGTTCCAACCGCGCGTATCGTGGGCAATGTCGGCAGTATTGTCGATAATACGGCGCATTTGGGCAAAACGCGCGCCTTCCAAAATTTGCACGCTGACCGAATCAGGGCGGCCTTTTTTAATGCGTTTTAAAATGTCCCAAGCCGATACTTTGGCAGACAGGCGGTAAGAACCGGCATTAAGTTGGTTGTGTACGCCCATCACATATGCGGCGGCTACCAGCACATAACGGTTATAAACGATGCCGTCTTGAGCCAGTTTGCGGCTGACGGAAGAAATACCTTGGTTTTTGGTAATGGTAATACGATATGGTTTGCCGTTGTCTTTCGGAACAAACAACAATGCGGCAACCACGGCGGCAAATGCCGTCAAAAATACGGCCAGCCATTTCAACAATTTTTTCAGCATGGTAGGATTCTTGGTTTGTGAACGTGTCGGGCGACAGTATAACCGAAAACAAGTCCACCACGCCCTCCACCTTCCCCAACGTATGTTTTCCTATCCCGAAAGGCCGTCTGAAACTATGAATTCCCCTTCAAAAAACACTTGGCAAAACGGCCGTTGGCTGAATGCACGCCAAACTCATTCGCCCAATTTCAGCCCGCGCGAACCGGATGAAGACATCTCATTGGTTGTCCTCCACAATATTTCCCTCTCTCCTTTTGAGTACAACACAGGGGCAGTGGAAAAATTGTTTACCAACCAAATCAACCCTGACGAGCATCCTTTTTTCAGCATCATCCACACCTTGCGCGTCTCCAGCCATTTTTTCATCAGCCGTAAGGGCGAAACCGTCCAATTCGTTTCCTGCGACGACATGGCCTATCATGCCGGCGTATCGTCGTTTCAAGGCAGAGAAAAATGCAATGCCTTCTCCATCGGTATCGAGTTGGAAGGCTGCGATTTCGAGCCTTTTACCGAAGCACAATACACCAGCCTGCAAGCCTTGCTGACCGCTATTTCCGAACATTACCCGATTCAGGCCGTTACCGGTCATCAGGACATCGCGCCGGACAGGAAAACCGATCCCGGGCATTTCTTCGATTGGCCTCGCCTTCAAAAAGCAGGTTTTCCCATCCGGCGCGGATAACTTTCAGACGGCCTGAACAATGATTGGCAGACATAATGCTGTCACAACCGTTTATTTTCGTTATAATTCAGCTATTCATTCGGACGCATAAAGTCCGGCTCCAACGAACTTCCTACGCAGCAAGATTCCGCACCCTGAAAAAGACGGAATGCTGCCTTTTTAAAAAGTGATTACTCCATGATTTTCATCGTCTTAGCCCTCGCCGCTCTTTTGGCGGTCATCGGTTACAACATGTACCAGGAAAACCAATACCGCAAACAAGTGCGCGAACAATTCGGCCATTCCGATAAGGATGCACTTTTGACCAGCAAAACCAAGCACGTCCGCGACAGCAAAGAAACCGGCGGCCAAGGTTTGTTTATCAAGAAAAACAAAAAAAACGAAGAGGCATTGCGCAACCTGCAAGAGCAAGATGAAATCTACGCGGCAAAAGCCAAACTGGCTCATCCTGCCCAACTTAAAACCGATGTCGAGCTGACCGTGGAAGACGACTTCTCCGCAGAAGAAAAAGTTCAACACACCGTTATCGGTTTGAACAACGAAATTACCGTCAGCCCTGCCGAAGCCGCTTCTGCTCCGGTTGAAACCGCTGCCGAACCTGTGGCACAAGTACCATTGATCAGCTTGGACGAATTGTCTCAAGTCGAGCTGCCTTGGTTTGACCCGCGCTTCGACTACATGGCCTACATCTCCCTGAAACAAGCCCAAGAATTGCACGCCTTGCCGCGCCTTTCCAGCACACACCGCTTCCAAATCATCGGTTGCACCATGGACGACCATTTCCGCGTTGCCGAGCCGATTCCGGGCGTTTACTACCAAGGCTTCGTCATGGGTCTGCAAGCTGTCAGCCGCAACGGTTTGGCCGCGTGTGAAGAGCTGCAACACTTCGACCAACAGGTTGATGCTTTTGCCCAACTGATGGACGGCAAAGTTTTGCATACCGACTTGGACGCGTTCACCGAAGTCGCACAAGCCCTCGACCAATTCTGTGCGCGTGTTGACCAAACCATCGCCATTCACTTGGTTTCCCATTCCAACATCAGCGGCGTAGAGTTGCGTGCCGCTGTGGAAGATACAGGCTTCAAACTCGGTGAAGACGGCGCGTTCCACTTCGGCGACAACAACAATCCTCAATTGTTCTCCATCCATACTTTGGACAACAAACCGTTTACCAATCCTCTGTTGGACAACCAAGCCTACCGCGGTTTCAGCATGCTGTTGGATATTCCGCATGTTCCTGCCGGTGAAAAAACTTTCGACAAATTTATGGACTTGGCAGTCAAACTCTCCGGCCAACTCAGCTTGGATTTGGTTAACGACCAAATGGAAGAAGTTTCCACCCAATGGCTCAAAGACGTACGCAACTACGTTTTGGCCCGTCAGGAAGAAATGCTTAAAGTCGGCCTCAAACCCGGCAGCAAACAAGCCCTGCGCCTATTCTCTTAAAATTCCCCAATCAAAAAGCGGATATGCAATGACGGCATATCCGCTTTTTTCAGGTAAAATCCCTTCATCTTCAATATTCATCGATTTTCAGACGGCCTCTCTATCATCAGGCCGTCTGAAAACTCTATTTCGATTGCTCATGAATCCGACCGCACAACGTATCAAATACCTGACCGACCTCCTCAACCGCTACGCCTACGAATACTACACCCTAGACGCACCCAGCGTACCCGATGCCGAATACGACAAATTGTTCCGCGAGCTTGAAGCATTGGAGTTGAATCACCCTGAGTTGAAACTGCCCGACAGCCCAACTCAGCGCGTCGGCGGCGAGCCTTTGGCAGGCTTTGATGAAGTGCGTCATGAAGTACCTATGTTGTCACTGACCAACGCCTTCTCGCCACAAGATGAGAACGGCGTGTTTGACCATGCCGAAATGTACGCTTTTGATGAGCGCGTTCGTGGCGGATTAAATGGCGAAAAACCGGAATACGTTATCGAGCCTAAATTTGACGGTCTGGCCATCAGCCTGCTATACCGCGACGGCGTATTGACTCAAGCGGCAACCCGTGGCGACGGCACCACAGGCGAAGACGTTACCCAAAACGTCAAAACCGTATCCAACATCCCCCTGCGCCTGCATGGAGAAAATATCCCCGAGCTTATCGAAATACGCGGCGAAGTACTGATGCTCAAAGCCGATTTTGCCGCCTTAAACGCACGACAGGCTGAAAACGGACAAAAACCTTTCGCCAATCCGCGCAATGCCGCCGCCGGCAGTCTGCGTCAACTCGATTCGCGCATTACGGCACAGCGCAAACTGCATTTCTTCCCCTATTCCATCGCCCGACAACAAGGCGGTTTTATCGCAGAAGAACACCTGCAAGAGCTGAGCTACTGTAAAGAACTCGGCTTCAGCCTACCTGACGGTAATTTCAGCTGTTTCCAAAATATCGGCGAAGTATTGGCATTTTACGAGAAAATGCAGCAAAAACGCCCTACTTTGCCTTATGAAATCGACGGTATGGTGGTCAAAGTTAACAGTCTGGCACAACAAGAAAAACTGGGTTTCATCTCACGCGCACCGCGCTGGGCCATCGCCCACAAATTCCCCGCCGAAGAAGCATTGACCATTGTCGAAGCCATTGATGTACAAATCGGGCGCACTGGCGCAGTAACCCCCGTCGCCCGCCTGCAACCTGTATTCGTCGGCGGCGTTACCGTCACCAATGCCACCCTGCACAATCAGGACGAAGTATCTCGAAAAGACGTGCGCGTTGGCGACACAGTTGTCGTACGCCGCGCCGGAGACGTGATTCCAGAGGTAGTGCGCGTAATTTTTGAACGCCGTCCAATGCAGGAGACCAATATTTCCGTTTCAGACGGCCTGCAAGACGATTTGTTTGCCGAAACACCTTCTGAAACCCGATCCGAACCGCTTCACAAACCCTACCGCCTGCCCACCCATTGCCCTATCTGCCGCAGCGAAATCGAACGTGAAGAAGGCGAAGCGGTTGCCCGATGCAGCGGTGGTATGCTTTGCCAAGCACAACGTGCGCAAGGTTTAATCCACTTCGCCTCACGCAAAGCCATGGATATCGACGGACTTGGTCAAAAACAAATCGAGCAACTGGTAGCGCAAGATTTGGTTCATCATTTCGCCGACCTCTACCGCCTCGATATTCCAACCCTGCAAAAAATGAAGGAAACAGCGGACAAAGCGTCAGCTAATGAGGAAGAACCATCAAATGGTAAGATTGAAAACTTTGAAGGCGAGACCGGCAATACTCTGCTTAGCAAAAACAATAAAAAACAGCCGACTAAATGGGCGGAAAACATCCTCGCAGGCATAAAAGCCAGCAAAACGCCCGGACTTGCGCGCTTCCTTTTTGCCCTCGGCATCCGTCACGTTGGCGAACGCACAGCCAAAACGCTGGCACAGGCATTCGGCACACTCGAACATGTCCGCCATGCACCCGAACCCATCCTTGCCTGCCTGCCCGATATCGGCACGGTGGTTGCCCGCTCCATCGCCCACTTTTTTGCCCAAGAAGCACAACAGGCGATGATAGACGAGCTGCTGGCTGTAGGTGTTGCCCCGCAAAGCCAGGCTGTCACTATCCCACCTCTACGCCATGCCGAGCCGCAACGCTGGATTGCCCGCTTACCCAATTTTAAAATCAGCGAAACCAAAGCACTGGCCTTGTGGGAGCTTGCCGGACAAAGCATAGAAGGTTTGCAAACCGACAAAGCGTTGCCTGCCGATTGGCAGACATGGCACAGTAAACCGCAAAACGCAGCCCTGCTTGAAAATATGAAAACTTTCTTTGCTCAAACACTGTCTAAGCTTCAAGATGAAACGATTTCAGACGGCATTAATGAAGCCGTGTCAGGTAAAACCTTTGTATTAACAGGGACTTTACCCACACTCAAACGCGACCAAGCCCAAGCCATAATTGAGGCTGCTGGCGGTAAAGTTTCCGGCAGCGTATCCAAAAAAACCGACTACGTTGTCGCCGGAGAAGCTGCAGGTAGTAAATTGGAAAAAGCTCAAACTTTGGGCGTAGCCATCTTGAGCGAAGAGGAATTGCTGTCGTTGCTGGGATAAGGCAGTATATACAGTCTTTTTCGAGCCGCCTGATACTTTATCATGTGGTATTATCGTTACACACAATTACACTTTCGGGGGCTAATCCCTCAGACAAAATAGGATACCAATATGAAACCCATTAAAAAATGCGTCTTCCCCGTTGCCGGTATGGGCACCCGTTTCTTGCCTGCGACCAAAGCCAGCCCCAAAGAAATGCTGCCTATTGTGGACAAACCTCTGATTCAATATGCAGTTGAAGAAGCGGTTGAAGCCGGCTGTACCGAAATGGTGTTCATCACTGGCCGTAACAAACGCAGCATCGAAGATCACTTCGACAAAGCATACGAGTTGGAAACCGAATTGGAATTGCGTCAAAAAGACAAGCTGTTGGCACACGTTCGCGATATCCTTCCTCCGAATATTACCTGCTTGTACATACGTCAAACTGAAGCATTGGGTTTGGGTCATGCCGTGTTATGCGCTCAAGCTGCTGTTGGCGATGAACCTTTTGCCGTTATTTTGGCAGACGATTTGATTGATGCGCCTAAAGGCGCGCTAAAACAAATGGTTGACGTGTATAACCAAAGCAGCAACAGCGTTTTAGGCGTTGAAACCATCGATCCTTCCCAAACCGGTTCTTACGGTATTGTCGAAGTCGAGCAGCTGAAAAACTATCAACGTATTATCAACATCGTTGAAAAACCCAAACCGGAAGAAGCGCCTTCCAACCTTGCTGTTGTCGGCCGCTACATCCTGACTCCGCGTATTTTTGACTTGTTGACCAACCTGCCCCGTGGCGCCGGTAACGAAATCCAACTGACAGACGGTATTGCGCGCCTGCTCGACCATGAGTTTGTGTTGGCTCATGCGTTTGATGGCAAACGCTACGACTGCGGCAGCAAATTGGGTTACCTTGAGGCAACCGTGGCTTATGGTTTGAAACACCCTGAAACTGGCGAACAATTCAAAGAATTGATCAAACAATACGCTTAAGCCCAGCCATTATAAAAAGGCCGTCTGAAATTTCAGACGGCCTTTTTCTACACTTATTTCTTCCAATACGCCGGAGTAAACAAAATTAAAACAGTGAAAATCTCCAAACGTCCCAACAACATCACAGCCGTACATAGCCATTTCTGCACATCGCTCAGCGCAGCATAATTATGCGACGGACCGACTGCACCCAAGCCCGGCCCTGCATTGGTAATACAGGCAATGACTGCCGTGAAGGCGGATAAAAAGTCCAAGCCTGCGGCCATCAGTAAAAAGCTGAATACGATGACCGTCATAAAGTAAATAAAAATGAACGACATAACGGTCAGCGCCATACGATCCGGAATGGAGCGATTATTGACCTTTACCGTACGAACCGCACGCGGGTGCAGCAAAATCAACATCTCGCGCAAGCTGAATTTAAACAATACCAACGCACGCACGTTTTTAATACCGCCACCCATAGAGCCTGAGCTTGCCAAGACGTTCGACAGGAAAAACATCCATAACGACACAATCAGCGGCCATTGTGCAAAGTCGGTATTGGAGAAACCGCTGGCCAATCCTATAGACACAAAGTTGAAGCTGACAAAACGCAAAGCTTCGCCAAGGCTTTGGTACACGTCCTGCTGCCACAGATACAATGCCGAAATCAAAATACTGCCCGACAAAACCAGCAGCATGGTGCGGCATTCTTCATCCTTCCAATACACCCGCCAAGAGCGGTTGCCCAGCGCAGTAAAATGGCTGGCAAAATTGATACCGCCCCAGACAGTAAAAAACATCAACGTCCATTCGACTGCTACGGAATTAAAATAGGCAACGCTGTCATCATGTGTCGAAAAACCGCCCAAGGCCACTGCCGACATCGCATGGCACAAGGCATCAAACCAGCCCATACCGGCAATATGTAAGGATACAAAGGCCGCAGCAGTTGTCAGCGCATAAGCAAACCACAACCGTTTGGCCACTTGCGAAATGCGGGGAGCCATCTTGCTTTCCTTATCCATACCCGGAATTTCCGCTTTGAAAAGCTGCGTCCCCCCCACGCCTAACATCGGCAAAATCGCCACAGCCAGCACGATAATACCCATACCGCCAAGCCAGTTGAGCATGTGCCGCCAAAAATTCACCGACGGTGCCAGCGTATCCAAGCCGGAAATCACTGTTGCCCCTGTTGTCGTCAGCCCCGACATCGCTTCAAAAAATGCATCGGTAAAACTCATGGACGGCATATAGAAATAAATCGGCATCGCCGCCACGACAGCAAAAGCCAGCCACAGCATCAGTACCAGAGTGAATCCGTCGCGCGGCCGCAATTCACGGTTGAAACGCAGCGTCAGCACCCAAGTTACGCACGACACCAGCAATACGGTCAAAGCCGTATAGGCAAACACGAGAAACGCGCTGTCGTGATAAAAATACGACATCAGTGTCGGCACGGCCAACAGTAATGAAAACAACAGCCCCAGCTTGGACAATACATGGACAATCGGCATCACCTTGCTTACCGCACCGCCCAATCTGAAACCCTTATGCAGATACATCATATTCCTATCATCAGAAAACAAAATGTTTCAGACGGCCTCATGAAAAAAAGGCCGTCTGAAACCGCATATTTTATCAAAATGCCGCAATCCCGTGATAAAGAAAAACAAAAAACACTTGCCTGCTCTTTTTCTAGGAGTATAATGTTATACCATAACATTTACTGGAGAAAGAAATGAAACCCGATATCCACCCGGACAACTATCGTACCGTCCTGTTTTACGACAGCGGCGCAGACCAAGGATGGCTCATCCGTTCATGTGCCAATACCCACGGAAAAACCATGGTTTGGAAAGACGGCATAGAGTATCCCCTCTTTTCGCTTGATACTTCTTCCGCGTCCCACCCCGTGTACACAGGCAAACAACGCAATGTCAATATCGAAGGTCGCGCCAGCAAGTTCAACCAACGTTACCAATCTATGATGTCTTCCTTCAGAAAGGATAAATGATGCAAGTCCTCTCATCCCTGAAAACTGCAAAAAAACGACATCGCGACTGCCAAATTGTCCGCCGAAAAGGCAAAGTGTACGTTATTTGCAAGAGCAACCCCCGCTTTAAAGCACGCCAACGTTAAGCGGCCTAACCCATATTTCAATGTAACTCTCTGAATTTTCCGCACTTTCGTTTACCTCTAGCGCAAGTGCGGCTTTTTTTTCAAACGGCATTAATCATTTATATCAAAACTACAAAGAATCCTGCCATACTCTCGGAAACAGGAAGAAAAAGTAAATAATGGTTATCCCTATTGTGAAGCCATAAAGATATTTATAACATGCCGCTACATTCTTCCTTCAACACTGACCATAGGAGTCAAAAATGAAAGTAAAAGCCCTGCTTGCAATTGCCGCCGCCATGAGCCTCGCTGCCTGTGCCGCACCCGAAGCCCATCAACATGACCATGGTCACCGTCACGAGCACAATCATGACCACGGCCGTGCACACGATCATGATGCCCGTGTTCAATCATTCAGCTGCGAAAACGGTCTGTCTGTACAAGTCCGCAACCTGAGCACCAACCAAGTTGAACTGCGTCTGGATGACAAAGTTGCCACCCTGTCTTCTGCCGTTGCAGGTTCAGGCGAACGCTATGTTGCCAACCAAGGCTTGTTCGGTAAAGGCGCCGAATGGCATCAAAAAGGCAGCGAAGCATTCTTCGGCTTCACTGACCCATACGGCAACAAAGTAGAAACTTCTTGCTCTGCCCGCTAATTTTTACTTAGCAATAGAATAGCTGAAGGCCGTCTGAAAACTTGTTTCAGATGGCCTTTCATATTGGATAAAACGAAATTTCCGTTTAAGGATAAAATGCAAATATGAGGCTATTTGAAGGTTCAAAATACGTCCATACTCCACGGATAAGTAAGACCCTTTGAAAGGTATCTTCTCCGACAATGCATTATTTCAAAATCATTAAATATATATCTACCTTAATTTAAAACTTTTTCCAAGATTTCTTTAAGGTTTTCATCATCTTCATCCAAAATTAATTTTTCTGAAATATTATGAAGACAATGTTCCAAATCAATGGCTAAGGCTACTTGGTTTTGATAGGATAATTTTGGATAGAGTTCAAGTAAAACCCAATAAATACATATACTATCATTTGAGTAAAAAATATTTGAAACGAATGGAAGTAATGTGTCTTGTCGTTCTACAAAGATTTCGACAATTTCACTAAAAACAGGAAAGTTCGCATCTCCCAACCATCCTGAGAGCCACTCCCCCATCTCAATTAATTCCTCATCGTTGCAGTCCTTAATTTTTTTGCAAGCCTTGATGTCAAACTTATCTTTAGGACGCATGGGATACCTCATTGTTATTAAAGACTTACGAATACAGAATTATAACGATTGATCTCATTTCTAGACAAATGATTATTCGTCATTCCTATATCCTCAACAAATTTTCTCTGGAGTAAGAGTTATTTTTTGCAATTAAACTCCTACCCCACAATAACTTGAAACCCTATCCTGTATTTTACCTAAATCACAAATCCCAATTACCCTTCAAAATCTATTCGCTATCCGAAACAGATTCAATAAACAAAGGCCGTCTGAAAACCTATTTCCAAAGTTTTCAGACGGCCTTTATTTAGACCAAACAATTAAGCGTAATGTCTTTTTTCGCCTTTACCGTCAACGTTGTCGGCACAACGTTTACAGATGGTTTCATGGCCTGCAACTGCGCCCACATCGTGGGTGTAGTGCCAGCAGCGTTCGCATTTTTCACCATCGCTGGCTTTAGCGGTTACAGCAAGTTCATCACCTACTTTCACTTCAGCTTTAGACACCAGCAAAGCAAAACGCAATTCTTCGCCCAAAGTGTTCAGATAGTCGGCAATTTCTTCCGGAGCCGTAATTTCGGTTTCGGCTTGCAATGAAGAACCGACAGTTTTATCCGTACGCAAAGGCTCGATGGCGGCAGTTACCGCTTCGCGTGCTTCGCGGATCGCCGTCCATTTTTTCACCAATTCGGCTTCGGCTTTTTCATTGATAGATGGAAACTCATGCCATGTATGGAAGAGGACGCTGTCTTCTTCGCCGCCACCGATGATGTCCCATGCTTCCTCGCCGGTAAAGCACAAAATCGGCGCAATCAGCAGAACTAAACTGCGTGTGATGTAATACAGGGCAGTTTGCGCGCTGCGGCGAGCATGGCTGTCTGCTTTGGTGGTG
Source organism: Neisseria sp. HMSC064D07 (assembly GCF_001837185.1). Lineage (NCBI taxonomy): Bacteria > Pseudomonadati > Pseudomonadota > Betaproteobacteria > Neisseriales > Neisseriaceae > Neisseria > Neisseria sp. HMSC064D07. The sequence goes on along the minus strand of NZ_KV831677.1, from coordinate 9,796 downwards.
TAGAGGCGGTCTTTCAGGATATCGAGGTAGAACGCGCCCAAATCTTCCGAGCAGAAAGAAACAATGTCTTTTACAGCGAAGTGGAAGGCATAGCGCGGATAGTAATCGCCTGCCAGACGCTCTTGCAGCTGACGTGCCAATACCACGGCGTAGCGGTCGATTTCCACCATGTCTGCCTGCTGCACGGCATCTTCAATAGGATTGAAGTCGCTGAGGTTGGCAAACAGGAAGCTCAAGGTATTGCGGATACGGCGGTAGCTTTCAGTTACGCGCTTAAGGATTTCTTTGGAAATCGCCAATTCGCCGCTGTAATCGGTGGATGCCGCCCACAGACGCAGGATGTCGGCGCCGAATTCGTTGTAAACTTCTTGTGGTGCAACGACATTGCCGATGGATTTCGACATTTTGCGGCCGTTTTGGTCAACCACAAAACCGTGGGTCAACAGCTGTTTGTATGGTGCACGACCCATTGATGAGGCGCAACCGGTCAGCATGGACGATTGGAACCAGCCACGGTGTTGGTCGCTGCCTTCGAGGTACAAGTCAGCCGGCCATTCCAATTCTTCGCGTTGTTTCAAGACGGAATAATGGGTCGAGCCGGAGTCGAACCATACGTCCATGGTATCGGAAAGTTTGTCGTAATTTTCACAATCTTCAGCGCTCAAGAGTTCGTTCTTATCAAGAGAGAACCACGCTTCGATGCCTTTTTCTTCGATGCGTTGTGCTACTTTCTCCAAAAGCTCGGCGGAGTTCGGATGCAACTCGCCTGTTTCTTTGTGGACGAAGAAGGTCATCGGTGTGCCCCAATAGCGTTGGCGTGAAACCACCCAGTCAGGACGGCCTTCAATCATGGCTTCCAAACGCGCACGACCCCATGACGGGAAGAATTCGGTGTCATCAACGGCTTTGATGGCCTTGTCGCGCAGGGTTTTACCATCTGCACCTGCTTTGTCCATACCAACAAACCATTGGCCGGTCGCACGGTAAATCAACGGCGTTTTGTGGCGCCAGCAGTGTGCGTAGCTGTGTTCGATTTTACTGCTTGCCAAGAGGTTGCCGGTTTCTTCCAGCCATTGCAGGATAACGGGATTGGCTTCCCAAACGCTCATGCCGGCAACACGCGGCGTTTCGCTGATGTATTTGCCTTCGGCGTTAACAGGGTTGTAAAGCTCGATGCCGTATTTATTGCAGACGGCGTAGTCTTCCAGACCATGCGCAGGCGCAGTATGCACCAAACCGGTACCGGCATCGGTGGTCACATGGTCGCCGTTGAGCATGGGAATATCGCGTTCGAGGAACGGATGATTCATGTGCAGGTTTTCCAGCTTGTCACCTGTGGTTTCTGCCAATACATTCAGGTCGTCTGAAGCAAAACCGTAGCGTTTGAGCGCATCTTCTGCCAAATCTTTGGCCAATACCAATTTGCCTTTAGGCGTATCAATCAGTTGATACACCACGTCTGCGCCAGCTGAAACAGCTTGGCTCGCAGGCAAAGTCCAAGGCGTGGTTGTCCAAATAACGGCAAACGCTTTGCCTTCGATGCCTGCCAAGCCGAATGCGGCGGCAAGCGCGGCAGTGTCTTTAAACGGATAGCCAACGTCAATCGCAGGCGATACTTTGTCTTTGTATTCCACTTCGGCTTCAGCCAAGGAAGAGCCGCAGTCCAAGCAGAATTGAACCGGTTTCGCGCCGCGGTAGAGATAGCCGGATTTGTAGATTTCACCGAGCATACGCACGGTATCGGCTTCGGTTTTGAAATCCATGGTCAGGTAAGGATTGTCCCAGTCGCCCAACACACCCAAGCGGATAAAATCTTTTTTCTGACGGGCAATCTGTTCGGCAGCGTATTCGCGGCACAATTCGCGGAAACGGGCTTTAGGCATGTCTTTACCGTGCAGTTTTTCTACCATCACTTCGATAGGCAAACCGTGGCAGTCCCAACCCGGTACATAAGGCGCATCAAAACCGGCTTGGGTTTTGCTGCGGATAATGATGTCTTTGAGAATTTTATTGACGGCATGACCGATGTGGATGTCGCCGTTGGCATACGGAGGACCGTCGTGCAGAATAAATTTCGGACGGCCTTTGGCGATTTCGCGCAGTTTTTGGTAGCGTTTTTGCTCGTACCAGCTTTTCAGCCATGCAGGCTCGCGCTTGGCAAGATTGCCGCGCATTGGAAACGGGCTCTCGAGCAGGTTTACGGTTTTACTGTAATCGGTCATTTTTTGATCTCTATTGTTGCGGTATTTCGGTTTCAGACGGCCTGATTGCTCATTTTGAAAAGAACAGGCCGTCTGAAAAAATTCAAAGGACTTATTGTAGCCCAATTGTCTTGATTTTATAAGCTTCTAGAAGCGTTTCTATGCTTCCCAAACCCTCGCATCTTCCATATCTTGCAAAATTTGGGTTTTCAATGCCTCGATACTCTCAAATTTTTTCTCGTCACGCAGTTTGTGCAGGAAGCGGACGAAGATGCGTTGGCCGTACAAATCGCCGTTGAAATCGAACAGATGGACTTCCAGTTTTTGCGAGCGGTTGTTGCTGACAGTAGGGTTAAAACCAAAACTGGCCACGCCTCGGCGCGAGCCGAATGTGCCGTCTGCTTCAACGACAAATACGCCGCTTAGCGCATAATGATACGGGGGAAGCTGGACATTGGCGGTAGGCGCGTTGATGGTGCGGCCAAGTTTTTGCCCGTGTTTGACCTTGCCGCTTAACACATAATCATGACCCAACAGTCTTTTGGCGTATTCCAACTTGCCGTCTGAAAGGGCTTGGCGGACGGCGGTACTGCTGGTGCGGATGTCTTCAACGATAACAGACGGCGTGCGCTCGGTTTGCATATCGGGCTGCTGTGCCAAAAGTTCAAAACAGCCTTCACGGCCTGCACCGAAACGGAAATCGTCGCCGATCAACAAATAACGCGTGTTAAGCGTTTGGCGCAAAAGCTGGTCAATAAACGCTTGCGCGCTCATCTCGGAGAAAGTTTGGTTAAAGCGCAAAACCCAAACGGCATCCACGCAGCCGGTTTCACGCAAAAGGCGCAATTTGGTACGCAGCGGACTGATGCGGTAAGGCAACTTTTTCCCGGCTTTGCGCGCAAAAAATTCTTTGGGCTGAGGCTCAAAAACAACAACGACAACAGGCAGACCGCGCTGGTCTGCCTCTCGTTTGAGTTTTTGTAGAATGTGTTTGTGCCCGAGGTGTACGCCATCGAAGTTGCCGATGGTTACGGCGGCTCCTTGCGGAAATTTGGGCGCGTGTCGCTGTCCAAGCCAGATGTTCATGGGTGGTGGGTATTGTGTTTGAATAGGCGGCTATTGTAAACGTTATTGCCGTTTCAATAAACCTTAGACCGTCTGAAACCAATAAATATATGCTTTCAGACGGCCCTAAAATTTGTTAATACCTTACCACCACCAAGGATAACGGCCAAACGGATAGCCCCAATCGTCGTAATAGCGATAGTAGCGGGCTTCGCGCAGCTGTTCTTGGGAAATATAGTTTTGCCATGCCATTTTGTAGCAGGCTTGGAACATCGGATCGGAAACTTTGTCGATATACTTGAGGCGGAAGGCTTTTTGTTCGGCAGTTACGGCACCGGGTTTGCCTTCTTCATCAAATTTGCGACGGATCAGCGCGGCAGTTTCCTGATCGCATTGGGCGGCAAGATGTACTTGAAGATCCTGTTCATAGCGTTTCTGGGCTTGTGCTCGTGCGGCTTTTTGCTCAGGCGTAGTGGCGCAGGCGGCAAGTAATGCGGCAGCACCAAACAATAAGGTCAGACGGATAGGATTCATTGGATGTTTCTTTATGTTTATATCTCTCTATTAATGTACGCCCTCATTGTGTAATGGGCAAGTGTGGCAACTTGGGAACACTTTAGATTATTTGTTCTTATCGGCAGACAGTTGCATATAAAATACACCCTGTATGAATGTTTAACTCCAAACCCACTCAATGAACGCTGACAAACCGCCCCACTCCTACCGATTGCGCCACCATAGGCAACACACGCCGCCATTTTGGCAGGCGGATCGCCCGTATCTGCACGAACACAATATTTCCGATGCCCGTTTCAGACGGCTGGGCTACATCATGGCCTTTCTTGCCGGCGCGATTAATGCCGGCGGTTACTTCGCATTCTCACGTTATACCTCCCACGTTACCGGCTCAATGTCGCTGTTGGCAGATGTTTTGTATCTTCAAGAGTGGAGTGTGGCCATTATTGCCACAATCAGCGTGTTGTGTTTTGTTGCCGGTGCCGCGCATTCGGGCTGGGTGATTTTATGGACGCAGCAGATGCGTTTCCGTGGCAGCTTTGGGTTTTCCATGTGGCTGGAAGCAGTTTATCTGTTGATATTCGGTTGGTTCGGTATTGCCGCGATGGAATGGGATTTTGGCGGCTCTGATTTTATTATGCCGTCTTTGGCATTGTTTTTATTGTGTTTTATTATGGGCATGCACAATACGGTTATCACACTTCTTTCCGGCGGCGCCATCCGCTCCACCCACATGACCGGTACAGCGACCGACTTGGGCATTGAAATTTCACGCGCGCTTTATTACTCCAAACAGCATCATCCGCGCCTGCCGCACGTCCGCGTCAACAAACCGAAAATGTGGCTTTTAAGCGGCTTGATGCTGTCGTTTTTGCTGGGCGGCGTGGTTGGCGCATGGGGTTATCATCTGGTCGGCCATCATTTCGCCCTGCCCGTTTCCGCCGTTTTGCTCATACTGGGTGCAGGTTCAGTGGGATACGATGTCAAGGTCAGATTGAAATGGGCATTCGTCAACTGGTATCGCCGCAAGCATAAAAAACGGAAGAAACTGTAAAAAACTTTGCTTGTTATTTCGCGGCAAAATGACCAAACTGTCGGAGAAATACAGAAATGCTTCAGGATTATGTTAACTGGCAAATATTTTCGTAATATCGGGTTAAACCCATTCTTTTGCGTTTCGGATATTGGGTATCATAAATCCGTAATGACCCACGCGGTTTTTATTCATTTTTTCAGACGGCCTGGGCCGTCATCTAAAAAGAGGATACGACATGAAATTCTTGAAACCCCTGACCGTTATTGCCACTGCGATTCCTTTGGCGCTCACCGGCTGTGTAACTGATCCTGTTACCGGCCAACAATCCGCCAGCAAAACCGCTATGTATGGTTTGGGCGGTGCAGCTGTTTGCGGCATCGTTGGTGCGCTGACCCATGGTGGTAAAGGCGCACGTAACTCCGCATTGGCTTGTGGTGCAGTAGGTGCGGGTATCGGCGGTTACATGGACTACCAAGAGAAAAAACTGCGTCAAAGCCTGGCCAACACCAACATCGAAGTTGAACGTCAAGGCAACCAAATCAAACTGGTTATGCCTGAAAACGTAACCTTCGCTACCGGCAGCGCTGCCCTGAGCGGCCATGCTCAAAGCGCCTTGTCTGCTGCCGCGCAAACTTTGGTTCAATATCCTGACACGACTTTGACCATCAACGGCCACACCGACAACACCGGTAACGACGCCATCAACGAGCCATTGTCTCGCAACCGCGCCGAATCTGTTGCCACCTTCCTGCAATCCCGTGGCGTAAGCAGCACCCGTTTGAGCACTTTCGGTTACGGCTCCCGTCAACCAATCGCCTCCAACGCTACTGTTGAAGGCCGCGCACAAAACCGCCGCGTTGAAATCTTGATCAACCCTGACCAACGCGCCATTGATGCCGCTAAAAAACAAATGTAATCCGACATCTGTCCGATTCCCATACTTAAGGCCGTCTGAAATTTCAGACGGCCTTTTTCTCTGTAGATTTTGTTTGCAATTTCTCCTCCTCAATTCAATCCATCATAAAATTTATTCCTTTATTAACAAGACTTTTCAATTTTTCCTTCAAAAAAACTGTATTAATACTCTAATTTTTACATTAACTTAGAGTATAATTCCTAAAATTTTAAAAACACGCCTCATGCCGTCTGAAAAACGGCGGCGAAAAACACACTTATTTATATACACATCAGCCCGTTATCCAATCCATTTCATAGGATTTCAGACGGCACCATCCAGAATCTATGAAGGAGCATCCATGCAAAACAACTTTGACCCATTGATTATCCGTGGCAAATCACTGATTCCCGTCGTACAAGGCGGTATGGGTGTAGGCGTTTCCGCATCAAAACTCTCCAGCGCGGTTGCGCGCGAAAACGGCGTAGGTACCATCGCCAGCGTCGATTTGCGCCACTTGCACGAAGATTTGCTGGCCGAATCAAAAATCGATTCCAGCGAAGAAAAATACACCCGCCTCAACTGCATCGCGCTTGACCGTGAAATCAAAAAAGCCAAAGCCGATTCAGAAGGCAAAGGCATGATTGCCGTCAACGTCATGAAAGCCGTCAAAGACCATGCCGCCTACGTCCGTCAGGCCTGCGAATCTGGTGCAGACGCGATTGTGATGGGCGCAGGTTTGCCTTTGGATTTGCCGGAAATGGCCGAGGGCTACCACAAAGATGTCGCCCTTTTCCCTATTTTGTCCGAATCACGCGGCATCAACATCGTTTTAAAACGTTGGATGAAAAAAGGCATTTTGCCCGATGCCATCGTTATCGAACACCCAGCCCACGCAGCCGGCCACTTGGGCGCGGCAACCGTTGACGGCGTGAACGATGCCAAATTCGAGTTCAAACGCGTTATTGAAGAAACGTTTGAAGTATTCAAAAACTTGGGCTTGGAAAGCGAAAAAATCCCGTTGGTACTCGCCGGCGGCATGGCAAACTTTGAAAAAGTCAAAACAGCCTTGAAAAACTGGGGCGCGTCCGCCGTTCAAATCGGTACCGCGTTTGCCGTGACCGAAGAAGGCGATGCCCACATCAACTTCAAGAAAACGCTGGCCGGTGCGGAAACCGAAAAAGTGGTTGAATTCATGTCTGTTGCCGGTTTGCCTGCACGCGGCGTGCGCACAAAATTCCTCGACAACTACATCAAACGCGAGGCCAAATTGCAAGCCAATGCCAAAAACGATCCGCGCCGTTGCACACAAGGCCTGAACTGCCTGACCAGCTGCGGCTTGCGCGACGGTTTGGCCAAAGCCGGTCAATTCTGTATCGACATCCAACTTTCTGCGGCATTCCGCGGCGAAGTCGATAAAGGCCTGTTTTTCCGCGGTAAAGACCCATTGCCGTTTGGCAACGCCATCCGTACGGTTCAAGAAACCATTCATTATCTTTTGAACGGTTCCCTGCCCGTCGTCCCTGCCAAATAAACGCATCAATTTGTTTTGTGGATGTGCAGGCTGCTTTTCGTTTCGCAGAAACTCCGTTTTAACTTCGTTGAAGCTGCGCTTTCAGGTAGCCTTTTTAGGTTTCAGGCAGCCTGCATCACTCCGCCGCCGCAAACACCTCCTTCGCTACAAACACCGCATTCAGCACCTTCGGAAAACCCAAATACGGGATACATTGGATAAACGCCTCCACAATTTCATCGCGCGTCAGCCCCACGTTCAGCGAAGCGTGGATATGCACGCGCAACTGGTTTTCACAGCCGCCCTGCGCCGCCAGAGCCGCCAGCGTTACCAGCTCGCGCTGCCGCACATCAAGCTGCGGGCGCTGGTAAATCTCGCCAAACGCGAAACCAATGATGTATTTGCCCAAATCGGGCGAAATATCCGCCAACGCCTGCCTCACCTTGTCGCCCTGCTCGCCGTCGATTTCGTTCAGCTTCGCTAAGCCGCGTGCCATTAAATCCTGATGATTCAACATTTTTCGTCTCCATACTCAAATTTGCAAAATTGCACGGACAGGTTAAACTATCAAGCGCACTTTATAGCAAGGAGATTTGATGCAGACCAAGGAATTTGCCACGCAAACGGGTTTGTCCGCCGCCACGCTGCGCTACTACGAGCAGGAAGGGCTGCTGCGCCCCGAACGAAACGCCAACGGCTACCGCGAATACGGTGCGCGCGATTTGGAATGGGTAGGTTTCATCCTTCGGCTGAAAGACATGGGCGTGCCGCTGGCGCAAATCAAGGAATACGCGCGGCTGCGGCATTTGGGCGATGAAACCGCCCCCGAACGTTACCGGATTTTGCAGGAACATCAGGCGGCTTTGAAACGCAAACGGCAGGAATTGGACGCTCATTGGGCGTTTTTGGAGCGGAAGCTGGCGTGGTATCGTGAGAAGATGGGCGGGCGGGGATAAGCAGCCTGAAAGCGTGAAAAGCAGCCTGCACATTTGGGAAAGCCCAAGTGCAGGCTGCTTTTGTGTTCTAACTTCGTTAAAGCTCACGCTTTCAGACGGCCTTATCGGGGCGGGCGTCCCAAAACATGATTATTACAATTCACACGCCATGAATTGCTGAGCGCCCAGTGATAATCGATGATGATGCCTTCCGAATTGGTGAAAAAGGTGCGGTCGCTGTGCTGGCCGTAGCAGACGTTGCTGTAATAGTTGGTGATGACGGGACCGTTTTGACTACATTCAAAAGGCCGTCTGAAAACATTTAAACCCTGTTTTCAGACGGCCTTTTTGTCCCAATCCATCTAAAAAATGCTAAGATTATTGCCTTAATTTATCGGCAGAAACATCATGAACCCATTATTAAACCATCTCAAACCCTATCCTTTCGCCCGCCTGCGTGAAGCCATGCAAGGCATTGATGCACCCGAAGGCGTAACGCCCATTCATCTGCAAATCGGCGAGCCGAAACATCCGACACCCAAAGTCATCACCGACGCGCTGACCGCCTCCCTGCACGAACTGGAAAAATATCCGCTGACCGCAGGCCTGCCCGAACTGCGCCAAGCCTGTGCCGAATGGGTTGCCCGCCGTTATGATGGTTTGAGCCTCAATCCCAACAATGAAATCCTGCCCGTATTGGGCAGCCGGGAAGCTTTGTTCTCTTTTATCCAAACCGTTTTAAATCCGGCTTCAGACGGCCCCAAACCGGTCGTTATCAGCCCCAATCCTTTCTATCAAATTTACGAAGGCGCGACTATTTTGGGCGGCGGTGAAATCCATTTTGCCAACTGTCCTGCGCCCAGCTTCAACCCCGATTGGAGCAGCCTGCCTGAAGACGTATGGCAGCGCACCAAAGTCCTGATTGTCTGCTCGCCAAATAATCCGAGCGGCAGCGTCCTGCAATTAGAAGACTGGAAAGAAATTTTTGATTTGCAAGACAAATACGGCTTCGTTATTGCCTCTGACGAATGCTATTCCGAAATCTATTTTGACGACAACAAACCAATCGGCGGCCTGCAGGCTGCAACGCAATTAGGACGCGGCACGCGCAACATTATTATGTTTACCAGCCTGTCCAAACGCTCCAACGTCCCCGGTTTGCGTTCCGGCTTTGTCGCAGGTGATGCCGAGTTGCTCAAAAACTTCCTACTCTACCGCACCTACCACGGCAGCGCGATGAGCATTCCCGTCCAACGCGCCAGCATTGCCGCTTGGAACGATGAAGAACACGTCATCGACAACCGCCGCCTCTACCAAGAAAAATTCGACCGCGTCATCCCTATTTTGCAACAGGCATTCGATGTCAAACTGCCTGACGCGTCGTTCTACATTTGGCTGAAAGTTCCTGATGGCGACGACTTGGCATTTACGCGCAACCTGTGGCAGAAAGCCGCTATCCAAGTGTTGCCCGGCCGCTTCCTCGCCCGCGATACCGAACAAGGCAATCCGGGCGAAGGCTACGTCCGCATCGCTTTGGTTGCCGATGTGGAAAGCTGTGTTAAAGCGGCTGAGACCATGGTTGCTTTATACCGCCGATAAAACAAAGGCCGTCTGAAATTTCAGACGGCCTGAGAC
>NZ_KV831676.1:0-730 GCF_001837185.1 Neisseria sp. HMSC064D07 | reverse complement strand
ACTATTATCAAATTGATGCAACAAACGTTTCAGTTCCTCAAATCAAAGAGGTTGATGCAACAATGGCACAAGAGACATTAAAGAAACTCAAGCATCAAGCCCACACAATTTCACGCATTAACGAAACAGCCTGCGCGGCCAACTAAACAAATTTAAAAGGGAAAATCCATGTCAAAGAATATCAGCGTAAAAATCAATAGTGGCAACGAAACCGTTGAGACCGTCAAACTGAACGCAACGAATAAAAAAGTCATTATCAAAGCGCAACCGAATGTGAACTACGAATTGGTTGACGACAATACCCAATACGCCCCAGAAACTATCGATACCAAACGTATTGGTAACGACCTTCACGTTGCATTTGAAGGCACCGACATTAATCAAGAATCCGATTTGGTATTGGAAGGTTATTACGAGAACAACAATACCGAATTGCTTTTGGGTAAGGCAGAAAACGGGCAATACTATGCCTATGTACCGCAAAGCGGCGTTGAAAGTGATGCGGTTACCTTGTTGGCAGAACAAGTATTTGCTCCACAGGCGTTAGGTGGTAATAGCGTAGCTACACCATTTTGGGCGTTTAATCCTAATTGGCTGTGGGCTGCAGCCGGAGTGGCAGCAGTAGGTGGCATTATTGCTGCTGCAAGTGGTAGCAGTGGTAGCTCATCTGCACCAGTTGGTAACTCAGCATTGAATGATGCATTGGCGAAAGTGAAAGCAGCGGAAGCGG
>NZ_KV831675.1:0-7457 GCF_001837185.1 Neisseria sp. HMSC064D07 | reverse complement strand
AAACCTCATCGGCAGCCAAGGCCAAATGATAGTTGATAACCATGCGGATTTTACGGTAGAATAGAGTTATTTATCCTGCGACTAGGTAGAAGGCGCGGAAAGTCCGGCAGAACTGGTCAGCCTGATTGAAAGCGGCGACTACGAAGCCCTGCTTGCCGAAGATTCGGACGAACATGGCCAAGGCCACGAACATCATTGCGGCTGCGGCTGTTCCCTCGGCTGAGTCAGCCTGCCCATATTATCTACCGCCTCGATTTTCATATTAAAAGGAGACTTACCAGCATGATAAGCAAAGCAAAATTCAATACCGTTGTCGGCAGCATAGGAGCGGCAATAGGTATTTTCGTATTTGTCGCCTATATCCCCCAAATTATCGCCAATATGCAAGGGGCAAAGGCGCAGCCGTGGCAACCCCTGTTTGCAGCAGTATCCTGTCTGATTTGGGTTTTGTACGGTTGGAGCAAAGAACCCCGGAAAGACTGGATTCTGATTATACCCAACGCAGTCGGCGTGATATTGGGATTTCTGACTTTTCTGACTTCGCTTTAAACAAGGGGCTAATCTACGTCAGCCCTAAAACTAAACGCCCTCATGATGTAAAGCTTTAAAAAACAGCAAAGGCCGTCTGAAAATTGAAATTTCAGACGGCCTTTTAAACGGTTTGAAAAGGACGTATCGAACACGTCTTTTTTTTCCTATTACAACAGGAACATGGTTGCTAATCCCAAGAAAATCAGGAAGCCGCCGGAGTCGGTAACCGCGGTAATCAGCACCGAGCTGCCCAATGCCGGGTCGCGTCCGGCTTTGTCCATCATGACGGGAATGAGGACGCCGACGGTCGCGGCCAGCAAAAGGTTCAAGGTCATCGCGGCCACCATGACCAAACCGATGCCGATGTTGCCGTAGAGCAGCCATGAAATCACGCCCATTACCGTGCCCCAAATAATGCCGTTGACGAGGGCGACGCCGACTTCTTTTTTCAGCAGGCGGCCTGCCTGCGTACTGGTCATTTGTCCCATTGCCATGGCGCGGACGATCATGGTGATGGTTTGGTTGCCGGAGTTGCCGCCGATGCCGGCGACGATGGGCATCAGCGCAGCCAGTGCGACGATTTTCTCGATACTGCCTTCAAATGCGCCAATTACGCGGCTGGCGATAAAGGCGGTACACAGGTTGATGGCGAGCCACATCCAGCGGTTTTTCACCGAGTCCCAAATCGGGGCGAACAAGTCCTCTTCTTCTTGCAAACCGGCCATGTTAAACATGTCGGCTTCGGATTCTTCACGGATCACGTCCACCATTTCGTCAATGGTGATCCTGCCGATCAGCTTTTTGTTTTCATCGACAACCGGCGCGGTGACCAAGTCATAACGTTCAAACGCCTGCGCCGCTTCTTCCACGTCGTCTTCGGGACGAAAGCGCACGACATCGGTGGCCATTACGTCCGCCACCATGTCTTCGGGGTCGGCGACCAAGAGTTTGCGGATGGGCAGAACGCCTTGCAACACGTCGTTTTCATCGACCACGAAAATCTTGTCGGTATGGTCGGGCAGGCTGTCGAAACGGCGCAAGTAGCGCAACACGACCTCACACGCCACATCGGCGCGGATGCTGACCAATTCAAAGTCCATAATCGCGCCGACTTGGTTGTCTTCGTAAGACATCGCCGCTTTGACCTGCTCGCGTTCTTCTTCATCACGCGTTTGCAGCGCTTCGTACACCACTTGGTGCGGCAGGTCGTCTGCCAGCTCTGCCAATTCGTCTGCGTCCAAATCATCGACGGCGGCCAACAGCTCGTCTTTGTCCATGGACTCGATCAGCGTTTCGCGTACGGCGTCGGATACTTCCAGCAACACTTCGCCGTCGTCTTCCGGGGCGACCAAAAGCCAGACGATGTTACGCTCGCGCGGCGGCAGGGATTCCAAGACGGCGGCCACGTCGGCAGGGTGCAACTCGGCCAAGAGGACGGTCAGCTCGGTGAACTTGTCACGCAGGCTTTCGTCTTCAATCGGCACGCCTGCTTCGATTTGTTCAAAGGACGGCTCGAGGATTTCGCATAAGGCGTGGATGCGGTCGATATCGTCAGAGATGCGATCGTCAGAAATGCGGTCTTCCACCGCTTCATTGTCGGGGGTATGGTCGAGATTCGGAGGGGTTTGTTCGATGCTCATAAATGCTCCGCCCGCCGGACGCGGGGAGGCATTTCGGCGGGATGATTATGGTTGTTGTGTGTCTGATGGGAAGTTCGAAGGCGAACTGGGAAGGTCCATAATTCGAGCCTGCTAAGAGGCGCAGAGTTGTAAACGGTGCATATTCTACTCTTTTTTAGGCCGTTTTACCATTTTTAACGGGAAAGGCCGTCTGAAATCGGGTGCTATCGCCCCCTTTTTTTCAGACAGCCTGATGATTTGATTTTATTTGTTTCGCCTGCCAAACGCTTCTCTGACCACGTCCAACCAAGCCCTTAAGGCCGGTGTCGGGCGTTGGTGTTTTTTCCATGCCATGGTGAGCTGCCAGCGGATTTCGGGTTCGACCAAAGGAATGGCGGCAAAGACATCGGGATTGATTTTTCGGGCATAGTATTCGGGCAACAAGGCAATGCCCATATTGTGCGCCACCATGTCGGCGACCAAATTCCATTGTCCGCTACGGCAGACAACGTTGGGTGTAAAACCTTGATTGCGGCAGGCCGTCTGAATGGTTTCATTGAGGGAAAAGCCGGCGCCGAACAGGATGAAGGGCTCGTGTTGCAGGCTTTTGAGCGTCAGCGCATCGTGTCTTGCCCGATTTTTCGGCATCAAGACCACCAGCGGATAGTCGCACAACGTGATGCTGTCGAAGTCTTCGTGAACCGGAGCGAGCAGCTGTCCGGCATCGAGTTCGTTGTTGCGCAGGGATTGCTCGATGGCGAGCGAGCCTTGTTCCAAAAACGACAATTCGATGTCCGGCCATTTTTGGTGGAAATCAAACAGCGCATGACTGAGCAAATCGCTGCCGAACAGGGCCAAACCCAAACGCAGCATCCCGCTTTTGACATGGCGGTAATCGTCAATGCGCGCAAGCAATAAATCGCGTTCGTGCAAAAGGTTTAAAGCGTGGCGATAGACTTCTTCGCCGATTGCGGTCGGCTGCACCTGCCGCTTTTTGCGTCCGTTTTCTTTGCACAAAAGCGGCACGCCCAATTCTTCTTCCAAAGCCTGGATGATTTTGCTGACCGTCGGCTGCGTCAAATTCAACGCGGAAGCGGTGGCCGAAAAACTTTGCAGGCGGATGAGTTCGGCAAAACAATACAGGCTTTTAAAGTCCATTATTCCTCTAAGGCATGATTATTCGTTTAATAATTCATATTATGCAGAAACAAGGTTTCTATAATCAAGCCTTTCATTCAACACACACCCATATCATGGACTCCCTCACCAGATTTTTTCAGACGGCCTTGCAGCTTGCCATCATCGGCGCAGTATGGGGCGTCTCCGACCTTATCGTCCGCTTCACGCATCTGCCTATTTCTTCAGGCATATTGGGCTTGTTCCTCATGCTCGCCCTTTTGGGGCTCGGCATCATCCGCCCGGGCATGGTTGACCGCGGCGCAAAATGGGCATTGGGCGAACTCGTCTTTTTCTTTATCCCCATCATGGTTTCCGTCTTGCAATATCAAGACCTGCTGATGTCCGAAGGTTGGCAGCTGATTTTGACCATCGCCGTCGGCACCGCGCTCGTGATGATCAGCACCGCCCTGACCCTTGATTTCTGCTACCGCTGGAAACGCCGCCTCTACAAAAAACTCCACTCCTAAAAATAGAGAATAAAAATGGACTACACCGCCCTCGCCTGCTTCATCTGGACTTGCTTTGCCTATGTCGTTGCCAAAAAAATCCACCGCAAAAAACCCTTAATGATTTTCTCCCCCGTCGTTACCGTCTCCGTCAGCACCATCCTCCTGCTGCTGGCATTCGGCGTCAATTACGACACCTACCATAAATATACCCAAGGCATCGTCTTCCTGCTCACTCCGGTTACCGTTGCCTTTGCCGTCCCCATTTATGAAAACCGCGAAGTCATCCGCCGCCAACTGCCCATCCTCTCCATCGCCATTATGGTGGGCATGTTTGTCGGCGTAGTCAGCGCATTCCTCATGAGCCATATGTTCCACTTCAACAACGAAGTGACCAACAGCCTGATGGCGCGTTCCATCTCCACGCCGTTTGCCGTCGTCCTCGCCAGCGAAATTCACGGTTCAGCCTCGCTCGTTTCCCTGTTCACCATCATTACCGGCTTTGTCGGCATGATATTCGGCGACCTATTTTTAGCCTTCACCCGTATCCGCTTCCGTACCGCCAACGGCGTGGCATTCGGCAATGCCGCCCACGGCTTCGGCACATCGCGCGCCGGACAACGCCACGAAACCGAAGGCGTCATGGCGAGTCTGACCATGATTTTGGCCGGACTGTTTATGGTGTTGTTTGGCCCGACCATGGTGCATTTAGTAATTTGGATGATGAGTTAGGCTTCGTCCTGATGACCATACACAAAAAGGCCGTCTGAAACATATATTAGTTTCAGACGGCCTTTTATATTATGGAACGATTACAGTTTAAAAATAGAAGCCTCTGCTAAATCATGAATGGTATCCAACGCAGATGAACATGTACCATTGCTTGAATAGGTCGCATTGTCTGAGGAAAGACCGGCAGAAGAATCAAGAGGATCAGCATCACCAAACGCACGGCTCAAAAGTTCATCGCCATCGAAAGCTTTGGATTCCAATATCGGCTTCGCGGCCGGCTGTGCAGGCTCAAAACCTTCCCACTCGCGCGGATCAAGGCGAATGATATGGTCATCATCATAGCCGTCATTAGGACCTTTACCTTCTCCTGAAAAAGTACCGTCCCACTCGCGCGGATCGAGGCGGATAACAAAATCTTCAGAATCACTTTCTTTACTTGGTTGATGTACTTTAGCCATGAAGTTCTCCTTAACAAATAAACGGATACTGTACCTAATGCCTCATAAAAGGCATTGCGGACTCTATTCTAGAACAAAGAAAACAGCGGGCAAAGATTGAAGGGAACAACGGTTTATTAACACGATAATTGGATTTAAATCTTTTTAAAACAAATAGATATAATTTATATATCATACCCGGTCATCCATAATTAAAAATCTTGCCCATGCCGTCCACCAAGATGATTCCCCCCCTTCCGTCCCCTTGCTATGCGGCAAAAAGGCCGTCTGAAAAATGACTTTCAGACGGCCCTTTCATTTGCCCAAGCCTTATTCTTTAGGCAGGCGCAGGACGGAGACGATGAATCCGCCCCAAATGACGATCAATGCGACAAGCATCATAATAATGGCTGAAGTACTCATTATTCTTCCCCTTCACGTTCGTGTTCATGTTCGTCTTTGACGTTGAAGCCCTGACCGTGTTTCCACGGCAAGAAAGACAGCAGGACGGACAATACCAAGAGAGCACCCACCATGCCCCAACCGAAGATATTGAGGAAGCTGTCAGGATAGCCGCTGTAATTCTCTTTTAAGAGGCCGACGGTATCTTGATAAAGCATATAACCGAGCATCGCGACGGTAACTACCACGCTGGCAGTCCACACTTTACCGACACGGATGGAAGACAGCGCGTTCAAGTGATTGCGCAGTTCGGGCAGCTTACGCAACAAAACAATCGCCAAAACGTAAACAAAACCGGAAGCCACAATGCCATAAGTATTGATGAATTTGTCCAATACGTCCAACACAGGCAGGCCGGTGGTCGTACCGAACAGCAAGGTGGAAATAATCGCCATGGGAACGCCAGCAATCAGCGTTGCGCTGACACGGCCGATGTTCATTTTGTCTTGAATTGCGGCCACAATCACTTCAACGATGGAAATCATGGAAGTCACACCGGCAAACACCAGCGAGCCGAAGAACAACACGCCGATCAACGCGCCCATCGGCGCTTGGTTGATGATGGTCGGGAACGCGATAAACGCCAAGCCGATACCGTTGGATGCCACTTCGCTGACTTCTTTGCCTGCGGCTTGAGCCATAAAGCCCAATGCGGCAAATACGCCGATACCGGCGAGCAACTCAAAGCTGCTGTTGGCAAAGCCGACAACCAAGCCGGTGCCGCCCAAGTCGGTTTTTTTCTTCAGGTAAGAAGAATAAGTAATCATGATGCCGAAGCAGATAGAGAGCGAGAAGAAGATCTGGCCATATGCGGCTACCCAGACTTTCGGATCCGCCAAGCGGCTCCAGTCAGGCGTAAACAAAGCGTCCAAACCTTTTGCCGCACCCGGCAGAGTCAGCGCAATGCCCACCATGATGACAAACATTACCACCAACAAAGGCATGAAGAATGTGGACGCACCGGCCACACCTTTTTGCACGCCCAAAGCCATAATCGCCAGCGTAAACACCCACACGGCAATCAGAGGACCGGCAACTTTACCGACAAAATCCAAGCCCAAGTCTTTGGCATCTGCCATTTGCAGGAAGTCTTTGAAGAAGAATGCCTGCGGATCCGCACCCCATGCCGAAGTCAAAGAATAATAGGCATAGCTTGCCGCCCAGCCGACAATCACGGCGTAGTAGATACAGATGATGACGTTGGTCAGAAAGTTCCACCAACCCACCGGCTCAAACCAACGGCCGAGGCGGCGGAAGGCCAAAGGAGGCGAACCGCGGTAACGGTGGCCGATGGCATAGTCGAGCAGCAACAGCGGAATACCCGCCGTCAACAGCGCAACCAAATAAGGGAGGACGAAAGCACCGCCGCCGTTGTCGAAGGCGATGTAAGGGAAACGCCAAATGTTGCCTAAGCCCACGGCCGAGCCGATGGCGGCAAACATAAAGGCGCGGCGACTGCTAAACGTCGCGCGTTCGCTGGATTGAGAATTTGACACGATGAACCTCTTAAAAGTCGAGTGTCGCCAAGGCCGTTCAGCCTTGCGCGTATATATTTAGGAATCAGGCCGGACAAACCGGCCGGTTAAAATAGATATTCGGACAAGGATAATATCCGGTATTTAAAGAATGCACCGCTTATGGCCATGCAAACATAATCTGACCTTATCGTAAAAAAATTTAACACTGTTGGCAAGTCAGTATTGCATTAAAATCGCAAGGAAAATCTTCATGCACTACGACTAAAATCTTCATACACTTCTTTATATACAAGCCAAACGCAACACCTAAGCCCCGTTTTTCCCTTCCCGTCCCACTGACAACCGCCCTCGCCGCAAACCGCCTTTCCCTTATTCCGTAAGGAAAAGCGGCAACCCAACGCATTCAAATCCCCCGTCATCAAAATATTTCAGACGGCCTGTTTTCCTTCCGTCCAATCCGGGCCGTCTGAAAATTTCACTGTTGCATGTTGTAATCAAGAAACCGTCCCAAAATTCCGTTTAATATAAACAAAAACAATCCGAGACCTTTGCAAAATTCCCCAAAATCCCCTA